>JBFWWB010000098.1:0-10888 GCA_050246435.1 Hyphomonadaceae bacterium
ATCGTTCCCATATGTCCACTCGGTTCGGAATTTGGAGTCCGTTCCTTGCACAAGGACCTGCGCGTCATGGCCTTCGGCTCCAGCCTTGTGTGCGGCGTCGACAGCTGTTCTGATAGCCAGTTTTTGCGTGGAGTAAGGTTCGTACCGTGTGCCGTCGAATATGATATGCCACTGGCTATTTTGATTGGTAACGAAGTACTGGGCTCGTGACATCGCACTTTCCTCATTGACCCCCTCACAAACGAATCGATCCTGATTCGTTTGAGATGGCCAGAGAGAGACGCATGTGACACGGCGCGGTGTTAGCAAGTGGAGGAACCTCAAGATAGATGGCCGGGCATTCCAAATTCGCCAACATCATGCATCGCAAGGGCGCGCAGGATAAGCGCCGGGCGGCCGCGTTCACGAAACTGGCGCGCGAAATCCAGGCGGCGGTGAAATTGGGCGGAAGCGATCCGAACAGCAATCCGCGGCTTTACCGCGCGATGGCGGCGGCGCGTGCGGTCAGCATGCCGAAGGACAATATCCAGCGCGCCGTCGACCGCGGCGCCGGGGGCAATGACGAGCAGCTGGACGAGGTGCGCTACGAAGGCTTCGGGCCCGGCGGCGTCGGCGTGATCGTCGAATGCCTGACCGACAACCGCAACCGCACAGCGGGCGATGTGCGCGCCGCCTTCGCCAAGAATGGCGGCAATCTAGGCGAAACCAATTCCGTTTCGTTCGGCTTCGCCCATGTCGGCGAAATCCGCTACCCGCTAACCGCGGCCGGCGAGGATGCGATGCTCGAAGCCGCGATCGAGGCGGGGGCGGAGGATTGCGCGGTCGAGGAGGAAGAGCACGTCATCATCTGCGCGCTCGGCGATCTGGTGGACGTCGCCGCCGCGCTCTCGCAGCGATATGGCGAACCGAAAAGCGCGAAATTCGTCTGGAGCGCGCTCAACGAAGCGCCGGTCTCCGGCGACGCCGCGCACGCCCTGATGAAGATGCTCGCCACACTGGAAGACCTGGACGACGTGCAGAACGTCTATTCCAACGAAGCGGTGAGCGCGGAGGAATTGGCGAGGCTCGCCGGCTGATCGCGCAAAGGTGAGGAGGCCGGGTGCGCAGCTGGCGCGTTAGTTGGGCGGGAGGGAAGCCCCCATGCCCGAGCTGCTCACCAAATTTTCGGACGCCGCGCTCACGGTGCTCAAGTCCGCCGGAATGCGCTGTGGCGAAGGCGCGCCGCAGACAATCCTCACCCAATGTCCGGCCGAGCGCTTCTGCGCGGCGCCCGGCGGCGAAATCTGCGTCTATGGTTTGCCGCAGATCGCGGCGATGACGCGGATGACCGGCGCCGATCTCGCCGGCGCCAGCGGCCGCGCCGAGCCCGCCACGCTGCTGGGCCTGTCGCTCACGGATGGGCTGTTTCTGGCCGCCGCGCTGATCGCCGGCTTTGCTCTGGGGCGTGTCCGCAAGCGAGCGTTGTAGCAATCACAGTTGCCGGTGAAGGAGCCAAGCCGCCATCGCCAACACCATAAGAATTGTTATCGCCCGGGCGCTGAGAATAAGGCGGCTCAGCATTTTGTCGTTCAAATGGACATACGCGCCACTGAATAGCGCGTATCGGCCCAATTTGAAGCTGGAGAGGACCGACCAGTTCAAAAGACTGGGTTTGTACAGCGAATCCCAAACGTCCGCATGGTTGCGCCTCAGATGGCCCGCCACCAGCAGCAGCGACCCCAAATAAAGAAAGACGAGAATGCCAATGGCAGTGGAAGCCGCCTGGTCGCTAATCATCAATCCTCGCAGCAGGCGCCATGGCGCTACCATGCCATTTTAAACGGAAATGGGGTGCGGCGGAACGTTTCGTAAACCCCGAATCCGCATACGCAGAGGGCGATGGCCCCTTTGCGTCTCCTCGGCATCGATCCCGGCCTGCAGCGCTGCGGCTGGGGCGTGGTCGTGGCCGACGGGCAGCGCCTCTCCTACGTCGCCCATGGCGTGATCAAGCCGCCCACCGGGGCAAGCTTGGCGGAGCGCCTGCTTGTTCTGCTGGACGAGCTGGGCGCCGTGATCGCCGCCCACGCTCCCGACGAGGCGGCGGTGGAGGAAACCTACGTCAACGCCAATCCGCGCGCAGCACTTGCGTTGGGCCAGGCCCGCGGCGCCGCCCTGATCGCGCCGGCGCGCGCGGGGCTGGCGGTGGCGGAATATTCGCCGGCCGTGGTGAAGAAGGCGCTGGTGGGCAACGGCCAGGCTGAGAAGGAGCAGGTTGCGTTCATGGTGCGCAGGCTGTTGCCTGCGGCCGGCGCGGTCAGCGCGGACGCCGCGGATGCGCTCGCCATCGCCTTGTGCCACGCCGCCCATGGCGGCTTCCGGAGGAAGACGGGCGCATGATCGGATTGCTGAAGGGCGTGACCGCCGCGATCGGCGAGGACAGCGCGCTGATCGACGTGCACGGCGTCGGCTACGTGATTCAGGCCGGCGCGCGCACCTTGATGCGGCTTTCGGTGGGCGAGGGCGTGACGGTGCATGTGGAAACGCATGTGCGCGAGGATTCCATCCGCCTCTTTGGGTTCCTTTCGGAAGAGGAGCGCGCTTGGTTCACGCATCTCCAAAGCGTGCCGAGCGTCGGCGCCAAGGTGGCGCTCAACATTCTCGACGCGCTGAGCGTCGGCGAACTGGTCGATGCGGTGGCGCTGGAAGACAAGGCTGCGATCGCGCGCGCCAACGGCGTGGGGCCGAAGCTCGCCGCGCGCATCGCGCAGGAGCTGGCCGGCAAGCCGCCGCCGCGCGGTTTCCTGGCGATGGCGCCGGCGCCGGCGGTCAGCCGTGCGCAAGGGGCGGCCTCTATCGCCGCGCCGCGCAACGATGCGGTTTCCGCGCTCGTCAATCTTGGCATCGATCAATCCTCCGCCGCGCGCGCGGTCGCCGCCGCGATGAAGACATTCGAGGATGAGCCCCCTGCGCCTGAACTCATCCGCGCCGCGTTGCGCGAAGTGAATCGGTGATGCGCCGAGCTTCCGGCGCCGCGCGCACCCTGATAAGATCTGCACCCCGGAGCCGCCATGAAACGCGATGACATCGCCGAGCGCGCGCGGCGCACGCTGCACGAGGGGCGCTTGAAGGTCGTCGGGGTGACGCTTGATGCGCCGAGCTTCGCCGGCGCGCGCATCGAGATCGACCGCGAGATCGCCGCGCGCCCCGACTCCGCTTCCGCCTTGGTGCATGACATCGAGCGCGACGTGTTCATCCTCGCCGAGCAATTGCGCGTTCCCGCCTATGAGCGCGGCGGCGCCTGGCTCACCGAACTGGTCGCCGGCAAGATCGACGGCGACGAGACGCCAGAAGCCTGCATCCGCCGCGAGATCGAGGAGGAGATCGGTTACAGCGCATCCGGCAAGCTGGAGCCGATCGCCGTCTATTTCTCCGCGCCCGGCTATTCCACCGAGCGCGTGCACCTGTTCTATGCGCCGGTGACGAGCGAGGACCTGGTGCGGCCCGACGCCGCCGGCGTCGATCCGGGCGAAGACATCCAGCGCTTCGAGATCGCGCGCACGGAATTTCTCGACCGGCTCGACAAGCGCGATTTTCAAGACGGCAAAATCCTCGCGCTCGCCGGCTGGGCGCTCAAGCGCTTCGGCTAAGCCTTACGGTGTGTCCGGCTGGGCGCGTTCGCCGTGGTGGGAGAGGTCGAGCCCGTCGCGGATATGCTCCTCCGCGGCGCGCAGGCCAAGCAAGGCTTTTACCGCCAGCACGATCAGGGCTGTGACGATCGCAGAATAGCCCAGCACCGCTGCGACGCCGAGCGCCTGCGCGCCGAGTTGCGTGCTGAAATCATAGCCCTCGCGATAACCGATGCCGCCGGCCTCCGCGCTGCAGAACGCCGCCAGCAGCAGCGTTCCCAGCACACCGCCGACTCCGTGCACGGCGAACACGTCGAGCGAGTCGTCGATCTTGAGTTTGCGCTTCACAATGTCGACTGCGAAGAAGCACACCACGCCGCCGGCAAGGCCCAACGCGGCGCCGCCCAGCGGCCCAATGAATCCAGAAGCCGGCGTCACCGTGGCGAGGCCCGCCACCGCGCCGGTGACGGCGCCGATGAGGCTCGGCCGCTTGAAGCGCAGCCATTCGATCGCGCACCATGCGATCGCAGCGGCGGAAGCCGACATGTGCGTGGCGATGATGGCGGTGGCGGCGTCGGCGTTGGCGGCGAGCGCGCTGCCGCCGTTGAAGCCGTACCAGCCGACCCACAACATGCCGGCGCCGATCATCGTCATGCCGGGGCTGTGCGGGGGATGGGTGGCGGCGGGAAACCCGTCGCGTGGGCCCAACATCGCGGCGATCACCAGCGCGGAGGCGCCGGCCGTGGCGTGCACGACCAGGCCGCCGGCGAAGTCCAGCACGCCATTTTGGGCAAGCCAGCCGCCGCCCCACACCCAATGCGCCACCGGCGCATAGACGAGCAGCAGCCACAGCGCGCTCAACGCGACAACCGCCTGGAATTTGATCCGCTCCACGAAGGCGCCGACGATCAGCGCCGGCGTGATCACCGCGAAGGTGAGTTGGAAGAGAAAGAACACCGGCTCGGGCAAGCCGAAAATGGCGCCTTCAGCGGCAGTCGGCGGCAGGAACGCCTTCGTCAGGCCGCCGATCCAGGGCGCATCGCCGTCGAACGCCAGCGAATAGCCGACCGCGAGCCACAGCAGCGAGACGACGCAGGTGATCGCCACGCATTGCATCATCGTCGACAGCACGTTCTTCATGCGCACAAGGCCGCCATAGAAGAGCGCCAGGCCCGGCAAGGTCATGAACAGCACCAGCGCGCTGGCGGTGAGCACCCAGGCGACGTTGGCGGGCTCGATCTCCGCGCTCTGCGCCCACGCGTCTGACGGGACCGCCAGGACGCCTAAGGCTGCGGCGCCCACAACCATGTGCCGCCAAAATGCGCGCGCTGAATTCATTTGTCCCTCCCGCCGCCTATTTGTTGGGCTGCCTTGGAACAGGCCAGCCGAGTCCGCGCAAGTGCGCGGCGGCAAAGAAGGCGTGAGGGCGAGCGGCGCTGGAAGGTGCGCGCGCCGGACGGCGCAAGCAGGCGGCCGCTTCAGCGCTGTCGCTCATAAAATTGACGCCGACGGCGCCTATTGCTGCGCAAAAACCTTGAGCACGGGCCGGTTTTATGCCGCGACTAGCGCTTTCCGCCGAGGTTTGCGCGACGATTGCACATCGTTTGCAATACGATCTGCGCACAATTGCGCCAGCACGAGAAATTCTCTCATTTCCTTGAGGTCCATGCTCGAAGGAAGAGAAAGCTCATCGGCCCATGCGCGAAGACCGCGGATCGCGCGTCGAAGCGCCTGAAGTTCTGCTGCACTGTCATCGTCAACGGTCATCGCTCTACTCCTGAGCTTGTCAGCGTTGAGGCATCGTGGCGGATCGTGGTTATCGACACATTCTTCGCGTTTCGCGGGGATTGGCGCCGAACCCGCATTTTTCGAAAAATACGTAAGGTCAGAAAGACCAACGATCTCAAAAAAGAATAACGCATTGCCGTAACCGCACGGAAGAAAAGTTGGAGTTTCTTGTATTTTGCGAGGTCGCATGACTGATCGATTGCGGATTACGGCCGGTGAGTTCATCCGCAACGTCGGACGTTGGCAAAGCGAAGCGCTGGAGCGCCCGATCGCGATCACGTATCACGGTCACGAGCGCCTGGTGCTGGTGTCTTCTGCGCGATTCAGCGCGATGGATGCGCCCGCCTCCGATCGGGACGCTGATCGCCGCCACGGCGACCCGATGGAAGTCGGCAGCCGGTTAAGCGACGGCTGGATCCTGTTCGATCAAACGTTGGCGATTGTAGCGCATAACGCGGCCGCGGCGGCGCTTTTGGGCCACGCCTCGGAAAGCTTGGCGGCGCGGCGGGCCGATGAATGCTTGCCCTCGGTGCATGGGCGGACGTTTCAGCAATATCTGAAACGCACCGCGCATTCCGGCGCGGACTCTAGTTTTCGCCTCGATCTGCCGGGGCCGGATGGCGAAACCTATTTCCCGAGGGACGTCGTTCTGTTCAAGTCGGCTCATGGCGTGCAGGCGCTCATCCACGATCGCGGCGACGAAGCTCTTCTCAATCATCTTAAGGGGATTGTGGAGGCGGCGGATAAATTGTGGGATCGCGGCGCCGGCTTGGTGAAGTTCGTGCTCGATGTCCGCGGGCGCATCATTCAGGACGCAGAGCGCCTGGCGCCGCTTATCGGTTTTACGAGCGCGGATTTGCAGGGGGCGCATCTGGCCGACCTCGTGCGCCCGGAGGAGCGCCGCCTGATCGCGAAGGCGATCGCGGAAAGCCTGGATTCAGGCGCCGTTCAGCGGCTCCGCGCGCATCTGATGCACAAAAGCGGGGAGGACGTGGCGGTCGACGCCGGTATTGTCTCCGTCCAGTCTTTGCCCGTGGCCGATAGCGTGCTGGTGCTGCTGCAAACCCGGCTAGCAGCGGTGGAGAAACCGCCGGGCCGTCGCCGCGCCTGACGCCGCGCGCGCAGGCGGGTATAGGTGGCGGGGCGGCGGCCCTTTCCGTCGAATCAGCCTATGCGTCTGCAATGCCTGATTCCGCCGAACGAATCGTCTCCCCGGACCGCCAGATGGGCGAGCCGGAAGGCCGCGCGCTGCGCCCGACGGGGTTTGCCGAATTCGTCGGTCAGGCTGCGCCGAAGGCGAACCTGCAGGTGTTTGTCGACGGCGCGCGCGGGCGCGGCGAAGCGATGGATCATGTGCTGCTGTTCGGGCCTCCGGGCCTCGGCAAGACGACGCTCGCCCAGATCATCGCGCGCGAACTGGGCGTGGGCTTCCGCTCCACCTCCGGCCCCGTGATCGCCAAGGCGGGCGATCTGGCCGCTTTGCTCACCAATCTCGAACCGCGCGACGTATTGTTCATCGACGAAATCCATCGCCTGGCGCCGGCGGTGGAGGAAATCCTCTATCCTGCGATGGAGGATTATGCGCTCGACCTCATCATCGGAGAGGGGCCCAGCGCGCGCAGCGTGCGCATCGATCTTTCGCCCTTCACGTTGGTGGGCGCCACGACCCGCGCCGGTCTGCTCGGCACGCCGCTGCGCGATCGCTTCGGCATCCCGGTGCGGCTCGATTTCTATTCGCCGGAGGAATTGACCGGCATCGTCGTGCGCGCCGCCGAAAAGCTGAACGCGCCGATGACGCGCGAAGGCGCGATGGAAGTCGCAAAAAGAGCGCGCGGCACGCCGCGCGTGGCGGTGCGGCTGCTGCGCCGGGTGCGCGACTTCGCCGGCGAGAAGGCGATCGATGCGAAGATCGCCGATGGCGCGCTGCGCCGGCTCGATGTGGACGGCGACGGGCTCGACATGCTCGATCGGCGTTATCTGACCGCTTTGGTGGAGATGTATTCCGGCGGCCCGGTGGGCGTGGAGACCTTGGCCGCGGCGCTCAGCGAAGCGCGCGACGCCATTGAAGACATCATCGAGCCGTATCTGATGCAGCAGGGCTTCATCATGCGCACGCCGCGTGGGCGCGTGGCTTGCGCGAAAGCCTACGAGCGCCTTGGCCGCAAAGCCCCACCGCAGCGACCGGAACAAAGCGCGCTGTTCGACGAAGAGGGTTAATGAGACTTGCCCGGGCTGGCGCGAAAAGCGAAGCCGCTGGCGTTGAATCGCTTCCTTCCGTAAGCATTCCGCATGGATAAGCCCATCCGCCTCTGGCTGGTCGACGCCTTTTCCGAGCGCGCGTTTGCGGGCGCCACCACCGGCGTGGCGCCGGTCGAGGAATGGCCGGCCGATTCCCTGATGCGCCAGATCGCTGCGGAGAACGGCTGCACGGAAACCGCCTTCTTCAAATCGATCGGGCTCAAGGGCAATTACGAGCTGCGCTGCTTCACGGCGGAGGGCGAGATCGCGCTGGGCGGGCACGCCACGCTCGCGGCCGGCGCGGTGCTGCTTTCCGAAGTTGAGCCGGAGCTCGACATGGCGGTGTTCGACACCGCTTCCGGCCCGCTGGTGGTGCGCAAAGGCGCTGCGCCCGGCGAATTCACGCTCGATCTGCCGAAGCGCCCGCGCGCGGCGTGGGAGCCGCCGGCGGCGCTGGCGCATGCGCTGGGCGGGGTGAATTTCGAAGACGCGTTCGTCGGCGAATACGCCAATGTCGTGCTGCCCTCGGAAGACGCGGTGCGCAATTTGAAGCCCGATATCGAAGCGATCGCGAAGCTGGTGCGCGGGCCGAAGGCGGGCTGCCTCGCGGTCACCGCGCGCGCCGATGAAGGCAAGCCGTACGATTTCGTCTCGCGCTTTTTCGCGCCCGGCGCGGGGCTGGCGGAGGATCCGGTGACGGGCTCTTCCTTCGCCGATCTCGCGCCCTATTGGTGCGATCGTTTGGGGCAGGCGGAGGTGCGCGGCCTGCAGGCTTCCGCGCGCGGCGGCCAGGCGCGCATGCGCCAGACCCTATCGAGCGTGCGGCTGTTCGCGCCGACGGCGGTGTATCTGCGCGGCGAGTTGGACGAGGCGATCGGCGCCAAGCCGCCGGCCCCGGTGGAGGTCGTGCGCCTGCCCGCGCCGCAGCCGGTGCTGGATGCGCCGTTCGCGGTGATCGCCGAGCCCGCGCCCGCCGCAGCGCCCGGGCCGGCGTTCGACGAGGCGGCCGAAATCCTCGTCTTCGATCTCGATGCGCCCACGGAGGAGGGCGGCGAGGTCGTGCGCGTGCTGGAGCTGCCGCCCGCGCTGCAGTGACCGAATAGGGCGGGCGCCTCTTGCGTCCCGGCGCGAACGGCGCCATTTCCCGCCCGGGCCACCCGCTCCCAACGGCGGGCGACCCATCTGTAAGGATGGGAGTACATCGTGACGACACCTGCCAAACCGGCCAAGAAGCCGGCTGACGCCCGTTTCTCTTCGGGCCCCACCAAAAAACGCCCCGGCTGGAGCCTCCAAGGTTTGGAAGGCGCAGCACTCGGCCGTTCGCACCGCTCCAAGGCCGGCAAGGGCAAGCTCAAGGAAGCGATCGACCGCACGCGCGCGCTGCTGGGCGTGCCCGCCGATTTCAAGATCGCCATCGTGCCGGCCTCCGATACGGGCGCGGTGGAAATGGCGATGTGGTCGATGCTGGGCCCGCGGCCCGTCGACGTGTTCGCCTGGGAAAGCTTCGGCGAGGAATGGGTGACGGACGCGGCCGAGCAGCTGAAGCTCGCCGATTGCCAAATCCATGTGTCGCGGCCCTATGGCGCGCTGCCGGATTTCAAGAAAGCGCGCAAGAACGCCGACATCATCTTCACGCAAAACGGCACGACATCGGGCGCGAAAATCCCGAATTTCGATTGGATCGCGGCCGACCGCGAAGGGCTCACGATCAATGACGCCACCAGCGCGGCGTTCGCCCAGGACATCGACTGGAGCAAGTGCGACGTGATCACCTTCTCCTGGCAGAAGGTGATGGGCGGGGAAGCCGCCCACGGCATGCTGATCCTGTCGCCGCGCGCGGTGGCGCGGCTGGAAAGCTTCACGCCGGATCGCCCGCTGCCGAAGATTTTCCGCATGACCAAGAAAGGCAAGCTCGACAACGAGCTGTTCGAAGGCGCGACGATCAACACGCCCTCGCTGCTGGCCACCGAGGATTATCTCGATGCGCTCAAATGGGGCGAAAGCATCGGCGGCTTGAAGGCGCTGCACGCGCGCGCCGACGCCAACGCCAAGGCGCTCTATGATTGGGCCGAGAAGACGCCGTGGATCGCCCCGCTCGCGGGCGACAAGGCGACATGGACCAATACGGGCGTGTGCCTGAAGGTCGTGGACTCGCGCGTCACGTCGCTGCCGCCGGATGGCCAGGCCGCGTTCGCCAAGCAGCTCGCCGATCTGCTCGAGAAGGAAGGCGTGGCGCTGGACGCTGCGTCCTACCGCTCGGCGCCGCCGGGCCTGCGCATCTGGTGCGCCGCCACGATCGAGAAGGGCGACGTCGAGGCGTTGATCCCTTGGATCGAATGGGCGTTCGAGACGTGCGTCGCCAATATCGCCAAAGCAGCGTGAGGTGAGCGCGTCATTCCGGGCGGAGCGGCTTCGCCGCGAAGACCCGGAATCCAGGAGCGGGCGGAGCGCGACGTCTCCTGGATTCCGGGCAGCCGCTGCGCGGCTTCCGGAATGACGCAGAGCCGGCATGGCCCGCTATGATTTCATCGCGGTCTATATCATGGCCAGCCAGCGCAACGGCACAATCTATATTGGCGTCACCAGCGACTTGCCGACCCGCATTCATCTGCATCGCGCCGGCAAGGAAGAAGGGTTCACCAAGCGCTATGGATGCAAGACTCTCGTGTGGTTCGAGCCGCACGGCGACATGGCGAGCGCAATCAGGCGCGAGACCCAGCTCAAAGGTTGGCGGCGCGCGTGGAAGCTACGACTCATCGAGGAGCGCAATCCCCAATGGCTCGATCTTTACGCAAGCGTCGTTCCGTAGCCTCACCCCGTCATTCCGGGCCGGCGTCAGCCGGACCCGGAATCCAGGGGAGTTCGATGGTCGCCTGGATTCCGGGCTCGCGCTCCGCGCGCCCCGGAATGACGCAGAGACGATGATCCGCCTGCGGCCCGCTGTGCTCGCCGATGTTCCCACGCTCCGGCGCTGGGACAAGGATCCCGACGTGATCGCCTGCACCACCGACGACCCGGAGGCTGAAACGGCTTTCGACGGCATTGATTGGCCGGCGGAGATCGCCGCCAGTTCGGACGTTTCCTTCTATCTCGTCGCCGAGGAGGAGGGCCGCCCGATCGGCGCGCTGCAGGTTATCGATCCGTTTCGCGAGCCGACGCGTTACTGGGGCGATTGCGCGGATAATCTCCGCGCCATCGACATCTGGATCGGCGCGCCGGAGGACCGTAATCGCGGCCTGGGCGCGCAGATGATGCGC
>JBFWWB010000099.1:0-10755 GCA_050246435.1 Hyphomonadaceae bacterium
GCAGGGGCTGTTCCATGTGGCGGCGCCCGAGGCGCTGAGCCGGATCGATCTGATGAACCTGCTGTATGACGCGGCGCGCGCGCACCGCGACGATCTGGTGATCGAGATCACCCCCTGCCGCCTGCACGATCTGAATTTCGCCGAAAAGCGTCCCCTCAACACCGCCTTGTCGAGCGAAAAGCTGCGCCGAACGATCGATTGGCGCTTCACGCCCATGGCCGCGCTCTGCGCGGAGGTCGCCGCCGCGCATTTCGCCGCAAAATGAACGCCAAGCGGGCGCCCTGGGGCGCTCTATTGCAATCCCTCCGGCGGGCCGATAATTCCGAAGGGGGACGCGTGGGGATGGCGAAGGCTTGCGCCGGAGGGCGCGGAGCGCCGTTGGCCGCTTTGGGTGGAGGATTGTAAATGCACGTATTTGTAACGGGTGCGTGCGGCTACAAGGGCAGCGTTCTGACCCCCAAATTGCTTGAGCGCGGGCACAAGGTCACCGCGTTCGACATCCAATGGTTCGGCGACATGCTGCGCCCGCACCCGAACCTCCGCGTCGTGCGCGGGGACGTGCGCAATCCCGATGCGATCGACCTCACCGGCGTCGACGCCATTATCCATCTTTCCAGCGTGGCGAACGATCCCTGCGGCGATCTCGATCCCAAGCTCACCTGGGAGATCAGCTGCCTCGCCACCATGCAGCTGTGCGATCGCGCGGCCCGCGCGGGCATTAAGCGCTTCATCTACGCCTCGTCCGGCTCGGTCTATGGTGTGAAGGAGGAAGAGCAGGTCACCGAGGATCTCGAGCTGCTGCCGATTTCGGAATACAACAAAACCAAAATGTGCGGCGAACGGATTGTGCTGTCCTACAAGGACGACATGACCGTGCAGATCGTGCGCCCCGCCACGGTGTGCGGCTACTCCCCGCGCATGCGGCTCGATGTGTCGGTCAACATGCTGACAATGCAGGCGCTGGAGAAGGGCCGCATCACCGTGTTCGGCGGCGACCAGACGCGCCCCAACATCCATATCGACGACATCACCGATCTCTACCTCTTCCTGCTCGACCATCCCCAGCACACCGGCATCTTCAATGCCGGCTTCGAGAACATCTCGATCATCGAGATCGCCCGCATGGTGCAGGAAGAGGCCGACGCCGACATCGTCGTCACGCCGTCCAACGATCCCCGTTCTTACCGGGTGAATTCGGACCGCCTGCTGGCCACCGGCTTCCGGCCGAAGAAATCCGTGCGCGACGCGATCCGCGAGATCGCCGGGCTCTACCGCCAGGGCGCGCTCAAGGACGAGGACCGCTTCTACAATCTGCGCTGGATGCAAACCCAAGTCGCCGAAGTACGGGAGAATGCGGCGTGAATGTCGTTATTCCCACGCCCGCCGCCGCCAGCACGCTGACCGACGCGACGCTCCATTTCACGCACTACGCCGATCGCCTGGCCGCCCTCGCGCGCTCGTTCGACTGGTCGCAGCTGGCGCCGCTGGCGGCGAAGCTCGCGGAGTGCACGCGCACGCGCAAGCAGGTGTTCCTGGCGGGCAATGGCGGCAGCGCCGGCAACGCCGTGCACCTCGCCAACGATTTCCTTTACGGCGTCGCGAAAAACCCGGGCAAGGCGCTGCGCGTGATCGCGCTGCCGGCCAACCCCGCCGTGCTCACCTGCCTCGCCAACGACGAAGGGTACGACCGCATCTTCGAAATTCAGCTGCGCGAACTGGCGAACGAAGGCGACGTGCTGATCGTGTTCTCCGGCTCGGGCAACTCGGCGAACATCCTCAGGGTGCTGGAAGCCGCACGCGAGATCGGCGTCACCTCCTACGCCGTGCTCGGCTATACTGGCGGCAAGGCCAAGGCCCTGGCGGACCACGCGCTGCACTTCCCGGTCGATGACATGCAGATCGCCGAGGACATGCAGCTCATCATCGGCCACATGCTGATGCAATGGCTCTGGGAAAACCGTCTGCGCATCACGGCGGAGAATTCCGCTACATGAGCGCCAATGCGCGCTTTCTCGTGCTGGGCTCCAATTCCTTCTCCGGCGCCAGCTTTTGCGATTTCCTGGCCGCCAAGGGCTATGACGTTTTAGCGACAAGCCGCTCGGGCGAGCCGCACGAGGCGCTGCTGCCCTACAAGTGGGCTAAGCGCGACGGCAAGGTCCGCTTCCAGCAGATCGATCTCAACCACGATCTCGACGCGCTCGATGCGCTGATGAAGGCCGAGCGGCCGAGCCATGTGGTGAATTTCGCCGCGCAGAGCATGGTCGGCGAAAGCTGGCTCAATCCCGATCACTGGATGATGACGAACGTCGTCTCCACCGTGCGCCTGCATGAACGCCTGCGCCGGCTCGATTTTCTCGACCGCTACGTCCATGTGACGACGCCGGAGGTCTACGGCTCCACGGAAGGCTGGGTGAAGGAGAATTGCCCGTTCAATCCCTCCACGCCCTACGCCGTCTCCCGCGCCGCGGGCGACATGAGTCTCAAAACCTATTTCCAGACCTACCAATTCCCCGTCGTGTTCACGCGCGCGGCGAACGTGTACGGCCCCGGCCAGCAGCTCTACCGCATCATCCCGCGCACGATCCTGGCGGCGATGACCGGCCAGAAGCTACGCCTCGACGGCGGCGGCAAATCCGTGCGCGTCTTCATCCATATGACGGACGTCTCGGACGCCACCTTGCGCATCGCGCTCAAGGGCGAACTGGGCGAAACGTATCACATCTCCGGCTACGAGCTTGTCTCGATCCGCCAGCTGGTGGAGCTGATCCTGGCCAGCCTCGGCAAAAGGTTCGAGGAATGCGTCGAGATCGGCCCCGAGCGGCCTGGCAAGGACACCGCCTATCAGCTCGATTCCGTGAAGCTGCGTATGGCGCTGGCCTGGCAGGACAAGATCAATCTCGAGCAGGGCGTGGCCGATGTCGCCGCCTGGGCCGCGCGTTTCAAGGAAGCGCTCGCCATCCTGCCGTCGAAGTACGAGCATAAGCCATGAGCCCGGGGCGTCCCTTGACTTGGGCGTGCGGGAGCGCTCCCTCCTGGACGGGCGCGAACAAGCGGGAGTGCGGGGGATGAGCGTTGCGGCGCTGAAACCGAGGATCGATGCGCCTGGCTTGGCGGCGCAGGCCGCGCGGCTGCGCGGGCAGATCATCCAGATGTGCCACGCCGCCAGTTCGGCGCATCTGGGCTCCTCGCTCTCCTGTGTCGACGTGCTGACCGCCGCCTATTGGCATGTGCTCGCCATCGATCCGCAGAAGCCGAACGATCCCAACCGGGACCGCTTCATCCTCTCCAAGGGCCACGCGGCGATGGCGCTTTACGCCACTTTGGCCCACCGCGGCTTCTTCCCCGTGGAAGAGCTCGCCACCTACAACACGGACGGCGGCCGCCTGGCGGAGCATCCCCCCGCTAATCTGCTGCCCGGCGTGGAGGCGGCCACCGGTTCCCTTGGCCATGGGTTGCCCATCGGCATCGGCATGGCGTTGGCCGGCCGGATGCAGGGCCGCGATTACCGCGTCTATGCGCTGCTTTCCGATGGCGAGAACAACGAAGGCTCGGTGTGGGAAGCCGCGATGTTCGCCGCCGCCCAGAAGCTCGACCGGCTGTGCGTGATCGTCGATTACAACAAGTGGCAGGCTACGGCGCGTTCCAACGAAACACTGCAGCTCTCGCCGTTGCGCGAGAAATGGGAAGCCTTCGGCTGGGACGCCTACCAGGTGGACGGCCACGACGTGGGCGAATTGGCGCGGCTCATGGCGGCGATGCCGAACGGCTCGGGCAAGCCGGTGGCGCTGATCGCCGATACGGTGAAGGGCAAGGGCGTCTCTTTCATGGAGGACGACAACAACTGGCATTACCGCGCGCCCACGGCGGATGAAGTCGAAAAGGCGTTCAAGGAGCTTGGCCTCGCATGAGGAACGCGTTCGCGGACGAACTGACCAAGCTCGGCGCGGAAGATCCGCGTGTGCTGATGCTGTCGGGCGATATCGGCAACCGCCTGTTCGACAAGTTCCGCGCCGCCCAGCCGGACCGCTTCTACAATTGCGGCGTCGCCGAGCAGAACATGATGGGCGTGGCCGCCGGGCTCGCGATGTCGGGTTATCGCCCGGTCACCTACACGATCACCCCGTTCATGACGACGCGCTGCCTGGAGCAGATCCGGACGGATGTCTGCTACCACGAGGCGCCGGTGACGATCGTGGCGGTGGGCGCGGGTCTCGCCTATTCCGGCCTCGGCCCCACGCACCACGCCTGCGAAGATATTTCTTTCCTGCGTTCGCTGCCGAACATGGTGGTGCTGGCGCCGGGCGATAGCTGGGAAGTGCGCGCTGGTTTGCGCGCGGCGCTGCAGCAGGATCGCCCGGTCTACATGCGCATGGGCAAGAAGGGCGAGCCTGTGGTGCACAAAGGCCTGCTCGCCAACTTCAAGATCGGCGAAGCGATCACGATCGAGCAGGGCGCGGATGTGGCGCTGCTCTCCACCGGCAACATGCTGCCCGAAGCGATCGAGGCCGCCCATCATCTGCGCGAGCACGGAATTTCTGCGGAGGTCGTCAGCTTCCACACCGTGAAGCCGCTCGACGAGAAGCGCCTGGCCGATGCGTTCGCGCGCTTCCGCCTCGTCGCCACCATCGAAGAGCATTCCCTGATCGGCGGCTTCGGCTCGGCGGTGGCGGAATGGGCGGTCGACTCAGGCGTCGATACGCGCAAGCTGAAGCGCTTCGGCGCACCGGACAAATTCTTCAAAAAATCGGGCGAACAGGAATATGCGCGCGAACAGCTCGACCTGACAGGACACCAGATCGCCCACGCCATCACGGCGCGCCTCGCCCACTGAAGCCCCGTCTTCCGGAGCCCTCTTCCCATGAAAACCGAAGCCGCCCTCCTCGTCGAAACGGGGAAACCCCTCGTTTTGGCCGAAATCGAAATCCCGGCGCTGAAATCCGGCCAAGTGCTGGTGAAGGTCGATTATTCCGGCGCCTGCGGTACGCAGGTGATGGAGTGGCGCGGCGACAAGGGCGAAGACAAATGGGTGCCTCATTGCCTCGGCCATGAGGGCGTCGGCACGGTGCTGGAGACCGGGCCCGCCGTCACCAAGGTGAAGGCCGGCGACACGGTCGTGCTCTCGTGGATCAAGGGAAACGGCATCGAGGCCGGCGGCGCCGTCTATGATTGGAACGGCAAGAGGGTGAACGCCGGGGGCGTCACTACTTTTCAGCGCCACGCCGTCGTTAGCGAAAACCGCTTAACGCTTCTGCCCGCGGGCCTCGCGCCGGACGTGGGCATTCTGCTGGGCTGCGCTGCCCCCACCGGCATGGGCGCGGTGTTCAACGTGCTGCAGGTGAAGCCGGGCGATACCGTCGCGGTGTTCGGCACGGGCGGCATCGGTCTCAATGCGTGCATGGCCGCCGCCTTCGCCGGAGCCACCACCGTGATCGGCGTCGATCCGCAGGAAAGCCGCCGCGCGCTCGCAAAGGCGTGCGGCGCCACGCACGTGGCCGATCCCGCCGCAGGCGACATCAACGCTGAGATCAAGAAGATCGCGCCGCAGGGCGTCGACGTCGCGGTCGAAGCCACCGGCATCCCCGCGGTGATGGACCAGGCGATCAACGCCACGCGCCAGCAGGGCGGACGCGCCGTGGTGATCGGCAACGCGAAATTCGGCGCCGAACTGAAGCTCAATCCCGGCGTGTTCAACCAGGGCAAAAGCCTCATGGGCACTTGGGGCGGTGACAGCGTTCCCGACCGCGATTATCAGCGTTTCGGGCGCCTGCTCGCCTCCGGCCGGTTCGATGCACGCGCGCTGCTGTCCAAGCCCTATGCGCTGGCGCAGGCCGATCAGGCGCTGCAGGATTTGGCCGCCGGCCGCGTCGGCCGGCCGCTGATCGATATGAGCCTCTGAAGGCCGATGCGCATCGGGATCGATTTCGACAACACGATCGCCTGCTATGACGGCGTGTTCCATGTCGCCGCGCGCGAGCGCGGCCTGATCCCCGACGATCTGCCCGCCGACAAGAACAGCGTACGCGACTTCTTGAACGGTTCGGGCCGGAAGGACGATTTCACCGCGCTGCAGGGCTATGTGTACGGCGCGCGGATGGACCTTGTTTCGCCCTATCCGGGGGCCGCCGATTTCATCGCCGCAGCGCGCGCGGCCGGGCATGACGTCTTTGTGGTCAGCCACAAGACGAAAACCCCGATCCTCGGCCCCGCTTACGATATGCACGCCAGCGCGCGCGGCTTTCTCGACGCGCAGGGGCTCGGCGTCGAAGCCTTCTTCGAATTGACGAAGGAGGAAAAGATCGCCCGCGCCGCGGCGTTGCGCGTCGATGCTTTCATCGACGATCTGCCCGAAATTCTCGCCATGCCCGGTCTGCCCGCGCAGGCGCGCGCGCTGCTGTTCGACCCCGAGGGTCGTTTTCCCGGCGGGCGCTGGAACGGCCGCGTGTTCGAAGCGCACCGTGATTGGGCCTCGATCGCCGCAGCCTTGCTGGGCGCGCGCGTATGAGCGCGGAACTGCGTCTCGCCGGAAAACTTGCCGCGCAAGCGGGCTTGCCGGCGCCCGCAGCACTCGCGCGCGTGGAAGGCGGCAAGAACAACCGCGTCTTCCGCCTCGATTTCGCGGACGGGCGGCGCGCCGCCTTCAAGCTTTATCACGCCGATCCGCGCGATCCGCGCGATCGGCTGGGCGCGGAATGGGCGTTTCTTTCCTATGCATGGGCGCGCGGCGTGCGTGCCTGCCCCGAGCCGCTAGCGCAGGATTTGGCCGCCCACGCCGGGCTCTATGCCTGGCTGCCGGGCGAAAAGCTCAGCGCCGATACGGTGCGCCAGGCTCATGTCGATGCGGCGCTAGATTTCGTGTTGGCGGTGAACGCCACGCCGCGCGAGATCGCCGATCTGCCCGCCGGTTCGGAAGCGTGCTTCAGCCTCGCCGAGCATCTGGCTACGATCGATCGCCGCGTCGCGCGCCTTGCCGCGCTCGATCCGCAGGCGCCGCGGCGAGACGAAGCGGCCGCCTTCGTCGCAAAACATTTGGCGCCCGTCTGGGAGGCCGTGCGCGCGCGCATCGCCCGCGCCGGCGCACTGGATGCGCGCATCGCCCCGGAAGCCACCTGCCTCTCGCCTTCCGATTTCGGCCTGCACAACGCGCTTTATGACGGCGAGCGCCTGCGCTTTCTCGATTTCGAGTATGCCGGGCGCGACGATCCCGCGAAGCTTGCCTCGGATTTCTTCTGCTGCCCGGAAATCCCTACGCCTATGCAGCATCATGCGCGCTTCGTGGCCGGCCTCGTCGCCGGCCTCGGCCTTTCCGAGGCGGACAGCGAGCGCTGCGCGCTGCTGCTTGATGCGTATCGCATCAAGTGGGCGTGCATCATTCTCAACGATTTCCTGCCCGCCGGCGCCGCGCGCCGCGCCTTCGCCGATCACGCCCAGTCCGATCGGCGCTGCGCCGAACAGCTCGCGCGCGCCCGCGCTAAACTCGAACAGATCGCCGCTTAAGGAGCCGCCATGGCCTATCGCGAATTCGTCAGCCTCGTCCACAAATCCACCTTGCGCGACTATGTCGGCCGCGTGACGGAGGTGGATAAGGCGCAGGTCGCGGAGGATGCGATCAAATTCGACCGCGAATATTGGGACGGCACGCGCCTGCAAGGCTACGGCGGCTACAAGTATGACGGGCGCTGGCGGAAGGTGGCCGACGCCATGGCCGCGGCCTATGGGATCAAGCCGGGCATGCGCGTGCTGGACGTCGGCTCCGGCAAGGGGTTCCTGCTGCACGATTTCACCGAAAGCGTGCCGGGCGTCGAGGTCGCGGGCCTTGAAGTCTCGCGTTACGCGATCGAGCACACGATGGAAAGCGTGAAGGACAAGATCGTGCACGGCACGGCCGCGAAGCTGCCCTTCCCAGACAAGCATTTCGATCTCGTCGTCTCCGTCAACACGCTGCACAATCTCTACAATTACGAGCTCTGGCCGGCGCTCAAAGAGATCGAGCGCGTCTCGCGCGGGGGCAAATATCTCTGCGTCGAGGCCTACCGGAACGAACGCGAGAAGGTGAACCTGATGTATTGGCAGCTCACCTGCCGCATCTTCCATACGCCGGCGGAATGGGAAGCCGAGTTCCAGCACACCGGCTACGGCGGCGACCACGAATTCATCTATTTCGAATGACCGCATTTTGAGCGCGTCTGCCGCGGCTTTCTTCGGGCCTGTCCTCCACGGCCCTGGCTAGGCCGTTCGGTGTAGTTTATTGTTTACGCCGCATCGCATCGCCCGTAACATTTGTGTTGTAAATGAGCGGTGACGCCCCGCTCATCCGACGCGAGGGGAACGATGGGCGAGCTGCAGGCCTCCGTCGCGGCGATAACGCCGCGGGAACGCGCGGGCTTGCTGCGTCAAACACCTGCGGCGATCTGGCTGACGGGGCTGTCCGGTGCGGGCAAATCCACCATCGCACGTCATCTCGAACGCCAGCTGCACCTGGCTGGGCGCCATACCGCGCTGATCGATGGCGACGAGGTGCGCCGCGGCCTCAGCAGCGATCTAGGGTTCACCGACGCGGACCGCGCGGAAAACATCCGCCGCGTGGCGTACGCCGCGCGCCTGATGATGGATGCGGGCCTGATCGTCATCGTCTCGATGATCTCGCCATTCCGCGCCGAGCGTCTGATGGCGCGCGACATCATTCGCCGCCCATTCGTGGAAGTGCACGTCGACACGCCGCTGGCGGAATGCGAGCGCCGCGATCCGAAAGGGCTCTACGCCATGGCGCGCGAGGGTCTGTTGCGGAATTTCACCGGCGTCGACAGCCGCTACGAGCAACCCCTCGATCCGGAGGTGCGCGTCGATACCTTGCGCTATGAGCCGGCGCGCGCCGCAAAGGTCATCACCGCGACCGTGTATATGCGCGCGGCTCTCAGCCAGCCCCGGGCGGAAGCTTCGGCGTCGGCGTGAGATGAGCGCGCTCAACATCGTGTGTGTCGGCTCCGGGCGCGACGGCACTCTTTCGCTCACGAAGATGATGGCGGCCGCCTACGGCGGCGAAAGCGCAGTGATGCACGAATACGCCAGTGCGGCCTTCTATGAGGCGTTCTGCGGTCACCGCGAAACCGGCGAACCGCGCCATCTGGAAACCGCCCGGCGATTGATCCTCGATTGCCCCTACGCCTGCATCGTCGGCAACGGCTACGCGCCGTTCCTACCGCTCTTTGCGGAACTGGCGCCGGAGGCGACGCTCGTGCATGTGCGCCGGGCGCGGGAAACCTGCGTGCCCAGCCTCACCCGAAACGCGACGCTCTTTCCCTTCGCCTACGGTTATTATGTTCCGGCCCCGGCCGGTCAGGCGCAATTCAAGCGGTTCGCGGCGTTCCATTTCGGCGAGATGAGCCGCACGGCCTGGGATGCGCTGGCTCTGACCGACAAGATCGCGTGGTATTACGACAAGACGCACGCGTTGATCGGCGAACACGCGCCGGCGTTCGCACGCGCGCTGGAAATCCGCACCGAGGATATGAGCAAGCCCTTTGTGGGGGCAATGATCGCCCATCTTGTTCCCGGCGCGCTGCCCCCGTCGCCGGCGCATCTCAACACCCAGGGGTTCGCAGCCGATGTCTCGGAAGAGCGCCGCGCGCGTATCCAATGGCTGATGGGCCGGTTCGATCTCGTCCAAGCTGCGGACGATGACCTTTATCCGCTGGAATATTTCCTGAACGCGTTCATCGGCTGGACGGGATATCAGATCCACGGGAGTGAAGCGCTTTCGCCCGCGGACGTCCGCAGCGATGCGCAATTGGCCGCACTCCTGGAGCGCGCCGAAGCCTTGCTTGGCCGCACCAGCGCCCTGGTGCGCGCGCTTGAGACGCAGCGCCAGGCGCGCGCCGCAGCGCCGTAGCGCATGTGATCACGCCGCGCGCGCGGCGCGGGTTCCGTGGATCGTGGCGATCACGGCGCGCACGCCGCCGCCGCTTCGCGGCGCAAAGCGACCCAGCACGAACAGCACAGTCAGCGCCAGCACCCACAGCCTGCGCCACGTCGCAGCGCCCGCCTGCAGGCCCGCCGCGGCGCGGCCTAGACGCGTCAATCCGCGCGCGTCGCGCAGCGAAATATGCGCCGCCTCAATCCGTGTGGCCTCCAGATGGCCATGAACGGCGAGCGCGCCGATCAGCCGGCGGTTCACCCAATCCGGCAACGCCAGCATCCGGCTGTCCTCCAGCAGCACCGCGACGGACGCGCGGTCTGTCAGCGCGGGCGCAACATTGTCGAGCGCGGCAGCGATATCGAACTCCGGTTCGCCGGGCTTGCCCGGCCGTTCCACCGGCGCGCGCGCGTGAATGAGCACCGCGTCGATTTGCGGAGAACCTTCCAGCCGCCAGAATTTCGCGACATTGGGCTCCATCCGGCGTACGCGAGCGCCCGCCGGCGCAAGCGCCGCGAGGCCGCCATCGTTCGAGACAAGCAGCACCGACCGCGCCCCGGCGAACGCCGCGGCGATCGCCTTGAGCGTCTTCGCCCACGGCTGCGCGATGGGGTGAATGCCTTGCGGCGCGCCGGCGACGCCGAACAGCGCGCGGCGCAAGCGCCCCAGCAAGCCCGGATGACGCGCCGCTCCGGCCTGCGCGCGCAGGGCGGCGTAAGTCTCGCTGTCCAATCTTCGAGCGTGAGCGTGGCGTTCAGTTCCGCCGGCACGCCGAGACTGGGCGCACTCCTGGCGCGGAGATCGGCCCACGCTGAGACCCCAAAGGTCCAGTAGTATTGCTTGGC
>JBFWWB010000100.1:0-10391 GCA_050246435.1 Hyphomonadaceae bacterium
TCCACTGTGCGCACCTCGACATAGACGTCCGAGCCCCACACCGCATCGAGCAATTGCTCGCGGCTAAACACCCGCCCCGGATGCTGGATCAGATAATCCAGCAGCTTGAACTCCGTGGGGCCGAGATGCACGTCGCGGCCCGCACGCTTAACGCGGTGGGCCACGCGGTCGACCACGATGTCGGCGAAGCGCATCTTGTCTTCGGCGAGCCCCGGGCGGATGCGGCGCATCACGGCGCGCAGCCGCGCCAGCAGCTCGGCCATCGCGAACGGCTTGGTGATGTAATCGTCGGCCCCGGTGTCGAGGCCGCGGATGCGGTCGCCCTCGTCGATCCGGGCTGTGAGCATCACGATGGGGGTGTTGCGCGTCTGCTGGCGCGCGCGCAGACGGCGGCACACCTCGATGCCCGGCGCCTTCGGCAGCATCCAATCCAGCACGATCAGATCGGGGCGGCCTTCCTCGGCGAGGATCAGCGCCTCCTCGCCGTCGGCGGCGAGGGAGACGGCGTAGCCTTCCTTCTCGAGATTGTATTTGAGCGCCTGGCTCAGCGCCTCTTCATCCTCGACGACCAGCACATGCGGGGTAAGCGACATGAAACGTCCTTCAGCCCGGCGTGCGCTCGTCTTCGTCGATCTTCGGGCGATCGGCCGTCAATTCCTCGCCGGTGACAAGGAAATGCACGGATTCGGCGATGTTGGTGCAGTGGTCGCCGATGCGTTCGATGTTTTTCGCGATGAACAGCAGATGCGCGCAGCGGCTGATCGTGCGCGCGTCCTCCATCATGTAGGTTAGCAATTCGCGGAACAGCGAATTATAGTGCGCGTCGATCTCTTCGTCCTGGTACCAAACGCCGAGCGCCAGATGCACGTCGCGCTTGGCGTAGGCGTCGAGCACCTGCTTCAAGTGCGCGCCAGCGACGCGGCCCATCCGCTCGATCCCGCGGGTGAGCTGGATCGGATCGCCTTGATTGAGCGCCAACGTGCGCTTGGAAACGCTTTTGGCGAGATCGCCGATGCGCTCCAGATCGCCGGCTATCTTCAGCGCCGACAGCGTCTCGCGCAGATCGATCGCCACTGGCTGGCGCAGCGCCATGAGGCGCAGCACGCGGCGTTCGATCTCATGCTGCAGCGTATCGACCTTGGCGTCGCGTTCGATCACGCTTTGCGCCAGCGCGGTATCCCGGCGCACGACCGCGGTGATGCAATCGGCGACCTGGCTTTCCGCGACGCCGCCCATGCGCGCCACCTCGGCGCTCAATGCGTCGAGTTCGACGCCGAAGGATTTGACGGTGTGCTCGGTCATGCCTAACCGGCGGCAGCTTAGCCGAAGCGGCCGGTAATGTAATCTTTCGTCTTGGCGTCGCGCGGATTGGTGAAGATCTCCTCCGTCGGGCCGGTCTCGATCAGCTTGCCCATGTGGAAGAAGGCGGTCTTCTGCGAGACGCGCGCGGCCTGCGCCATCGAGTGCGTGACGACGACGATGCAGAAATTCTCGCGCAGCTCGTCCATCAATTCCTCGACCCGGGCGGTCGCGATCGGATCGAGCGCGGAGCACGGCTCGTCCATCAGGATGATTTCCGGATCGACCGCAACGGTGCGCGCGATCACCAGACGCTGCTGCTGGCCGCCGGAGAGGCCCGCGCCCGAAGCGTGCAGGCGGTCCTTCACCTCGTCCCACAGGCCGGCGCGGCGGAGCGATTTCTCCACGATTTCATCGAGCGCGGCGCGCGATTTCGCCAGACCGTGGATACGCGGCCCGTAGGCCACATTCTCGTAGATCGATTTCGGAAACGGGTTCGGCTTCTGGAACACCATGCCGACGCGCGAGCGCAGCACCACCGGATCGACCGACTTGGAATAGATGTTCTGGCCGTCGATCGAGATTTCACCCTCGACACGGGCGCCGTCGATCGTGTCGTTCATACGGTTGAGGCAGCGCAGAAACGTGGTCTTGCCGCAGCCTGAGGGGCCGATGAAGGCGGTCACCGAGCGATCCGGGATTTCGAGCGAAACGCCGAACAGCGCCTGCTTGTCGCCGTAGAACATGTTCACGTCGCGCGCGAAGACCTTGCTCGCATGTGTCTGCAGCGCGCCGGCCGCCGGCGTCTGGGTTGGTGCCGCGATGTGCAGCGAGACTTGTCCACGATCATCCATGTCCGCCGCCATCCTGCTAGGTCTTTGATTTTGCACGACCGCTCCATGTAGAGCGCTGGGACGCCGCCCCAACGGCGCGCCATTTGCGCGCCGATTGACAGCCCCACGCCGGCTCCTTACGAGGCCCAAATGACACTATGATGACACAGCCGGTTCGGCGCGCGCAGCGGCCTGGCCGGGGCCCGCATCCGCCGCCGGGCGTTCGATGTACACTGCAAACGCCGAGCCCTTCCCAGGCAGGCTCTCCACGATGAAACCGCCACGGTGGCGGTTGACGATGTGTTTGACGATCGCCAACCCCAGGCCGGTGCCGGGCTGGTCGGAGGATTCCTCCCGCTCGACGCGGAAGAAGCGCTCGGAAAGGCGCGGCAGATAGCGCCGGGCGATGCCGGCGCCTGCATCCGTCACGCGCAGATAAGCGTAGCGGCGGCCCGCCGCGGGCGGCGGCGACAGCAGCGAGAAGCGGCTCGCCTCGGGCCATTGCCGGCCAGCGCGGGCTGCCGCCTCCTCGCGGTCTTCCCCGGCGCCCAGTTCGATCGTCACCATCGCGCCGGAGGGCGAGTATTTGATCGCGTTGTCGACGAGGTTGTGCACCACCTGCATCAGCTGGGAGCGGTCGCCCATCACGCGCACGCCCGGCGCATCCACCCGGGTATCAAGCGTCACGCCGCGTTGCTGCGCCAGCGGCGCCACGACATCGAGCGCCTCGCGCGTCATCGAAACGAGATCGACTTCGCCGGCCGGAGGCACGTGTTCGTTCAACTCGATCTTCGACAGCGAGAGCAGATCATTGATCAGGTCGCGCATGCGGTCCGCCTGCGTGAGCATCAGCTTGATGAAGCGGTCGCGCGCGGCGGGATCCTCGCGCGCGTGGCCGGAAAGCGTTTCCAACAGCAACGTCATCGACGCCAGCGGCGTGCGCAATTCGTGGCTGGCGTTGGCGAGGAAATCCGCACGCATCCGCTCGGTGTTGATCGCAGTCGTCTGGTCGTAGAACACCATCAGCGCGCCGGCGTGCGCGCCGAACGCCGCGGGCGCGCAGCGCACGATGAAATGCTCTTCTACGGGCGCCGCCACTTCATAATCCACCGCCTGCGTCGCGCCGTCCTGCAGTGCTGCGCGCGCCGCATCCAGCAGCTCCGGCCGGCGCAGCACGCTTTCCAGGCGCACGTCGTTGCTGGCGAAGCCCAGCATGCGCCGCGCCGCGGCGTTGGAGCTGGCGACGCGCCCTTCGCCGTCGATCAGCAGCACCGGCTCCTCGATCGCCTCCAGCACCGGGCCCAAGGCGTTGAGGCCGGGCTCCGCCGGGGGCGGCGGCGCGGGCGCCGGCGCGGGCGCTTGTTCGGCCGGCGCGGGCTGCGCCGAAGCGAGCCATCCCAGCGCCAGCGCACCCGCGATGCACGCCACCGCGCCGACCCCGCGCAAGATGTCGCTCAGCGAGAGAGCCGCGCCCACCAGGCACAAGGTCAGCGCCAGCGCCGTCTGGCGCCGGCGCGTGCCGAACCATTGGCGCAGCGAGAAAGGCGGGAGTTCGCTCACCCCCCTCGATTGGCGCCGCGCCGCCCCGGCGTAAAGCCCGCCTGCGGCGTAGGCGTTGCGCGGGAAGGCTTTTATTGGTTTGTGGACACCCTGCGAGCGGGCCGCGGCAAGCGCCCGCCGCGAACCGGGGAGCCTCCATGCGCATCCGCCTTCTGCTCAGCGCCGCGGCGCTTTTGTTCGCCGCGTCGTGCGCGTCCAAGCCGGCGGTCGAAGCGCCTCCGCCGGCGGCGAAGGCCGCCATCGGCGCCTGGGGCTACGACATGGCCGCACAGGACGCCGCGGTGAAGCCAGGCGACGATTTCTTCCGCTTCACCACCGGCGGCTGGATGAAGACCGCGCAAATCCCGCCCGACCGCACGCGCTGGGGCGCATTCGACGAATTGCGCGCGCAGGCCGAGGCGGACGTGAAAGAGATCGTGCTGGCGATGGCCGCGCGGCGCGCCGCCGCCGGCTCCAACGAGCAGAAGATCGGCGATTTCTACAACGCCTTCATGGATACGGCGGCCATCGAGCAGAAGGGCCTCGCCCCGGCGCAGGCCGATCTCGACGCGATAGCCGCCCTCAAGACGCACGATTCGGTCGCCGCCCTCATCGCCACGCCGGGCATGCCGCTGGATGGGCCGCTCGGCGCGGAGGTGACGCTCGATGAGAAAAATCCGGACCGTTACATCGTCGGCGTCAGCCATGCCGGGCTCTCCCTGCCCGACCGTGAATATTACCTGAAGAAGGAAGGCGACTTCGCCGAAATCCGCGCCAAATTCGAGGCGCACGCCGCACGCATGCTGGCGCTCGCCGGCCACAAGAACGCGAAGGCGGAAGCCAAGCAGATCCTCGCGCTCGAAACCGCGATCGCGCGGCTGCACTGGCCGATCGCGAAGCGCCGCGAACGCGAGCTTACGTATAATCTGGTTTCGGTTTCCGAACTGAAGCGCAAGGCGCCGGCCTACCCGTGGGCGGCGTCGTTCAAGGCGTCCGGCTTCGAGGGGCAGAGCGAGGTCGTCGTTGCGGAATGGAGCGCGGTGCCGGGGCTGGCGAAGCTGTTCCGCGCCACGCCCGTTTCCACCTGGCGCGCGTATCTGACCTATCACTATCTGGCCAACGAAGCCGCCGTGCTGCCGAAAGCGTTCGATGACGAGGCGTTCGATTTCTACGGCCGCACCTTGAACGGCCAACCCGAACAGCGCGAGCGCTGGAAGCGCGCGGTTTCGGCGCTCAACGGCGCGCTGGGCGAAGCGGTAGGCGCGCTTTACGTCGCCAAGCATTTCCCTCCGGATGCGAAAGCGAAAATGGACGTGCTGGTGGAAAACCTGCGCAAGGCTTATGGCGCGCGCATCGCGGCGGCGCCGTGGATGAGCGCGGACACCAAGCAGGCGGCGCTCGAAAAGCTCGCCTCGTTCCGCCCGAAGATCGGCTATCCCGTCGCCTGGCGCGATTACACGGCGCTAGAAATCGTCGCCGGCGATGCGTTCGGCAACCAGAAGCGCGCGGCCGTGTTCGAATGGAACCGCGACGTCGCCCGGCTCGGCAAGCCCACCGATCGCGACGAGTGGTTCATGACGCCGCAAACGGTCAACGCCTATTACAATCCGGTGTTCAATGAGATCGTGTTTCCCGCCGCGATCCTGCAGCCGCCCTTCTTCGATCCCAATGCCGATCCGGCGGTGAATTATGGCGGCATCGGCGGCGTGATCGGCCACGAGATGGGTCACGGCTTCGACGATCAGGGCGCCAAATCCGATGCGAAGGGCGTGCTGCGCACCTGGTGGAAGAAGGCCGACGAAGACGCCTTCAAGGCGCGCGTCGCCAAGCTCGCCACGCAATATGACGCGTTCGAGCCGCTGAAGGGCCTGCGCATCAATGGCCAGCTGACACTCGGCGAGAATATCGGCGATCTGGGCGGGCTTTCAATCGCGCACGATGCGTATCTACTGTCGCTCAACGGCGCGCCCGCGCCGGCGATCGGCGGGGTCAGCGCCGATCAGCGTTTCTTCTACGGCTGGGGACAGGTGTGGCGCTCGCTCATCCGCGATCCGGCGCTGCGCAATCAGATCCTTTCCGATCCGCACAGCCCGGCGGAATTCCGCGTCAACGGCGTCGTGCGCAATATCGACGCGTGGTACGCCGCCTTCGGCGTGCAGCCGGGCGACAAGCTCTATCTGGCGCCGGAAGAGCGCGTGAAGATTTGGTGAGGACCGCCGCGATGAAGCTCACGCTTTACAATTACTGGCGCAGCGGGCCCTCCTATCGCGTGCGCATCGGCTTGGCGCTCAAGGGCCTCGCTTACGATTATGTCGGTGTGAACCTGCTCGCGCACGAACAGAAATCGCCGGAAAACCGCGCGCGCCACCCCCAGGCGCTGGTTCCGACCTTGGAGGTCGACGGGCTGCGTTTGACGCAAAGTCCCGCCATCCTCGAATGGCTGGAGGAGACGCACCCTTCGCCCCCGCTGCTGCCCGCCAAGCCGGCCGACCGCGCCATCGTGCGCGGCATGGCGGGCGTGGTCGCGTGCGAAATCCATCCGATCAACAATCTGCGCGTCCAGGCCTATCTGCGCGCTGCGTTCAGCGCCGACGATGCGGCCGTTTCCGCCTGGCAGACGCAATGGCTCACGGAGGGCTTCGCAGCCCTGGAGGCGCTGACCGGCCAGCATGGCGGCGCCTATTGCTTCGGCGATGCGCCGACCCTGGCGGACATCCATCTCATTCCGCAGATCGCCACCGCGCGGCGCGTGCGCTTCGACATGGCGCCGTACCCGCGCCTTTCCGCGATCAACGAGCGTGCGCTGGCGCACCCGGCGTTCCAAGCCGCCCATCCAGACAAGCAGCCCGACGCCGCGCCTTAGAGCGCGCCGGCTTCCGCGCTAGCCGCGTTCTTTCGTCGTGGAGAAACGCACCTTCGGATTGCGCTCCTGCACATAGCCGATTTCCCAGGCGCTCTTGCCGAGGAACACCGGCGCGCCATCGAGGTCTTCGGCCATCTGCGTTTTGTTCTTTTCCGCGAACGCTTCGACGTCGCCGCGCTCGCCCAGCACCCAGCGCGCGGCCTGATACGGCGAAGGCTCGAACAGGCCGGCGATCTGGTATTCGGCCTTCAGCCGCTCCTCCAGCACCTCGAATTGCAGCGCGCCGACGGCGCCGACGATCTGCTCGGCGCCGATCACCGGGCGGAACAATTGCGTCACGCCCTCTTCCGCGAGCCCTTCGAGCGCGCGGCGCAGATGCTTCTGCTTCAGCGGATCGGCGACGCGCACGCGCTTCAAGATTTCCGGCGCGAAATTGGGAATGCCGGAAAACGCGATGGCGCCGGACTCAGACAAGCTGTCCCCGACACGAAGGACGCCATGGTTCGGCAGCCCGATCACGTCGCCGGGGAACGCCTCGTCCGCGATCTCGCGATCCTGCGCCAAGAACATCATCGGATTGTGCACGTTCATCGCCTTGCCGGCGGCGGTCTTCAACGTCATGCCGCGCCGGAAGCGCCCAGAGCAGACACGGAAGAACGCCACGCGGTCGCGATGCTTGGGGTCCATGTTCGCCTGAATCTTGAACACGAAACCCGCCACCTCGCCGCCCGCTGCAGGCAGCGCCGCTTCGACGCCGCCGTGCTCGATTTTCTGCGCGCGCGGAGCGGGCGCGAAACGCGCCAGGCCGTCGAGCAATTCGGAGACGCCGAATTTGCGCAACGCCGAGCCGAAGAAGACCGGCGTCATGTGGCCTTCGCGATACGCCTGGATGTCGAACGCGGGCAGCGCCTCACGCGCGAGGCCCGCGGTTTCCTGCAGTTCCTCCAATTCCTCGCCCGGCAGGTGCGTGACGATAGAATTCGACGCCATCGGCACGCGCGCGCTCTCCTCCATGCCCGCATCGCCTGCCTCCGGGCGATGGAACACGATGAATTCATCGCGCAGCAGATCGACGACGCCGCGGAAGCGCGCGCCGCTGCCGGCCGGCCACTGCACCGGCGAAACGTCGAGCGCCAGACGCTCGTGGATTTCGTCGAGCAGCGCGAAGGGATCCTGCGCTTCGCGGTCCATCTTGTTGATGAAGGTGATGATCGGGATATCGCGCAGGCGGCACACCTCGAACAGCTTCAGCGTCTGCGGCTCGATGCCTTTGGCCGCATCGAGCACCATGACGGCGGAATCCGCCGCCGTGAGCGTGCGGTAGGTGTCTTCCGAAAAATCCTCGTGGCCGGGCGTATCGAGCAGGTTGAAGACCAAGCCGTCGCGCTCGAACGTCATCACCGAGGCGGAGACGGAGATGCCGCGCTCGCGCTCGATCTTCATCCAGTCCGAGCGCGTGCGCCGCTGTTCGCCGCGCGCGCGCACCGCGCCGGCAAGCCGGATCGCGCCGCCCGCAAGCAGGAGGTTTTCGGTGAGGGTCGTCTTGCCGGCGTCGGGGTGCGAAATGATCGCGAAGGTGCGCCGACGGCCCGCCTCGGCGGCCGCATCGTTTGCGCTCATGCCTTCAGGCCGACCTTCGTCTGCTGGTTCGTCACCACCTGGCTCCATACGTCGCGATTGACCGCGCCCGCTGTCAGCCGGCCGCGCTGATGCAACATGAGGAGGTGCGCCATCGTGGTCAACGGCACCGAGCCCAGCCGCACCGCCACCTCCCGCGCCGAACTCGCGCCCTCGGGCACCACGAACAGCGCGCAATTGGCCTCCGAAGCGAGCGCGATCTGGGCGGCCAGGCGATCCAGCAACGCCGGATCGACCTTCTCCGCGCCGCCGGCGGAGAACACCGCGCGCTGCGCCAGCAGCACCGAACGATAAAGTCCTGGCGTGGCCGTACGTTCGAGAACGGCCTCCGCGATCAGCGCTTCAGCCGCCTCCGTCACATCCAGAATCTTGGCGTTCATCAGGAACAGCATGCCGCCGCGACCGATACCGCAGGATGGTTAAGGTTTGGCGGATGCGTCGACCCGCTCGGTGAGGAAATGGCGGCCCTGGCGGTCTTCGATCTCGATCACCCAGAGGTCGGGATCGCCGCCCGCGCGCTTGAGGATCGCGGCGTCCACAGCAGCTTCCTCATCGCCCAGGGCGCCCGCCGAAAGGTCGAGCCAGACGCGCTCCCCCTCGCCGTCCCGCGCTGGCGCGTAGAGCCGGGCGCGGCGGTCCAGGGTGGCGACCTTCACCAGCACGGCGCCGGCGTCGCTGTCGCCACGGCGGGATACCGTGGCGAAAGCGCCGGCCACCTCCGCGCGGCGGATGAGAGCGCTCGCCCAGATCGCAGTTTTGAGTTCCGCCGCCATCGCGCGTTCACCTTGCCGCAACGCCGGGGATGTTAGGCGTGACCGCTCCCAGCCCCAAGGCCCCTCCCGCTTTCCGCATGCGCTCGCTCCACCTTCCCTTCGTTCTGGCGCTGTTGCTGGCCGCCCCGTCGGCTGCGCGCGCGGATGCCCCGGGCGATGCGGCGGCCAACCTCTTCGCGGAGCGCACGGCGCTGCTGGCGGCGGACGTGAAATGCCGGCTGCTGGCGGCGCCGGTGCGTAACGCGCTGACCGCCACCGCCGCGCAGGCGCGCGCAGGCGCGAACCGCGCCGGCTGGAGCGATGTGCGCCTCGACGGCGTCGAGCAGCGCGCCGGCGCCGCCGGCGCCGCGCGGACCTGCAGCGATCCGCTCGTCGCGGCGGCCGCCAAATCCGCGACCGCCGGGTTCGACGGTTGGGCGGTGATGCACGCGATCGACTTGCCGGGCCAGCTGCGCGCCTGGCGCGTGCGGCGCACGCCCGATCCCAACGGCGGCTGGCTGCTTTCGCAGACCGCGGGCGCCGCGCGCTTCGGCCTGCGGGGCGCAGGCGACCGCGCGGAATTGGCGATCACCCTGCCAGAGCCGGCGGCCGAGCCGGTGACCGCCCGGCTTTACTTCCGCGACCGCGCGCGGGCGCCGCGGCCGTTGCTGAACGTGCCCGGGCTGATGCGCGCGCAGGGCCTGGCGGGCGCCGCGGCCCCGCGCAGCCTTTCGGTTTCCCAACTCGCCAGCGCGCGGCGCATCGAGCGCGATCCCAAAACCGGCGCGCAGACCTTGGCCTTCATCTTCCCGCCGGCGACCTTGGCGGCGCTGGCCGCCCTCGATCCCCGCGAGAGCGCGGAGATCGCGCTGGGGCCTGCGGAAGCGCCAACGCAGCGTTTCTTCATCGAGATCGGCGATCTGGCGGTGGCCGCCGCCTTCCTGAGCGCCCGCCCGCTCTAAGGACAGTTGGGCGTAGCTGCAGGCCACGCTACATAGGGTCCATGATTCCGCTTTCCGTGCTCGATCTCGCGCCCATCGTTGAAGGGAGCGACGCCCGCCAATCGCTGCAAAACAGCCGCGCCCTCGCCCGCCGCGCGGAGGAGCTTGGCTATACCCGCTATTGGCTGGCCGAACATCACAACATGCCGGGCATCGCGAGTGCGGCCACCTCGGTGATGATCGCCTACGTCGGCGAGGGGACCACGCGCATCCGCCTCGGCGCGGGCGGCGTGATGCTGCCGAACCACGCGCCGCTGCAGATCGCCGAGCAATTCGGCACACTCGACGCGATCTTCCCCGGCCGCATAGATCTGGGCCTCGGCCGCGCGCCGGGCACTGACCAGCTGACCGCACACGCGCTGCGCCGCACGCTCGTCGGCGGGGAAGATCGCTTCCCGCGCGACGTGCTGGAGCTGCAGGCGTTCCTCGCGCCCGAACAGGCGGGTCAGCGCATCAGATCGGAAGA
>JBFWWB010000101.1:0-10245 GCA_050246435.1 Hyphomonadaceae bacterium
GGCGGCTTCTGCAGACATGGCGTCTCCCCCCCAATGTTCCCGGTCCCTGCGGGTCCCACTGTGCCGCAGGGCGCGGGTCAAGGCGAATAACGCCTAGTTGTGCGGGTTGCGCCGAACCGGGGCTCGGCCCATGTTCGCCGCCTTACTCACGAAAATACTTTGTCAGGGAGGATTTCGATGAAGCAGGCGCTTGTTTTCGGCGCGACCGGGGATGTCGGCGGGGCGGCCAGCAAGCGGCTGGCGGGAGCGGGCTACCGCGTGCTCGCAGTGACGCGCCAGGCGCAAAAGCTGAGGGCGCTGCGCGCCGCGCACGGCGATGCGATCGTTCCGGTGGAGGGCGACGTATCCAGCGAAGAGAGCGCTGCGCGCCTGCTCGAAGCCGCGAAAAAGGAAGCCGCCAGCGTCGACGCCGTGATCGCCAGTATCGCGGTTCCTCCGCCCTACGCGAAGCGCCTGACCGATTGGAGCGCGGACGATCTGGCCGCAGTCATCCGGGCGAACCTCATCGCGCATTTCATCGCCGCCAAGACGTTCATCCCCTACCTTGCCAAGAGCGGCGTCTATGTGAGCCTCGGCGGCGGCATGGCCGACCGCGTGATCCCCAACGGCGGCTACAATTCCATGATCCAGGCGGGCGAGCGCATGATGATCCGCCACCTGGCGGCCGAGCATCGCGCCGCCGGCCCCGCGGTGCGCGAACTCATCATCGCCGCGCGCGTGAAGCCCGCCGGCAGCCCGCCCGGCGACCCGAACTACAATTGGCTCGACGATGTAGAGGTGGCCGCCAAGCTGCAGGACATGATCGAGCGGCCGGAAACCTACGAAGACCCCGTCTTCGTCTTGCGCCCGGCCAACGCCGCGCACTGACGCCGCCCTGCGGCATAGCGCCCGTACGCGCCGGCCCTCCTTGAGCGGTCGGCGGCGATCCAGGAGGTTGGCCCCCTTTTCGCCGGCCCCTTTTGACAAGGCCCACGAGAACGGGGAAAGACCGCCCATGAGCGTTGCGGGGGAAAGCGTCAAACAGAAGCCGGCGCCGGGGGTGACGACCGTGGTCGTGGCCTCCACGGCCGGCACCGCGTTCGAATGGTACGATTTCTTCCTGTTCGTGCCGCTGGCGGGGATCCTGTCGAAGGCCTTCTTTTCAGGCCTGACGGAAACGCAAGGATATATTTTCGCGCTAGGCGCGTTCGCGGTGGGTTTCGCCTTCCGCCCGCTGGGCGCGCTGATTTTCGGGCGCATTGGCGACCGCGTCGGCCGCAAGGGCACCTTCCTCATCACCATGGCCCTGATGGGCCTCTCCACCTTCGCGATGGGCCTTTTGCCCACCTATGCGCAAGGCGGCTTCACTGCGCCGGTGCTGTTCATCGGCCTGCGCATCCTGCAGGGCATGGCGCTGGGCGGCGAATGGGGCGGCGCGGCGATCTACATCGTGGAACACTCGCCCACGCATCGGCGCGGCGAGATGGGCAGCTGGCTGGGCGGTTCGGCGGCATTTGGGCTTGGCGGCGCACTGCTCATGGTGCTCGGCACGCGGCTTTCCGTGGGCGAGGCCGCCTTCGCGGAATGGGGATGGCGCGTGCCATTCCTCGCCTCGGCGTTCCTGCTGGCGATCTCGATCTGGATCCGCCTGCGGCTGCACGAAAGCCCGGTGTTCAAGAAGCTGGCCGAGGAAGGGCGCCGTTCGCAGCGCCCTTACGTGGAATCCTTCGCGCGCTGGCCGATCCTCAAGCGCGTGTTCACCGTATTGTTCGGCATCATGGTTGCGCAGGGCGCGGTTTGGTACACTTGCTTCTTCTACGCGCCCTTCTTCCTGGAAAACGTGATCAAGGTGGCCGCCGCCACCGTGAACGAGGTGATGATCGCGCTCGTGGCGGTCAGCGTGCCGCTCTATTGGATCGCGGGCGTGCTGTCCGACAAGATCGGCCGCAAACCGGTGATGATCTTCGGGATGGTGACCACGGTGGTGTGGCTGTTCCCCGGCTTCCACCTGCTCAGCCATTTCGGCAACCCGACCCTGGCGGAAGCGAGCGCGCGCGCGCCGATCGTGGTGGCGGCCGATCCTGCCGAATGCAGCCTGCAATTCGATCCCGTCGGCAAAAGCAATTTCCGCAGCTCATGCGACATCGCGAAGAGCACGCTGGCGCGGCTGGGCGTGTCCTATGCGAACGAGCGCGCCGAGCCGGGCGCCGTGGCGCACGTGCGCGTCGGCGAAACCATCATCCCCTCCGTCGATGCGCGCGCGCTTTCGGGCGACGCGCTGAACGTCGCGCGCGCGGCCGCTTCGGCGCAGATCACGGCGGCGGTGCGCGCCGCGGGATACCCCGCCCACGCCGACCCTGCGCGCACCAATCCGTTCGGCCTGTTCGCAACTTTGTTGGTGTTCTGCATCGGCGCGACCTTCCTGTTCGGACCGCAGGCTTCCGCGCTGGTGGAGCTGTTCCCCGCAAACATCCGCTACACAGCGCTTTCGCTGCCCTACCATATCGGCACCGGCTGGGTGGGCGGCTTCCTGCCGGCCACGGCCTTCGCGCTCGTCGCCGCCAGCGGCGACATCTATTTTGGCCTTTGGTATCCGCTGATCGCGGCAGGGCTTTCCGCACTCACCGCATTCCTGGCGCTGCCTGAAACGCGCGGGCGCGAACTCGACTACTAGCCCGCCGAAAGCACCGCCCAGCCGTCCCACGCCAGCTTGAGGCCGACGAGGATCAACAGCGCATAGACGAAGCGGTAGAAATTCGCAGACGCGAAGCGCCGCGCCAGGCGCGCGCCGAAATAGGTGGAGATTACCGCCAGCGGCAGCATCACTGCGGACAGCGTCAGGTTTTCCTTGGTGAACTGGCCGAGCGCGAAATAGGCCGGCACCTTCACCCAATTGATGACCATGAAGAACAAGGTCATCGTGCCGATCAGCGCATCTCGCGAAAGATTAAGCGGCATCAGATAAATTTGCACCGGCGGTCCGCCGGCATGGGCGATCTGGCTGGTGAAGCCGCCCGCCGCGCCTAGCACCACCCCGGCGGCGACGCCGCCGCGCTTCGGCTCGGTGCTGAGGCCGCGGCGCTCCACCCACAGGCGCTGCGCGCCGAACAGAACCGAAACCACGCCGAGGGCGAATTCCACCGCCGAAGACGAAACATACGCCGCCAGCGCCCAGCCCAGCGCCACCCCGATCACGCCGCCGGCGAGCAGGATGGCCACCAGCCGGCGATCCCATTGACCGCGGAAGATCCACACGCTCACCAAATCCTGCGCGATCAGGATCGGCAGCGTGATGGCGGCGGCCTGCACCGGCGACATCATCAAGGTCATGATCGGCACGGAAAGCGCGCTCACCCCGGTCAGCCCGCCCTTGGCGAGGCCCATGAGGATCACGGCTGGAATGGCGACGGCGTAGAACAGCGGATCGTGAAGAATGTGCGGACTCTCTGATGAGACGCGTAGGCCTCACCGGCCGGCGCGGGCGCTTCTGACGTAATGGCGTTACAGGCGCGGCGCCGCGCGCCGCTCGTCTCCCCTCTTCTGCATCTAATGGAAGCGCGCCCGTGCGCCAATGCGGCGAAGCCGCTGGCCGGACGGATTCTTTGTGCAGCGCCCGCGCGAAAGCGCTATGACGCCGCCCTTCCCATTCCGCCTGACCCCGGAGACTGCCGCATGGAATATCGTCAACTCGGGCGCTCAGGCCTCAACGTGCCGGTGCTGAGCCTCGGCGCCGGCACCTTCGGCGGCAAGGGAGAATTCTTCGGCGCCTGGGGCGACACGGACGCCAAGGAAGCCACCCGCCTCGTCGATATCTGCCTCGAGGCCGGCGTGAACATGTTCGACACCGCCGACGTCTATTCCGGCGGCGCCTCCGAAGAAGTGCTGGGCGCAGCCATCAAAGGCCGGCGCGATCAAGTGTTGATCTCCACCAAGGCGACCTACCGCAAGGGGCAGGGCCCGAACGACGTCGGCTCTTCGCGTTACCACCTCACCCGCGCGGTCGATGCGGCGCTGAAGCGCCTGGGCGTCGAGCACATCGATCTGTTCCAGCTGCACGGCTTCGACGCGATGACGCCGGTGGAGGAAACCCTCGCCACGCTCGACGATCTGATCCGCGCCGGCAAGATCGGCTATATCGGCGTTTCCAATTTCTCAGGCTGGCATCTGATGAAGTCGCTCGCGGTTTCCGACCGTTACGGCTTCGCGCGCTACGTGGCGCATCAGGCTTATTATTCGCTAGTGGGGCGCGACTACGAATGGGAGCTGATGCCGCTCGGCCTGGATCAGGGCGTCGGCGCGGTGGTGTGGAGTCCGTTGGGCTGGGGCCGCCTGACCGGCAAGATCCGCCGCGGCCAGCCGCTGCCCGAGCAAAGCCGTCTGCACAAGACCGCAGACATGGGCCCCCAAATGCCGGACGAATTGCTGTACCGCGTGGTCGACGCGCTGGAGGAGATCGGCGCCGAGGTGGGCCACACCGTTGCGCAGGTCGCGCTCAACTGGTTGGTGCAGCGCCCGACGGTGTCGACTGTGGTGTTCGGCGCGCGCAACGAGGCGCAGCTGCGCGACAATCTGGGCGCCGTCGGCTGGAACCTCACGCCCGAGCAGGTAAAGCGTCTGGACGCGGCGAGCGCCGTGGCTCCTGCTTATCCCTACTGGCATCAGCGCGGCTTCCCCGAGCGCATCCGCCCGCCGGTCTGAGCACACCGCCAGCGCGCTTACGCGCCTGGCGGCGCCAATCGGCAGGCCGGATCCGCGAGTACTTCATCGAGCGTGAGCGCGAGGCCGGGATCGGCGTAGGTGATGCGCACGGCGTAGAGCTGATTGCGCTCGCGTTGTGCGCGGCTTGCGAGCATGCACGCTTCCGCGAGCACGTCGCGCCGAACGGAATCGTCGAGCGCGCTCCAGGCGCGCCCCGCGGTTTCAATGCGGCGCAAGCCGAACGCCGGCGAATTGGGCGTCATCTCGTAGGAGCGTTTCATCGCCTCGGCCGCCGCCGGCGCATTGCGCCGCAGGCTCTCGACGTAAGCAAGCCGCGCGAACGGCGCGCCGTCATGTGGGGCGAGCGCGGCCGCGCGGGCCGCAGCTTGCGCAGACGAAGCCAGCAGCGTCGCCGAGAGCTGCGCGCCCTCGCGCGCACTCGCCTGCAGCAGGCGCGTTTCGGCGAGCGTGTTCCAGAGGCGCGGGTCGCGCGGCGAAACGTGAAGCGCGTTTTGCGCCAGTGCGTGCGCCTTTTCGAGTGCTGCGTCGCGCACGGGGCCGCGCGGCGCGGCCTGCGCCGCCGCCACCGCCTCGTTGGCGTAGGCCGCGGCGTAGCCCGCCCACAGATCGCAGCCCTTGGCCACGAGCAGAGCGAGCGCCGCCGCGCCGACCGCGCCAGCGATCAGCGCGCGCGTCGCCCCCGCAGCGGAGATAGTAGGTCTGATAAAGTTCTCTGGAGTAATCGGGGCGGTCGTAAAGCAGGCGGGACACCATGCTGCTCTCCACACCTTCCAGCACCGCGCCGGCGATGTTGGCGCCGTGGGCGTGCAGCTGATCGAGTGCGCTGCGCACCACCGAGTGCGGCGTGCGGCCCCAGCGCACTACCACCAGCACCGAGTCCGCCAGCGGGCTCAGCACGCGGGTGTCGGCAAGGGGCAGCACGGGCGCGGTGTCGAGCACGATGACTTCGTAGCGCTCGCGCAATTCGTCGATCAGCTGGCGCATCGCATCCGAGCCGAACAGGTCGCGCGGCGTGAACTCGGCCTGGGCCAGCGGCACCACGTCCGCGCCGGAACCGGAATCCTTCTGCAGCACCTCGTCTAGCGTGGCGGTGCGGAACAGCACCTCCGTCAGCCCCTTCTCGACATCGAGGCCCAGGGCGTGCGTCGCGCTGCGCCGGCGCAAGTCGCAATCGACAATCACGGTCTTCGAGCCGGCGAGCGCGGAGATGCGCGCCAGGCCGAGCGCCGTCGTTGTCTTGCCTTCGTCGGGCAGCGCCGAGGTCACCGCCAGCACCTTCACGTGGCGATCGGGGCTGGAGAAGAACAGGCTGGCGCGCACGCCGCGCAGCGCTTCGCCGAAGGCCGAGAGCGGACGCTTCAGCACGTAGCTTTCCGGCGGCACCATCTCCTGATCGACCAGACGGGTGCGCTTGTCGAGATAAGGCAGCGCGCCGAGGCAGGTGACGCGCAGGCGATCCTGCACGTCCTGCGCAGTGCGCAGCGATTGCTCGAAGAATTCCAGCGCCAGCGCCACGACCGCGCCGAGCGCGAGGCCCAGCAGCAGGCCCAGCGCCAGGTTCATCTTGGTATCCGGATAGGACGGGTTCAGCGGCGGGGTGGCGCGCGAAACGATCCGCGCGTCCGGCTGCTCGATGCCGCCCTGCTCGGCGATCTGCTTGAAGCGGTTGAGGAACGCCTCATAGAGCGTCTTGCTGGCGTCGGCGTCGCGCACCAGTTCGCGCAGCTTCACCGCGCCCACATTGTTGGCGGCGAGATCGGCCTGCTGGTTGGTGAGGCTCGCCTGGATGGAAGCGACGCGGTTGCGCGCGATCTCCACTTCCCCGCGCAGCGAGGCGACGATGCGGCCGATTTCGGCGTCGATCCGTTTTTGGATGTCGGCCTCTTCTTCCGCGACGCGCTTCATTTCGGGATGCTTGGGCCCGTACTTAGCGCTCATTTCGGCGCGCGTGCGGGCGATTTCCGCCTGCTTTTGACGCAATGCGGAAATCACGTTGGAGCCGAGCGCCTCGGCGGCGTTCTCGCCGCCATTGCCGTTGACCAGGCCAGATTCAACGCCGCGCAGCCGCGCGGTGCGCTCCGCCAGCGCCGCCTTCGACGTCACAAGCTCAAGGTTGAGGCTGGAAATCGCCTGCTCCGTCAGCGTGGAGCCTTCCGCGCTCAGCAGGCCGTTCTGCGCCCGATAGAGTTCGACGGCGCGTTCCTTCGCCTGCACTTCCTGGCGCAGCGCCTCGAGGCGGTTGGACAGCCACTCGTTCGCGCGCGCGATCGTGTCGTACTTATTTTCGAGCTGCTGCGTGAGGTAGAGCTCAGCGAACGCATCGGCCAGGCGCGCGGCCTTGTCCGGCGAATTCGAAGTCGTGGCGATCTCGATCACGTAGGTGAGCCCGATGCGGCGCACCTTGAGATGCTTCTGCACCGCATCGATCGCGCCCTGGCGCTCGATCATGCGTTTCTTCGCCAGCTGAGCGGCTGAAAGCTTCGGCGGCCCGCTGATCGCGTCATGGATGCGGTCGAACAGGCCGCGCTTGGGCGGAGGATTGAATTCCTTGTCGTCCAGCAGCTTGAGCGAATCCACCACCCGCCCGGCGAGCGTGCGCGAAGTGAGAAGCTGCGTTTCGGTGTCCACGGCGGCGGTGTTCGGCGGCAGGCCCGAGACGACCGAGTCGATATTGCCGAGCACGCGCGTCTCGCGCATGTCGATCTCGACCTGGGCGGCGGCGGTGTACATCTTCGTCGCGGTGGCCGTGAAGAAGGCCACCAGCAGGAAGACGATGCCGGCGGTCAGCGCGACCACCCACATGCGCCGGCGGAGCATGTCCAGCACGCGGGCAAGCCCGGATTCTCCGTCCGGCGCCTCGGCGGCGGTCGCCGGGAAGAGATCGAAGTGTCGTCCGCCTGTGTCGCCCATTTTGGTCATTCTCCTCGGAGCTTTTTGCTCCGCGCCGCCGGCTGCTGAGATCGATTAGATCTTCAGCGTCAGCGAAATCATGAAACGATTGACGTCGTAGTCGAAGCCGCGGTTCACGCCTTCGGACTTCCAATCCGTGTAGTAGTAACGCGCATCCCAGGAGGCGTGCCGATTCATGAGGTAGGTGGCGCCGATGTCGGCGTTCCAGTTCTTGTCCTCGCGATCGGCGCCCTCGTACTCCTCCTTCGCGTAATCCGCGCCCGCCGTAAGCAGCACGTTGCGAAGCAATTCGTGGTCCACGCGAAGACCGCCCGCCGTCACGCTCTTGCCGGCCGCCGGGAAGACGCCCGTTTCCTCCACGCGGCGATGCGCGAAGGCCGAGATCGTGGTGATGCGCGTGATGAAGTATTCCGCCTCCGCTTCGACGGCGAGGCCATCGACGGAAACGCCGGCGGTGTCCCATTCCTGGCTCATATAGCCGACGGTCAATTCACCGCGGAGCAGATTGGTGAGATCGGCGTTGGCGCCGACCATCACGCGGTAGCCGTCCGAATCGCGGTCGACCGCGACGGCCGGCGGGTTCAGATCGTATTCGCTGCGCAGATACGAGCCATACGCCACGAGCGCGACGCCGGGATTGACGGCGTATTCCATCCGCAGCGTCGAGGTCGTCTCGTCGTGGTCGCGGTAATCCTCGTCGAGGATGCCCCCGCCCACCGCGCCGACGTCCGAATAATCATAGACGGCGCGTTCCAGGCGCGCGGACGCCCGCACGCGGTTGAACGTGTACATCGCCGAGGCGTAATAATCGGAGATCGTGAAATCGATCGGCGACAGGGCCGTCGCGGGCGAATCCGGGCTGGTGCGCGGTTCGCTGCCGTCCGTGTAGAAACCGCCGACCGAAAGCGAGCCTGCCGAGCCGACGTCGAGGCGGAATTCGCCGTCGACATTGACGTTCGTGCGGTCTTCGCCGTCGAAATCCTGATGGAAATTGCTGTCCGAGGATACGCGCGCGCGCAGCATGTGGCGCGACCAATCCGAGGTCGCCGCAATCGTCGGCGCGATCGAATAGATGACGTCGTCCTGGGAAACGATGTTCTGCGGGAAGATGTTGTCGTTCGTTTCGACGCCGAACTTCACCTCAGGCTTCACCTCGAAAGCACCCAGCCGGACGCCCAGCGCGTCATATTCGGGACGTTGACGCTTCGTCACCGACTCGTTGCGCCCGCGATCGGCGTCCTGCGCGGCGGCCAGCTGCGGCGCGACGCTGAAGACCACGGCGGCGGCGATAAAGGAGCGCTTCATCATCGTTAATATATTCCTGTGCCAGTGCGGGACCGTCCGCGCGCATCGCGGACGCCCTCCGGCCACGATGCTGCGCCCCAAACGTTCGCGCTCGACGCCTAGCGATATAGGCGCCAATTCCCTGACATTTGCTGAGCGCCCGATTGAAGGATGGTTAATGGCGCGAGCCGCATCCGCGGCGGCGCGGGAACGATGCCCTGCCATGATGTGCGTAACCCCCGATCAGGTAGTCAGGAAGTGCACGTCCGCCCCCTCCAGGCGGACGGCCGTAAGCTTTCCGGTGGCGTAGGCGCCGGTATCCAGCGCGATGCGCCGGTGCGTGCGTTTCGCCTCGGTCACCGGGCTGTGCCCGTGGACGACGATGTAGGGCCAGCGTGCGCGGCTCTTCAGGAACGGCTCGCGGATGGACAACATATCCTGCTCGCTCTGCTTGGAGAGCGGCCGCCCCGGCCTCAGCCCGGCATGGACGAACAAATAATCGCCGAGGCGCACGTATAAGGAGAGGCGCTTCAGGAATTCGAGATGCGCCGCCGGCATCGCCCGGCGCAGCGCATTGGCCGCCTGGCGCAGCTCGCCGTGCCCGGCCTTCAGCGTGGGCACCCGCACGCCGTAGGAGAACATCGTCTCCGCGCCGCCCAGCGCGAACCAGGAGAAGCCAGTTTCCGGGCGCTCGAGGAACTCAAGCATCGCGGCTTCATGGTTGCCGAGAAGGAAATAGAGGTCGAAGCGTTGGCGCGGCAGCGCCAGCAGGCGGTCGATCACCTGGCGGCTCTGCAGCCCCCGATCGACATAGTCGCCCAGGAAGACGAGCGACGGCTTGCCGCCCTCATGGGTGGCTGCGTCCGCCTCGATCTGCTCCAGCAGGCCGTCCAGCAGGTCGGCCCGGCCGTGCACGTCGCCAACGGCGTAAACCCGGCCCCCTAACGGCGCTCTTGCTGCGTTGGCGTTGATCAGCATTTCGAGAAGGCCGAAATGGCGCCGGGCCGCACGTTGCTCGGCGTTGGCGTCTTCCCGCGCGCGCAAGGCGCTTGGAAGCGCGTTCGCGTTTGCGGATAGGTAAAGGTCCGTCACATCTGGCCCGCAGCAAGAATTGCGCCCAACCGGCTCGGGCGTTCAGGCGCCGTTTCTGGCGAGTTGCGGGGACGACAACGCGCAACGCGGGAATTCAGCACTCTGGGTGCGCGCCGTCACGCCGATTCGCCAAATAAGTGTGCCGGATCGGCGCCTGCGCTTGGCCGGTGCGCCCGCGTGCAAGATGCAAAAAACGCGGCACAAAAATCACCATAACGGTGGCTAGCGACTTGCAGATCGCCCGCCTGAAATCACGACCAG
>JBFWWB010000102.1:0-10198 GCA_050246435.1 Hyphomonadaceae bacterium
ACCCATTTTTCCGCATCCCGCGCGCGCGACGCCATGATCGTCATCGCGAGGCAGGCGACGACCAGCAGCACGAAGCCCGCGGCCAGCCCGCCGCGCACCAACAGGCTGGGCTGCGCGCGTGTGCGCGCCGGTTCATCTACGGCATCCATCATGACATCTCGTGAAAGCGGGGGCGGGGCCTTGCGTCAACTGCTTCGGCGCGAAGGGAATCAGGTTGCGAGCTATGGCGCGGGGCCATAAGCCTGACCGCGCGGGCAAATAATAGGTGTCATATGATCCATGACGCGTTTCGCTCCCTTCAGCGCGCACGGGGGCTCGCCGGGGCTCTCGCCGTGCTGGCGATTTCCTCCTGCGTCACGCCCGCGCCGCGCGAAGGCGCGCAGCCAGCCGCGAAGGACGCCGCCGCCGCGAGCGCGTTCATCGCCAAATCGGAAGCCGAGCTTGCCGACTTGAGCGAGTTTGCCGCGCATGCCGATTGGGTGCGCAACACCTACATCATGTATGACAGCAATTGGCTGTCGACGAAGGTTGGCGAAGACTTTCTCACCCGTGGGGCGGCGCTCGCGAAGGAAGCCGCGGCTTATGACGAGACGCCCGGCCTTGCGCCCGAGACGCGCCGCAAGCTGGAGCTCCTGAAGCGCGGGCTGACCTTGGCGCCGCCGGATACGCCCGGCGCCGCGAAGGAACTCGCGCAAATCTCCACCGATCTCGAAGAAAAGTATTCCGCCGGCAAATTTACGCTCGACGGCTGGCCCTGGCGGCTCGACGACGCCGAACGCGCGATGGCCGCCTCCCGAGATCCCAAGCGGCTGCAAGCGGTGTGGCAGGGCTGGCACACGATCTCGCCGCCGATGCGTGAGGAATATGCCCGCATGGTCGCCATCGCGAACGCTGGCGCCAAGCAGCTGGGCTACGCCGACACCGGCGCCATGTGGCGCGCGAAATACGATATGCCCGCGGCCGATTTCGAGAACGAGACGGATCGCCTGTGGGGCCAGGTGCAGCCGCTCTACACGCAATTGCATTGCTATGTGCGCGCGCGCCTCAACGCGAAGTACGGCGACGCCGTGCAGCCGCGTACCGGCCCGATCCGCGCCGATCTGCTCGGCAACATGTGGGCGCAGGAATGGGGCAACATCTACGATCTCGTCGCGCCCAAAGGTCCGGGGCCAGGCTATGACGTCACCCAGCGGCTGAAGGCGCAGCATTACACGCCGCTGCGGATGATGAAGACGGGCGAGGCCTTCTTCACCTCAATGGGTTTCGAGAAGCTCCCGGATACGTTCTGGGAGCGCTCGATGATCACGCGGCCGCGCGATCGCGAAGTCGTGTGCCACGCATCGGCCTGGAACGTCGATAACGCGGACGATCTGCGCATCAAGATGTGTACGCAGGTGAATGAAGAGGATTTCCAGACCATCCATCACGAGTTGGGACACAATTTTTATCAGCGCGCCTACAACCGGCAGCCCTTCCTGTTCCGCGACGGTGCGAACGACGGCTTCCATGAAGCCATTGGCGACATGCAGCAATTGTCGATCACGCCGGAATATCTGCAGAAGATCGGGTTGATCTCGAAGGTTCCGCCGGCTTCGGCCGATACAGCGCTGCTGCTGCGCCGCGCGATGGACAAGGTGGCCTTCCTGCCGTTTGGCCTTCTCGTCGACAAATGGCGCTGGGAGGTGTTTTCCGGAGCCGTCGCGCCCGAGCAATACAACGACGCGTGGTGGAAGCTGCGGCTGCAGTATCAAGGGATCACGCCGCCTGGGGCCCGCCCGGCGGATGCGTTCGATCCCGGCGCCAAATATCACGTGCCGGGCAACACGCCCTACATGCGCTATTTCCTGGCCCACATTTATCAGTTCCAATTCTATCGCGCCGCCTGCCAGCAGGCCGGATGGAAAGGGCCGCTGCACCGCTGCACGATCTATGGCGACAAGGCGGTCGGCGCGAAGTTCAATGCCATGCTGGAGATGGGCGCCTCGAAACCTTGGCCCGACGCGCTCGAAGCCTTCACCGGCCAACGCGAGATCGACGCCTCCGCCGTCACCGATTATTTCGCGCCCCTGATGACGTGGCTTGAGGCGCAGAACAAGAACGAGAAATGCGGTTGGTGAGGGCGCCGCGCGCGGCGGCGGCGTATAAGGGCGCATGATCCGCTTCTTTGTCGCCGCTGTCATCGCTCTGTTCGCCGGTACGGGGGCGGCCGCCGCCAAGCCCGCACAGGCGGTGTTCGCCGGCGGTTGCTTCTGGTGCGTGGAACATGATTTCAAAGCCGTTCCGGGCGTCAGCGCCGTGCTCTCCGGGTACACCGGCGGCGCGCTGAAGAACCCAACCTATAAGGATGTGCTCACCGAGAAGACGGGGCATTACGAGGCGGTGCGCGTCACCTATGACGATGCGAAGATCACCTACGCGGCGCTGGTGGAGCGCTATTGGCGCTTGATCGATCCGACGGATGCCGGGGGGCAATTCTGTGATCGCGGGCCATCCTACCGCAGCGCGATTTTCGCCACGCCCGAGCAACGCCCGATAGCGGAGGCGTCCAAGGCGCGTCTTGCATCTTCGGGCAAGTTGCGCGCCCCAATCGTCACGCAGGTGCTGCCGCTCGGCGCCTTCTATCCGGCGGAGGAATACCACCGCGATTACGCGCGCCGAAACAAAATGGATTACATGATCTACCGCACCGGCTGCGGGCGGGATGCACGCCTCAAAGCGATCTGGAAATAACCGCCGCTAGCGGCGGTTCACCGGAAAGCCCAGCGATAGCTCGGATATGGCGGGCTCCGCCGCGCGCATCGCGGCTAGGTCCGAGGCGAACGGCCCTTCTCCAGTCACGCCCTCCTGTGGCGCGCCTTCTTTCGGATTGAACCGCACGCCGATTGCGCAGCCCGACGCCGTTCCCAACGCGCCGCCGCGCCAATCGTTGGCGTAGCCGCCATAATCCCAATTGAAGCCGTAGAGTTGGAAGGGCTTGCCGTTCACCGTCTCCACATCGGCGATCGAGGAGCCGATGCGCAGGCCCGCCGGGCCCATCCATTCGCTCGCCTTTTCGCGCGTGCGCGCCAGCGAGACGCCGCCCGTGCGCGCGGCTTCATCACCCCATACGATCTCCAGCCGCCGCATCGGATCGGTCGGGAAGAGCACCGTGGCTTGCGTTTCGGTGCCTTCAGGGCCCGGCACGGTTTGATCGGCAACGTTTTCCGCGCCGAAAAGGCGCTCCAAATCGGCCCGCGTCATATCGGGGCGCAGCGGGCCATCGCACGCCAGCGACAACATGGGTCCAGCGCGAGTGACGGACGTCGACGGCGGGGCGGCGCTTTGCGGTGGGCCGCAGCCGGCGGCGAATAACGCCAAGCCGAACGAAACAAGCGCCGCACGCATGCATCTCTCCCGGATCGTGCAACAACGCCTACGCCGCAAGGAAGACAGCCTTGTGGCGCCGCCGCGAGCTTCCGTCGCGCGGCGCTTAGGCTGCGCGCGCGGAGATGCGGTTCAGGATCGGCGTGTGGGCGCGGATGATGTCTTGCTCCACCGCCGCGCGCATGCCGGGCTGAGCGACCTCGATCAGATGAATTTCGGCCGCGCCCAAGGATTGCGCCGCGGCCCAGAAGTCGTGCCGGGCCAGACTGTCGGCGAACGAATTTGTCTGCGCCGCATAGAGGCAGACGGGCCCGCCAGCCTCCATCGTAGGATAATCACCCGGCTTCACGAACATGTAGACGCCGCCATCGGGGCGCCATTGACGCTTCGCCCGCGCCACGTCGAACTCATACCAGCGCCCGCTTGCGCCTTGCCAAGAGAAGGTCGACATCGACCGTTCAGCCCCTTTTACGCCATCAAACCCACGGCGATCGTAGGCCGAGTCGGACAGCGTGCGCCATGCGCGCAGGCGCCAAGGCGTTGAGTCTCTGCGGCTATCCGATCGGATCCCACGCAACCTGTGTCGCGCCGGCATCTGTGAAAAAAGTTGTCCAGAAGGCCCGTGCGGCAGCCTGGCGCGCGGCCTGGTCCGGCCGGTCCAGCGGCACGACGCGAACCGCCGCATCCATCAGCGCCGCCGGCGCGTGCGCCTTGGCGTAGTCGGCGTAGGCCGCGCCGTCGCGATAAAGGGAAAAGCCGCCCGGCTGGTGTTCGAGCAGGTCGGAGATCAGCACGAACCGCCGTTTCAGCCCTGGCCCGGCGAAATCCGGGTCCGCGGCGGCTGCGGCGGCCGCTTCCGCGATGGGGGAGGCTGCGGCCGGCCCTGCGGCGCTCGCGCGACGTAGCGCAGTTTTGAGCGCGCGCCCGACGCTCTCCTCCCAGCGCGCCTGCAGTTGCTTAGGATTTTCGTAGAGCGGATTGGCCAGGCGCGCGTCCCGCGGAAGGCACCGGCTGAACAGCACCCGCGGCTCGCGTGGCTGGTCGGGGCGCAACGCGAGGATGGTGAGGCGGTCATAGGGCGCGAGGCGGGCGCGTTCCTGCGCCACCGCCGCTTCCAGCCGTTTTCGATGCCGCGGGGCGAGCTTGTCCGTGGCGTCCACCAGCACGATGGTGTGCGCAGCGAGGGGGCGATCCGTGCGGCAGAGGCTTTCAGGATCTGTCGGCGGCGGGCGCAACAGGATAAGCGCTGCGCCGGCGGCGGCCAGCCCCGCAAGCGCCAGCGCGATCAGCCCGGCGCCGAGCCAATCCTTGCCGCGCGCTTTCCGGCTCAAACCGCCGCCTCCCGCTCCATGTCCGTCGTCAGCGCCTCGAGACCGGCAGCCGCCTCGCCGCGCCACGCCGCGAGGCGGGCTTCGGTTTGCAGGATGTGTTCGGCCGCGGCCGCGAGCGGGTTGGGGTCGCGCGGTTCACTGCCGCCGCGGCGCGCCTCCGCCTCGATCCTTTGAATCTCTGCGCTCGCGTCGTCGTAGCGCTTGCGCATGCGGGCGAGCGCTTCCTCGGCGGCTGCGAGTTGGCCGGCGAGCGCGGCGCGCGCCGACGTCACAGGCGCTTCCAGCGCGACGCGCAGGCGTTCGCGCTGATCGGCGAGCGCATCGCCCGCGCCGGCCGCAGCGCGATCCAGTTTGCCGTAATCGGGATAGGGATCGTCGAAGCCGGAATATCCCTTGAGCGCGGCGAACACCCAGACGCTGGCGCCCAGCATCAGTAGAATAATGGCCTGCGGGCTCATGTCGAACACCGAATAATCCGCGTAGACCTCCACGTGCGCCCCCGCGGTCGCGGTGTTGCGCCAATGCGCGGCGTAAAGATTGAGGCCGAACGCCAGCGCGAACATCACCACCGCCGCAACCGCGCCAAGCACGCGCATCGTCATCGCGCGATGCCCCAGATACCGCAGCCCGAGAAAGCCGCACAGAAAGCCGAGCGAGACGTTGGCGCCGGAAAGCCCGAGCGCGACGACGGCGCCGCCAAGGAGGCCGCGCTCTTCCGTTTCGGCGAACAGCGCGGCGCTAAACAGCGCTTCGAAGCCCGCTGCCAGCATCGGAAGACCAGCCTGCAGAATTCGCGAGTCCGGGTAGATCGCAGGGCGGTGCAGATTATGGGCTTCGCGAAACGCGTCGAGTTGCGCGTGCGCCCGATCGGCCCGGGCGGCGGCGTCGGTGAAGGCGGGGCGTTCCCGGCCGGCGGCGAGGCGCAAAGAAAGGCGGGCGTCCGCCAGCGGCGCCGCGAGGTCGAGCCCGCCCGGCGCCATCGCCGCGAGGTCGGCGGCGGCTGCAGCGGCTGCGGCCGGTGTCTCTGCGGCGCTTTTCGTCTGGCTCATGCAGGCCCCCGCTTCCTTTAGCTTTCCGTCATAAGCCGTGGAAGCGCGGAGTGAGCCGGTCCGCGCGCCGCGGAACGGCCCGATTTGCAGTCTTCGATGCCGTCGGCGCGGGACTGGCGCCTGCGGGAGAGGCCGGCCTGCTGATCTTTAATGCGAAACCGGGTTCCGAATATGCGCGTTGATGCTCGGCATGGCGCCGGCCGCGTGGGGCGGAGATTGTCCTTATGCCGCCGTTGACGTGGTTTTCTGAACGCGCGCGCGCCAGCCAAGGAGATGCGCCCATGGGCAAGGGGTCAGCGCGGCGCAGATTTGGAGATGGACTTGCCCGGCCGGCGTCATTACCAATGCCGCGGAGCGGGACAAGATGCGCGGGTGCTCAATGACGCCAGGTGGGGTGGCGGCAGCAAAGCGTGGCGACGCGAATGCGATCCGGGCGGGTGTGCTCGTCGGGGATGGCGCAGCGATCGTTGGCGCACTTACAGCGCTCGGCGCACAGCGCGAGCGTATCGCCGGTATTGTCTCTCCTGATCTGAGCGGCGTGGTGCAGGGCGTAGCCGTTCTCGGCGGCGCGCTGAACGCGCAGGCTCTTGCGGCCGCGGCCGCGCCGATCGATGCGGCGGTGCTCTGCGGCGCGCCGGGCGAGCGTCGCAGCGTGCGCAAATTCCTGTCCGACGCCGCGGGCCTCGGGCTTCGCCCGATGATCGCGGAGCTCTCGGATGGGACTTCGATCCGCGCGTTGACTTTGGCGGACGTGCTCGGCCGTCCCCGCAGCGGCCTGGATCTCGAGCGCATGCGCGAAGCGATCGCCGGGCGCCGCGTTCTGGTGACGGGCGCCGGGGGCAGTATTGGCTCCGAATTGTGCCGCCAGATTGCGGCGTTGAGGCCGGCGCGGCTCATTCTTCTCGATAGCTCCGAGTACAATCTTTTCTCGATCGATCACGAACTGGCGCGCGTCGCGCCGGATGTGTCGCGATCCGCTGCGCTGTGCTGCATTCGCAGCCAGGACGCGGTGACGCGCTGGTTCGCGCGCGAGCGGCCGGAAATCGTCTTTCATGCCGCTGCGTTGAAGCAGGTTCCGCTGCTGGAATCACACGCGAGCGAAGGCGTGCTGACCAATGTGCAGGGCACCCGCCATGTGGCCCGCGCCGCGCGCGCCGCCGGGGCGGACATGGTCTTCGTGTCGACCGACAAGGCGGTGAACCCGCGCAACACAATGGGCGCTACCAAGCGGATGGCGGAGTTGTATTGCCAGGCGCTGGACGTGCAGGCCGGGGGGCGCGATGGGCCGCGTTTTCTGGTAGCGCGCCTGGGAAACGTGCTGGGCTCGGCGGGCTCCGTCTCGCCGCTGTTCGAACGCCAGATCGCCGCCGGCGGGCCGGTCACCGTCACGCATCGCGATGTGGCGCGTTATTTCATCACTATCCCGCAAGCTTCGGAATTCCTGATGCAGGCGGCGGCTTCCAGCCTCACTGGCGCTGACGCGCGGCGCGGGGCGGCGCAGGTGCTGGACATGGGCGAAGCGCTCCCCGTGGTGGATCTGGCGCGCGACATGATCCGCCTCGCCGGCTTCAAGCCGGAGCAGGAGATCGAAATTCAATTCGTCGGACTCCGCCCAGGTGAGAAGCTCTTCGAACGCCTGATCGGCGATGACGAATGGGTCGAGGGCGACGCCGATCTCGGCGTGATGACGATCGCCGCTGCGCCGCGCGCGCTGGAAGAGATCGATGCCGAAATCGATCAGCTCATCGCGCTTGCGGCCGCCGGCCGCGACGAGATGGTGCGCACGCGCTTGCATGCGTTCGTCGCGCCGCGCCAGGCTGAACCGGCGCAGGCCGCGGTCGCTTCCTGAAATCTATCGGGCGGCCGCCGCGTCGATCGCGGCCGCGAGCGCCACGGCCGCTGCGGCGGGGGCGGTGGAAATGCGCCGGCCCGTGATCGCAGCGTCGAGAAATTCTTCGACATTGCGCCCCAGCGGATCGGGAACCTTCGCCGCGAAGTCTGTATCGAACGAGAAGGGCGTTTCGTTCGCCATCGTACGCGCCAGAAAATCTACCCGCGCCTCTCCGCTGGGAAAGACGACGCGCATCGTGCGCTTGCGCGCTGCGGCGATGCGGCTGGCGGTGAACTGCGCGATCCCCCCCGCGAAGGTGAGGCGCGCGGAGACGGCGTCGAATTCCGGACCGCGCTCGGCGCTTCCACGCGCCTCGATCGCCTGGGGCGCATCGCCGAATAACGCGGTAGCCAGATCGAGATCGTGGATCATCAGATCGAACGTTACGCTCACGTCCATCGCACGGCCGGTAAACGGCCCTTCGCGGACACTTTCGATCAGGGTGGGGCGCTCGGGCGCATCGAAGAGGCCCAGCGCCTGCAGTACAAAACGTTCCTGGTGGCCGACCATGAGCGCCACGCCGGCGCGCGCCGCCGCGTCGATCAGCGCGTGCGCTTCCGAAACGGTCGCGGCGAGCGGCTTTTCCACCAGCGCATGCTTGCCCGCTTGGATCGCCTGCAGCGCCACGCGCCCATGCGTGCGCGCCGGCGTCGCGACGATCACCGCGTCGCACGCGCTCAGCAGCGCCTCGAGGCTTTCGAAAGCGCGCGCGGAGACCTTGCCGGCGATCTCGCTCGCGCGGGCGGCGTCGAGATCGAACACGCCTTGGAAATCCGATTGCGCAAGGCCCGCCAGCTTCGCGGCGTGATTGGCGCCGAAGGCGCCGGCGCCGATCAGTCCAGTGCGTATCCGTGCGGTCATCGCAGCGCGGCCCCTTCGCGGCCACCTGCGCCGGCCTTGCGCGGAAGGGCAAGTGCGTCATGGTGCGGCGGGGAGGCGAGCATGGCCGCTTTGTTTCCACTGCTGCCGGCATTTGTCGATCTCGCCGGCCGCGCGGCGTTGTTGTTGCGCGCGGACGCCAGCCTCGCCGCTCTCGGCCGCCGGCTGCTCGATTGCGGAGCCGGCGTGACCTTTCTCGACCCCGACCCCGCGCCGCAGGCGGAGGCGATGGCTCCGCCGGCGCGGCTGCTGCGGCGGCGCTGGCGGGCCACGGATTTCCACGCCGCGGCGCTGGTGGTGGCGGGCGCGGGCCAGCGCGGTCTGGCGCGCGCTCGCACAGCCGCGAAGAGCGCGCAGGCGTTGTTTCTCACCGTGCCTTTGTCGGAGACGGCGGATTTTACCTTAGGCGATGCGAGCGCGGCGCTCGGGCCGGTAGCGTTCGGCCTCTCGGCTGGGGCGCTGCCTGCGGGCCTCTCCGCATCGCTCGCCGCGCGGCTGGAGCGCGCGGCCCCAGCCCATCTCGCCGGCTTCTTCGAGGCCGCGGCTCAGCTCGGCGCAGCGCTGGACGAGAAGCTGGATGCGCGCGCCGCCCGCGCGTTCTGGCAGGCGGCGTTGTGCGAAGCGGCGGAAGGGCCTGCGCCGCCGGACTGGGGCGCCTGGCTTTCCGCGCGCCAGCCGCGCGCCGCGCGTTAGCGCCCCGGCGCGCCTTCGCCCACGTCCACCGTGAAGCGCCGCCATGCCGATAGGGTGAGCTCCGTGCGCCCCGCCGGCGTCGGGAACACGACGCGCACCGGCGGCGCCACGAGCGAGCCGCCGGTCAACGCGAACCATATCTCGCCGTTGCGCGTCCGCATGCGGCGCTTGCGCTGCTGGCGCTCGTCATACCCTGCGATGGGTTCATAAATCAGCGCGCAGCGCAGGATCGGCCCGTCATACCCGCCGTCGTCAAATTGAGCGACGTCGCCGCCGGCCAGCGAAAGCAGGTAATAATAGCGCCCGTCGAACACGGGATAGACGCCGCTGCAGGCGCGCTGCTGCTGCGCGTCGATGCTCATCTTCAGGATTGCGGAAAGCGGATCGCCGCCGGCGCGCTTTTGCTCGGTGCTTGCGGGCGGATCGCCCCAAACCTTGAAAGCCGGCTCCATCGTCACCGCCGGGCCTTCGGGCGCGGCGATCAAAGTGGTGCGGCGGCGCTTCTTCTCCGTCTGCTGGTCGACGAGATAGCTTTGCCAAATCGGCGCGCCGTCGACGATCTGGCCGCGCGCAGCGGCGGCGATGCTTTGCTGCTGGAAGAGGCCGAGCAATCCGCCTGCGCGCATGCCGGCGGCGGCCTCGTAGAGGCCGTCGCCCACGGTGATGTCGAAGGAGACCTTGCCGATGGGCGCAAGGCCCAGGGCATAGCCGTCATATTCCAGCGAGAAGCGATCGGCGCGGGCCGGCGTCGTGGCGCAAGCGATCAGGCACGCCGCGGAGGCTAGAGCGCGCAACACACCCGCGAGCGTACGACCGATACGCGACAGAATCGAGGCGCTCAGGCGCCTCTAGAGCGCAAGAACCTTCACATCCTGCGAGGTGAGCGGCAGTTCAAGCATCATGCCCATGCGGCCGGCGATCACATCGTTCAGCCCCGCCTGTTTGGCTTCGCGCACCTGCATGTCCTGCAACACCGGGCTATCCTCGACGCC
>JBFWWB010000103.1:0-10147 GCA_050246435.1 Hyphomonadaceae bacterium
ATCGCGCCAAGCGCCGGCTGCGCGCGGCCGCCCAGGCGCTGCTGCCCGAACACGCCCGCATCGGCTGCGACTATGTGCTGATCGCGCGCGACGGCGTGGGCGATGCGCCCTGGCCTGCCTTGCTTGACGATGTCAGAAGCGCGCTGATAAGGCTCCGCGCCGCTTTGGAGGGCGCATCGGACGCGCCGAAACCGGTGCGCGGGGCGCGGCCGGAAGAAGGCGGGCGAGGCTAAGACGGATCGATGCGATGCCAGGACGCCTAGGCCCCGCCGGTCCCCCCGGCGGCACAACGGACACCCGCAATCTGATCCTCGCGATGGTTCTCGCGATGGCCGTGTTGTTCGGGTACGACTTTTTCATCGCCAGCCCCGCCAATCAGCGCCGCGCCGCCGAGCAGCGCGTGCAGCAGGCGCAGATCGAGGCGCAGGCGCGTGCGCCTGACGCGCAGGCCAACGCCATCCTGCCGCGTCCGGAGGCCCTCGCCGCCAACGCACGTGTGGCGATCGAGACGCCCTCGGTGGACGGCTCGCTCAATCTGACGGGCGCGCGGTTCGACGATCTGTCGCTGCGGAAATACCGCAAGGCGGTTTCGCCCGAGAGCCCGGAAGTCACCCTGCTCAGCCCGCAGCGCGCCAAGGGCGCCTACGATTCCTATTTCGGCTGGGAGGATGCGGGCTCGGGCGACGATCTCGTCGGCGCGCGCACCGAGTGGGCGATGAAGGAGGCCGGCAGCCTCACCCCGTCGACGCCGCTGACGCTCACCTTCGCCGCGCCCAGCGGTCTTGTGTTCACGCGCACGATCAGCGTCGACGAGAATTACCTCTTCACCATCGCCGACACCGTGCAGAACGCGTCCGGCGAGGCGCGCACGATCCGTCCCTTCTCCGTCGTGCGCCGCCACGGCCTGCCGGAAGATTTCATCGCCAGCGGCATCGTGCACCAGGGTTTGACCGGCGTGCTCGGCCCGCAGCAGCTGCTGGAAGAGGTGAAATACGACAAGGCGCGCAAGCACGCCGAACAAAAAGCCAAGGGCGAAAAGCTGGCCGATACGCCGCTATTCACCGCTGAAGGCCGCGGCGGCTGGCTCGGCGTCAGCGATCATTACTGGCTGACGGCGCTGATTCCCGATCAACAGGAAACGATCCGCGCCACCTACGATTCCACGCAAACCGCGGCCTATGTCGATTACCGCGTCGATTATGTCGGCAATCCCCGCGCCATCGCGCCGGGCGCGGCGATCCACTACACGCAGCGCTTCTTCGCCGGCGCCAAGCGCGTCGACCTGCTGCAGAATTACGAAAAGACGCTCGGCGCGCCGCATTTCGACAAGGCGGTCGACTGGGGGAATTTCTGGTTCCTGACGCGGCCCTTCTTCACCGTACTCGATTATCTCGGCAAATGGGCGGGCAATTTCGGCATCGGTATCCTGCTCACCACCATCCTGGTGAAGCTGCTGCTGTTCCCGCTGGTGAACCAGAGCTTCGACATGATGTCGAAGATGCGCAAGCTGCAGCCGAAGATGAAGGAGATCCAGGAGCGCTTCGCCGCCGACAAGCAGCGCCAGCAGCAGGAGACGATGGCGCTCTATCAGCGCGAAAAGATCAACCCGATCGCCGGCTGTCTGCCGATCCTGCTGCAGATTCCGGTGTTCTTCGCGCTCTACAAGACATTGACCGTGACGATCGAGATGCGTCACGCGCCGTTCTTCGGTTGGATCCACGATCTTTCCGCGCCCGATCCTACCACGTTGTTCAATCTGTTCGGCCTGCTGCCCTACGATCCGACGGCGATTCCGTTCATCGGCACATTCCTGCATCTGGGCGTGTGGCCGATCCTCTACGGCGTCACGATGTTTGCGCTGCAATCGCTGTCGCCGCCGCCGCCCGATCCGGTGCAAGCGCAGATTTTCAAATTCCTGCCGATCATCTTCACCTTCCTGTTCGCCGCGCAGCCGGCGGGCCTGGTGATCTATTGGACGTGGTCGAACTCGCTCTCGATCCTGCAGCAATACGTGATCATGCGGCGCAACGGCGTGGAGACCGAGTTCGACAAATTCGTCGCCAAACGCCTCGGCAAGAAGCCCGAGGGCGGCGCCGCCTGAGCACGCCTCACGGAGAAGTGACGGTGAGCGATCAGGATGCGGCGATCGAGGCGGGCCGGTTGCTTTTCGCACAAACAGCGGCGTTCGAGCGCGGCGCGGCGCGCGGCGAAGACATGCCCGAAGCGGACCTGCCGGAAATCGCCTTCGCCGGGCGTTCGAATGTCGGCAAATCGAGCCTCGTCAACGCGCTCACCGGGCGCAGGGCGCTGGCGCGCGCCTCATCCGAGCCGGGCCGCACGCGCGAGCTGAATTTCTTCCGCCTCGGCGAACGGCTTCGCCTGGTCGATCTGCCCGGCTACGGATTCGCCCGCGCCCCCAAGACCGAGATCGCGCGCTGGACGGCGCTCACGCGCGACTATCTGCGCGGCCGGGTGAGTCTGAAGCGGGTGTTCGTGCTGGTCGACTCGCGCCAGGGCCTGATGACCAACGACGCCGCCATCCTCGACATGCTCGACGCCTCCGCCCAATCCTACCAGATCGTGCTCACCAAGGCCGACAAGCCCCGTCCCGGCGAACTCGCCGAGCGCGAGGCCGGCGTGGCCGCCGCCGTTGCGCGCCGCCCGGCCGCCCACCCCGTCGTGCTGGTCACCTCGGCCGAGGACGGGCGCGGGCTGGACGTGCTGCGCGCAGAGATCGCGGCCTTGGCGTGAGCCGGCGAACGCCCTAAACCCTCCAGCCGCAGGACGCCCCGCTTGGACAAGACCGACAATCCCGCCGCCGATCTGGCCATGGTCGAGGGCTTCGCCACCGCGAAGACGCTCGCCGAGGCGCTGCCGTACATCCAGATTTACGATCGCGAGATCGTCGTCATCAAATATGGCGGCCACGCCATGGGCGATGAAGAGACTGCGCGGCGCTTTGCGGCCGATGTGGTGCTGCTCAAGCTTGTGGGCATCCATCCCGTCGTCGTGCATGGCGGCGGCCCGCAGATCAGCGCCATGCTTGGGCGCGCGGGCGTCAAATCCGCCTTCGTGGACGGCCTGCGCGTAACCGACGCCGCGACCATGGAGATCGCCGAAATGGTGCTCTCCGGCGCGGTGAACAAACAGTTGGCCCATCTCATCACTGTTGTCGGCGCGGAGGCGGACGTGCGCGGCGTCGGCCTTTCCGGGAAGGATGCGCGCCTCATCACGGTGGAAAAGGCCGTGCGCACCAAGAAGGATCCCGACAGCGAGATCGAACGCGTCGTCGATCTGGGCTTCGTCGGCGAACCCACGGCCGTCGATCCCACCTTGCTCAAGGCGCTGATCGAAGCGGCCGAGGATTACATCCCGGTGATCGCGCCGATCGGCGTGGCGAAGGATGGCGCGACCTACAACATCAACGCCGACACCGCCGCCGGCGCCATCGCCGGCGCGCTCGGCGCGAAGCGCTTCCTGCTGCTCACCGATGTGGACGGCGTGCTCGACGCGGATAAGAAACTTATCCGGCAGATGACCAAGGCGGATGCGCAGCAGCTTCTGGAAAACGGCGTGGCGACGGGAGGGATGATCCCGAAGCTCGAAACCTGCATCAATGCGCTCGACGCCGGCGTAGAGGCTGCCGTCGTGGTGGACGGGCGTAAGCCGCATGCCCTGCTGATGGAATTGTTCACAGAGCATGGCGCTGGCACGCTTATTTCCTAGCCTTGCGATCGCGCTGCTGGTGCTGACGGCCGCCGCGGCGGCGGCCTTCGTGTTCGGCCCGGCGCGCGCGCAATCGGGCCCCGGCGGCTGGTCGGTCTGCAATCAGACGAGCTACGTGATCGAAGCGGCCACCGGCAGGCCGGAAGGCAAATCGGTGCTCGTGTCGGGCTGGCTGCGGCTGCGCCCGGGCGAATGCCGTCTGGCGGCGAACGCGCCGCTGACGCGCGGCGTGCATTACCTCTTCGCGCGCACATCCAGCGCGCATCGCGGCGGACGGCGGCAGTGGGGCGGCGCCTCGCGCCTCTGCGTCGATCCGGCGAACTCCTTCGCGATCGAAAATCCGCCGAACTGCCAGACGATGGGGCTTGAGCAGCGCACCTTCCGCGACGTGCGCATCAACAAGCGCGACAGCTGGCGCACCAGCCTCGCCGAAGCCGAGCCCTACTCGCTCGCCACCGCGCGCTCCGCCGGGCTGCAGCGGCTGCTGGCGGATGCGGGCTACGATCCCGCCACCCCGGCCGGCCGTTACGATCCCCGCCGCATGGCTACCGCCATCGCGCAATTCCGCGCCGCCAGCGGCTTGTCGCAAAGCGCGCGCGAGGAGCAGCTGATCGATGCGTTGGAGGCCGCTGCCCGGCGGCGCGCGGATTCCGTCGGCCTCACCTTGTGCAACCGCACCGCCAGCAAGCTCTGGTCCGCCATCGCGCGGCGGCGCGGCGAAGGCTGGGAATCGCGCGGCTGGTGGCAGCTCGGCCCCGGCGGCTGCGCCCGCACGATCGACGATCCGCTGATCCAAAACGTCTATTTCGTGGAGGCGGTGCTCGAAAGCCCGCAAGGCGAACGCCTTCTTGCAGCCGGAGGCGAAAGCTTCTGCACCAGCCCTTCGAAATTCGCGATCCTCGGCCGCGAAAAGTGCGACGACCGGATGTACGACACTGGCCTCTTCACGCCGATCAGCCCGCAGGGGCGCGAAGGCATGGTGGTGGAATTCTTCGAGCGCGATTTCCTTTCGCCGGGCGCCAAGCCCCGCAAGCTCGATCTGCCGAAGATGGCCGACGCCGACATCGTGGCGCCGCAAACCGGCCGCGCCGGGCGCGCGGTGCCCGCCTCCGCCGACAACCCCGACGCAGGCTCGGGCGATTGACGTCCGCGCCCGCCTCCATGCGTGGCCCAGAGCGCAACCAAGGGCGCGCGATGCACGCGCCCTGGACGGACAAGAGCGTGTGGGTGTTCGACCTCGACAACACGCTCTATCCCGCCGAATGCAATCTGTTCGCGCAGATCGATCAGCGCATGACGGCGTTCGTCAGCCGCTTTCTCAATGTCGATGCGGCCCAGGCGCGCCAGGTGCAGAAGGCCTATCTCGTCGAGCACGGCACGACCTTGAACGGCCTGATGGCGCGCCACGGCTTGGCGCCCGGCGAATTCCTCGATTTCGTGCACGACATCGATCTGGCGCCCGTCAGCCCCGATCCGCTGCTCGCAGAAACCATCGCCGCGTTGCCGGGGCGCAAGCTCATCTTCACCAACGGCAGCCGCCGCCACGGCGAGCGCGTCGCCGCCAAGCTGGGCCTCGACGGCCTCTTCGAGGACATCTTCGACATCGCCGCCAGCGGTTACGCGCCGAAGCCGACGTCCGCCTCCTACGAACGCCTGCTGCAGCGCCACGGCTTTGATCCCCATCGCGCGGTGCTGTTCGAGGACCTGACGCGCAACCTGGCCCCGGCCGCCGCGATGGGCTTCACCACCGTTCTCGTGCGCTCGGCGAAGGATTGGAGCCATGAGCCGGAAGCCGTGCGCCCCGCCGGCGCAGAACCCGCGCCGGACTATGTCCATTACAGCACCGATCACCTCGCCGGCTTCCTGCGCGCCTTGCAGAAAGATTGACCGCGGGCGCGCCGGCCTTTAGCAGCCGCGCATGGACGAAACGCTCAAAACCACGATCGAAGCCGCCTGGGAAAACCGCGATCAGCTGAACGCGAAATCCAAGGGTGCCGAACGCGACGCCGTGAACGAAGCGCTGGCGCAGCTGGACGACGGCGCGGCCCGCGTGGCCGAGCCGGGCGCGGACGGGCAATGGATCGTCCATCAATGGCTGAAAAAGGCGGTGCTGCTCTCCTTCCGCCTCAACGACAATTACCTGATCCCCGGCGGGCCCACGGGTGCGGCCTGGTTCGACAAAGTGCCCTCCAAATTCGACGGCTGGGGCGAAAACCGTTTCCGCGATGCGGGCTTCCGCGCCGTACCCGGCGCGATCGTGCGCAACGGCGCGCACGTGGCGCGCAATGTCGTGCTGATGCCGTCGTTCGTGAATATCGGCGCCTATGTCGGCGAAGGCACGATGGTCGACACCTGGGCCACCGTCGGCTCCTGCGCGCAGATCGGCAAGAACGTGCACCTCTCCGGCGGCGTCGGCATCGGCGGCGTGCTGGAGCCGCTGCAGGCCAACCCCGTCATCATCGAAGATGACTGCTTCATCGGCGCGCGCTCGGAAGTGGCCGAAGGCGTGATCGTGCGGCGCGGCGCAGTGCTGTCGATGGGCGTCTATCTCGGGCAATCGACAAAGATCGTCGACCGCGCGACCGGCGCGGTCACGCGCGGCGAGGTGCCGGCCTATGCCGTCGTGGTGCCGGGCGCGCTGCCCGACCCGAAGGGCGGGCCTTCGCTCTATTGCGCCGTGATCGTGAAGCGGGTGGACGCGCAAACGCGCTCGAAAACCAGCATCAACGAATTGCTGCGCGACTAGCGGCGGCTTAGGCTGGCGCATGGCCGACACCGCCTCCCTCGCCGCTCTCGCCGATCCCCTGCCGCTGGCGCAGGCGCTGATGCGCCGCCCCAGCGTGACGCCGGCGGATGAGGGCGCTCTCGATACGTTGCAGGCCGCGCTGGAGGGTTTGGGCTTCGCTTGCCGGCGGATGAAGTTCGGCCAGATCGATAATCTGTTCGCCAAGCGCGGCAGCGGCCGCCCGCATCTGTGCTTCGCCGGCCATACCGACGTCGTGCCCGTGGGGGATGCGGCCGCCTGGAGCGTCGATCCCTTCGCCGCCACGGTGAAGGATGGCCAGCTCATCGGGCGCGGCGCCGCCGACATGAAAGGCGCGATCGCCGCATTCGTCGCCGCTGTCGCTTCCACGCCGGCGCCGCAGAAAGGCGCGATCAGCTTCCTGATCACCGGCGACGAGGAAGGCCCCGCGATCGACGGCACGCGCAAAGTGCTCGATGCGCTGTTGGCGGAAGGCGAAACGTTCGACAATTGCCTCGTCGGCGAGCCGACGAGCGATCATCACCTCGCCGATGTCGTGAAGAACGGCCGGCGCGGCAGCTTTAACGGCGTGATCACCGTGATCGGCAAGCAGGGACATGCGGCTTACCCGCATCTGTCGATCAATCCGGTGCACGCGCTGATCGATCTGACGGCGGCGATGCGCGCGCACAAATTCGATGACGGAGCGCCCGGTTTCGATCCTTCGCGCCTCACGATCAGCACCATCGACGTCGGCAACACCGCGCACAATGTCGTGCCCGCGCGCGCCGTCGCGAAGTTCAATGTGCGCTTCAATTCGCACCATACGGGCGCCGCCATCATGGCGTGGGCGAAGGCGATGGCCGCGCAAACAGCCGCCGCAACGAACACGCAAATCACCATCGAAGGCCGCGCTACGGGCGAAGCGTTCTACTGCGCGCCCGGCCCCTTCCACGAAATCATCCTCGATGCGGCGCAAGCGGTGACCGGCAGGCGGCCCGCGCTCGCCACCACCGGGGGCACGTCGGACGCACGCTTCCTGCATGAAGCCTGCCCGGTGGCCGAGTTGGGCATGTCGAATGACAGCGCGCACATGGTCGATGAAGCGGTGCCGGTGGAGGATTTGCGCACGCTGGCGCGCATCTATGCCCGTATTCTGACGGACTATTTCGCCAAGCTCGGCTGACGCGGCGCGTATTCCACGCGTTCCAGATACAGGCCCTCGGCAGGCGCCACCTGGCCGCAGCGCGCGCGGTCGCGCGCCTCAAGTGCCGCGCGCACGTCGCGCGGCGTGCGCCGGCCCCAGCCCGCCTCCACCACCGCGCCGACCATCGAGCGCACCTGACGATGCAGGAACGAGCGCGCCGCGCACCGCACGTGAATCTCCTCGCCCGCTTGCATCACGTCCATGCGGTCGAGCGTTTTGACCGGGCTTTTCGCCTGGCACTGCGCGTCGCGGAAGGTCGTGAAGTCGTGCTGGCCGACGAGATATGAAGCGGCTTCGTCCATCGCGTCGCGATCCAGTTTGCGCGCGACGTGCCAAACGCGTCCGCGTTCCAGCGCCGGCGGCGCGCGGCGGTTGAGGATGCGATACCAGTAGATGCGCGCGGTCGCGTCGAAGCGCGCATGGAAATCGTCCGCGGCCTCCTCCACGCGCAGCACCGTAACGGGCGCGGGCCGCACCAGCGCATTCAGCGCCTCGCGCAGGCGATCCGGCGTGACCGGCTTGGCGATATCGACATGCGCGGCCTGACCCAGCGCGTGTACGCCCGCATCCGTGCGTCCGGCGCCGTAAACTTCGGCGGCTTCGCCGGTCATGCTCTGCAGCGCGTGCTCCAGCGCGCCTTGCACGCTCGGCCGCTCGCTCTGCCGCTGCCAGCCGTCGAACCCGCCGCCGTCATATTCGAGCGTGAGCTTGAAGCGCGCCATCAGCGCAGCATCGCCGAGGCGGGCACGGGATTGCCGCGCAGAAAATCGCTCGCCGGCATCGCGGCGCGGCCCTCGCGCTGCGCCAGCAGGATGCGCACCGCGCCTTCCCCGCACGCGATCAGCAGGTAATCGTCCAGCGCAGCGCCGGGCGCGCCGGCGCCCTTCTCGACACGCGAGAATAGCGCCTTTACGCGCACGCCGCCCCATTCGAACCAGGCGCCGGGATGCGGCGACAGCCCGCGAATCTTGCGATCGACCTCCGCGGCCGGAAGGGCCCAATCGATGCGCGCTTCGCCCGGCTCGATCTTCGCGGCGTACGTAGCGCCTTCTTCGGCTTGCGGCGTGAAGCGCGCTTCGCCCTTCTCCATCAGCGCCACGGCCTCGACCAGCAGCGGCGCGCCCATCGCGGCGAGGCGATCGTGCAAAGCTCCGCCGGTGTCGTCGGCGCGGATCGGCGTGCGCGCGCTCAACAAAACGGGCCCGGTGTCGAGCCCTTCCTCCATGCGCATCGCCTGCACGCCGGTTTCCGCATCGCCCGCCATCAAGGCGCGCTGGATCGGCGCCGCACCGCGCCAGCGTGGCAACAGCGAGGCGTGCAGATTGAGGCATCCCAAGCGCGGCGCATCGAGGATCGGCTTCGGCAGGATCAGCCCGTAAGCGACGACAACGGCGAGATCGGCGTTCAGTGCGGCGAATTCCGTTTGCGCTTCCGCGTTGCGCAGCGTGCGCGGCGTGCGCACCGGCCAGCCGCGCGCCGCCGCGAACGCATGCACCGGCGTCAGGCGTTCCTTCTTGCCGCGTCCCGCGGGGCGCGGCGGCTGCGAATACACGCAGACGATGGCGTGGCCCGCCGCCGCCAACGCCGCCAGCGCCGGCGTCGAAAAATCCGGCGAGCCCATGAACACGATACGCAGGCTCATCCGGCGTTCACTCCGGCTCCCACGCGTAATAGCACACCGCGTTGCGCAGTGGGTGCGCGCCTTCGACGATCAGCCGCAAGCCTTCGCGCTCATAGAAGGCGCGCGCGCGAAGATTGGCGGCGGCGGTGCGCAAGGTGAAGCCTTGCGCCATGCGCTCTTTGGCGCGCGCCAACAATCGCCGCCCGATCGCACCGCCTTGCCGATCGGGCGCGACGTACAATTCCGCCAGGCTGTTGCGCGCGGGATTGACCGCGAGGAAAGCCACGATTGCGCCCAGCGCAAGCGCGAGGGTGATTTCCCATGGTTCTTCGCCGAGGCGCGCGCGCAGCTGCGCCAGCGTCGGCGGATCGGCCAGCCCGCCGTCCGCGGAAAGCGCCGAGGCCAGCCAGAGGCGCGCGACCTCATCCAGGTCGCGCTCTCCCGCCACACGGAAGATGATTTCCTCAAAAGCCATGTCCGGCCATAAGATGCCGTTCGCCACGCTTCAAGCATGGACATTGCGCCTGGAATCTCCGATTGGCGCTCTACAGAAGAGGCGCGGATTCCACCATGACGACGCAAGAATGACGACCCAAACCGTGGAATCGGGCGCCAGCGGCGCGCCTGCCCCCGCGCCGGGCGTGCCGTTCCTCCCCATGTCGCTGCTGGTGGCTTCCGCCATCGTGGGCGCGATCGGCAACGCCGGGCTGCAATCCGTGCTGCCCGCGATCGGGCGCAAGGTGGGCATTCCGGACGCGCTGATCGCCGGCGTGTTCGCCGTCTCGTCGCTGATGTTCGTAGTCACCTCGCCGTTCTGGGCGCGCATCTCCGACCGCACGGGGCGCAAGGC
>JBFWWB010000104.1:0-9478 GCA_050246435.1 Hyphomonadaceae bacterium
GTGGGACCGTGCGCTTCGGGATCGCAGAGGGCGGTGATCTCGTCGCCGTTCATGCCCCAATCCCAGCGCAGCACCGCGAGCGCTGCGGCGCGCGCGCCGTCATCGCCCATGCGCGCGGCGTGGCTCAGCCGCTTGCGCAACGCATCGAACACCAGATTGCCGATCGCCGCGCGGTCGCCCGAGCCGGCGAAACGGTGGCGCGCGCCCCAATCCTTCAGCGCTTCCGCCGCCGGGCGATGGCGCGCTTCGATTTCACCCAGAATGTCGATCGCCGCCGCCAAGCGGCCGGAGAGCCGCATCAGCCGCGCGCCATGAGCACGCGCACGGCGAGCGTCACCCACATCGCCAACAGAACCAGCATGCCCGCGCCATAGATGAGGCCGCGCCGGCGCACCACGTTCGTCGTCACGTGCTCCCAGGCGTGGGCGTAGCGGGAAGCGACGAACACCCAGGCCAGCGCCACGAACGCCGCATCCGCCGCCGCCATGGCGAGTGCCAGGAGTGTCGCCGTGTAGAACAGCACCGGCAATTCGAATTGGTTGGAGAAGGCGTTCGCCGCCTGCAGCGCGCGTTTGGGCCAGACGGGTTCGCGCAGCGCCACGTCCTGCTCGGCCACGGCGCCGCGCATCAGCGCCTGCCCGCGCGTCACCGCCATCCAGCCCAGCAGAATGAAAACCAGCAGAACCTGCGCGAAGAGCGGCGCCAGCACCGCCGCGGCGGACATCACCCGCCGAGCGGATAATTCGGCGCTTCGCGCGTGATGGCGACGTCGTGCACGTGGCTTTCGCGCAGGCCCGCCGCGGAAAGGCGCACGAAGCGCGCGCGCTTGCGGAATTCTTCGAGATTGGCCGCGCCCGTATAGCCCATCGCGGCGCGCAGGCCCCCGATCAGCTGGTGCAGGATGGGCGCCACCGGCCCCTTGAACGGCACCTGGCCTTCGATGCCTTCGGGCACCAGCTTCATCTGATCCACCACTTCCTTTTGGAAGTAGCGATCGGCCGAGCCGCGCGCCATCGCGCCGATGCTGCCCATGCCGCGATAGGCCTTGTAGGAGCGGCCCTGGTACAGAAATACCTCGCCCGGGGATTCCTCGCTGCCCGCGAGCAGCGAGCCGATCATCGCCACGCTGGCCCCGGCGGCGAGCGCCTTCGCGAGATCGCCGGAGAATTTGATGCCGCCGTCAGCGATCACCGGCACGTCGGCCTTCTGCGCCGCCTCCACCGCGTCGAGGATGGCGGTGAGCTGCGGCACGCCGACGCCGGCGACGATTCGCGTGGTGCAGATGGAGCCAGGCCCGATGCCGACCTTGATCGCATCGGCGCCCGCATCGATCAGCGCCTGCGCGCCGTCACGCGTGGCGATGTTGCCGGCCACGACCTGCACACGGTTGGAATGGCGCTTCACGCGCTCCACCGCCTGCAGCACATGGCGCGAATGGCCGTGCGCGGTGTCCACCACCACGACGTCGACGCCCGCATCGATCAGCGCCATCGAGCGCTCATAGCCCGCATCGCCGATCGTGGAGGCGGCGCCCACGCGCAGGCGGCCCTGCTCGTCCTTCGCGCGGTTGGGGTGGGCTTGCGCCTTCTCGAAATCCTTCACGGTGACGAGGCCGGCGACGCGGCCTTCATCGTCCACCACGATCACACGCTCGACGCGATGCTTATGCAGCAGCCGCTTGGCTTCCTCTTCGCCGGCGCCTTCGCGCAGAGTGACGAGTTGACGCGTCATCAGATCGGCCACGCGCTCAGAAGGCTCCGCGAAGCGCATATCGCGGTTGGTGAGGATGCCGACGACCTTATTGGAGTGCGCATCGACCACCGGAAAGCCGGAAATCTTGCGCTCTTCCTTGATCTTGAGAATTTCCCCGACCGTCTGTTCCGGGCGGATGGTGATCGGATTGATCACCATGCCGCTTTCGAACTTCTTCACCTGCGTGACTTGCGCGGCCTGCTCTTCGATCGAGAGATTGCGGTGGATCACGCCGAGGCCGCCGGCTTGCGCCATCGCAATCGCCAAGCGCGCTTCTGTAACCGTATCCATCGCGGCGGCGATAAGCGGAATGTTGAGGGAGATGGCGCGCGTCAGCCGGGTTTGCACCTCGACTTCCGCTGGCAGCACCTCTGACGCTCCGGGTTCGAGGAGAACGTCGTCGAAGGTGATCGCGTCGCGTATTTCCATTGACGGGGAATAGAGATTCGCCAGCCGCTTGGCAAGCAGCAGCCGCCCTCTCAGCCCTTGAAGCCCTGAGCGATCATGTAAACTTCCGGACTTTCCACGCGGCTTGCGGGGGGCTTGGCGTGGCGCGCATGCGCGAAGGCGTGCTTCAGACGCGCCAGAACGTCCGCCTCCAGGCCGCCCTGAAACGCCTTGGTCACGAATGCGCCGCCAGGGGCCAGGTGCGCTAATGCGAAATCGACCGCCGCCTCGGCCAGCGCGCCGGTGCGGATCTGGTCGGTCTTGGCGTGGCCGGTGGTGTTGGCGGCCATGTCGGACAGCACGAGATCGGGCTTGCCGCCGAGCGCCGCGGCGGTCTCCTCGGCCACGGCGGGATCGAGGAAATCGCCGAGGATGAAGTCGGCGCCGGCCAGTGCGTCCACCGGCAGAAGATCGACGCCGACAACCCTGCCCGCCCCGCGCTTGATCGCAACTTGCGCCCAGCCGCCTGGCGCGGCCCCCAGATCGATGACGCGTGCGCCGCGCCGGATGAGGCCGAAGCGCTCGTCGAGTTCGATCAGCTTGAACGCCGCCCGCGAACGCCATCCTTCGGCGTGCGCGCGGCGCACGTACGGATCGTTGAGCTGGCGCGTCACCCACTCGCGCGACGAGGGGCGCAGCTTCTTTTTCGCCGGCGAAAGCGTGGGGGCGCGATCGTGCGCGGCTGCATCGCCCCGTGGGCCTTTCCAGCGGCGCTTTTCGTCGTCCTCAGGCACGGGCGCCGGCGTCCGCCATCAGCGTGGTGAGCATGCCTTCGCGTAGGCCGCGATCGGCGACGCGAATGCGTGCGGCCGGCCATTCCTGAAACAGCGCCTCGAGGATCGCCGCGCCCGGCACCACCAGATCGGCGCGGTCAGGCCCGATGCAGCCATTGCGCGCGCGCTTAACCCGGCCGGCGCGGCGCAAGCGATCCGCCACCGCGCGCGTTTCCGCCACCGTCATCCACACGCCGTCGACCAGGCGGCGGCGATAGCGCGGCAATCCCAGCATGACGGCGGCGAGGCTGGTGACCGCCCCGGAGGTGCCCAGGAAATGCGCCCGCCCCTGCTCGAATGCGGCGCGCATCGGGCCCGCTTCGGCGAAAGCCGCGATCCGCTCGCGCAGGTCACCCACTACGGCCGCGTAGGTTTCGTCCTGGTCCACACCGTCGCCAAAGCGTTCCGCAAGGGTCACCACGCCGACCGGGAGCGATGTCCAGGCCGCGATGCGGCCGCTGCCGGCGTCCACCCAGCAAAGCTCCGTGGAGCCCCCGCCGATGTCGATCACCAGGGCGGCCTCGGCCTCGCGGTCGATCAGGGCGGCGCAGCCGAGAACAGCCAGTTCGGCCTCCTCGCGCGGCGAGATGACAGAAAATTCGAGCCCGGTGTCGCGTTCGACCTGCGCCAGGAAGGCCGCCCCGTTCGCCGCCGTGCGGCACGCCTGGGTTGCGATGCAGCGCTGCGCCACGATCGGCCAATCGGCCATCTTCTTCGCGCATTGGCGCAGCGCCTGGGTGGTCCGCTCCATCGCCGCTTCGGACAGCGCGCCTGCCGCCGCAAGCCCCTCGCCCAGGCGCACGATGCGGGAAAAGCCGTCCAGCACGCGGAAGCCGGCGCCGTGCGGTTCTGCGATCAGCAAGCGGCAATTGTTGGTGCCCAGATCCACGGCGGCGAAGGCGCGCCGGCCCTTGCGGCGGCGGGCGCGCATGGGCGCACGGTGGGGAGGAGGCGAAGTCATCTCTGGTTCAGGCGCGGGGTGGCAAGATTAACAGGCTTGGCGCGGCAAAGCAGCCGTCTTGAACTGCATGTGTTTGGCGCCTATTTCGCCTGAGCAGCGTTCTTTCAGGCCAGAGGAGGATGAGATGCGCGAAGCCAAATTCTCCATCGGGCAAGTCGTTCGTCACCGTTACTTTCCGTTCCGGGGCGTGATCTTTGACGTCGATCCCGAGTTCAACAACACCGAGGAATGGTGGAACTCCATTCCCGAACAAATCCGTCCGTCGAAGGATCAGCCCTTTTATCACCTCCTCGCGGAGAATGACGAAAGCCATTACGTGGCCTACGTTTCCGAGCAGAACCTGGTGCCGGATGAAAGCGGCGAACCCGTGAACCATCCCCAGGCGGCGGCGCTGTTCGGCAGCTACGCCAACGGCCAATACACCCTGCGCGAGCACGTGGTGAACTAAGACGGCGGCGGTGCGGCGCCGCGCGAAACAGTGAAGCCGGGCGGCCAACGCCGCCCGGCTTTCGTACGCGGGCTGGCTAGTCCCGCGCCCGGTGGCGCAAATCCACCTTCTTCCATTCTCAACCCCATGCCATAACCGCCGGCCTGCGCCGTTGGGGGACGGAATGCTTTCGACCGAGCCAGTCTTCTTCCTGTGCGGACTGGCGATCTTCATCGCTTTCTACGCCGCGCCCAGCGTGACCTTGCAGACGCTGGTTCTCGCGGTCGGCAGTTTCGCCATGTACTCGGTTGAGGGGTGGGCGTTCCTCGCCATCCTGATCGTCTCGTCTCTGCTCACCACAATTTGCAGCTATTTCGCAAGCTTTGGTCAGAAGCGGCGCGCAACCTTTGCTCTGGCCATTGGCGTGACAGCCAATCTGTTGGTGCTGGCGGCCTTCAAATATTACGGCCTGATCCTGCCACACAACATGACGGCCGGCAGCAGCGTCGTCCATGATCTGTTTCGCCTTGGGTTGCCGATCGGCATCTCGTTTTATACTTTTCATGGCGTCAGCCTGATCGTCGACACGTGGCGCAACCGCGACCTCTTGAGCCTTGAGGGACGTAGGCGCTCCTTTCCGCGCCATCTGCTGGACACCTCGCTCTATTTGTCGTTTTTTCCGCAGCTCGTCGCGGGACCGATTACCAAGGGTCGCGAATTCTTTCCCCAGATCACCCGCAAATATCTGCGGGATGTTCCATGGACTGCCGCAGCGCACGACATCGCAATCGGCATGTTCCTGAAGCGCGTGATCGCCGACAACCTCAACGAGTTGACGCTACCGCTCGTCGATGCGCGCACCTACGATGTCATGCCTCAGGCGAACCTCTTCGCGATGATCATCGGTTATTCCGCGCAGATTTTCGCCGATTTTGCCGGCTATTCGCTCATCGCTATCGGCGTAGCGAAGCTGTTCGGCTACAAGCTTCCCGACAATTTCAACCAGCCCTATATCGCGCAGTCGATCACGGATTTCTGGCGGCGCTGGCACATGTCTCTGTCCAGTTGGCTGCGCGAATATCTCTACATATCTCTCGGCGGAAACAAGCACGGCGTCGTGCGCACCTATTTCAACCTGCTCGCAGTCATGATCCTTGGCGGCTTGTGGCATGGCGCAGCGTGGAAGTTCGCTTTCTGGGGTTTGTGGCACGGTCTCTGGCTGGTGAGCGAACGGGCTTTGCGCATCGGGGAGCCAAGCGCGAAGGCATGGTATCTTGCTCCGTTTCGCGTGCTGTGCACCTTCACGATCGTCACCATCGGCTGGATGTTCTTCCGCCTCAACAGCGTCGGCGACTTCCTGCATCTGATGAATGAGTTCAGCGAGCCGATGCGGGCGTTGGCGACGCGCCCCAGCGGGAAGGCCGAACTCGTGAACATCTATGTGCTGAGCGCTGTCGTCCTGCTCTTCCACGTTCCGAAGAGCTGGTTCAGCTGGAACGAAACCGCTGTGCGCTTCGGGCGCGCGCTCAATCCCTATTATGTCGGCGCTCTCGCCGCGGCCACCCTGATGGCGTCGGGCAATCAGCATGCCTTCATCTACTTCCAGTTCTAAAAAATCTCGCACCGCCGTTTGGCTGCTTCAGGCTGCGCTCGCAGCCGGCGCCTGCGTGGCGTTGGCGAGCTTGGCTGTGCCCGCCACGCTTCCCTATGACGAAACGCCCGTCAGCACGATGGCGACATACAACCAACTCGTCACCGAGCGTTACGTCTATGAAGACTACAAGCGCCCGATCGTGATGGTCGGCTCCTCCATCCTCACTAACATCCCGCCCGCCCCATGCCGTCCGCGGAACGTCGCCTACATCTATCTCCAAGGCAGCGGCGCACAGACGGGCCTTGAAGCCATTTTGCGCTCCGGCGCGAAGCCGGAAGTTGTATTCGTTGAGACCGCGGTCGCCTTTCTCGGGCCCGACGAGAACATCCTGCGGCCCTCTTTTCAGGGCGCTGCGCGTGTAAAGGCGCTCTTTCCGGCGCTCCGCGCCTACCGCAATTGGCTGGTGATGCTGTTTCGCTCCAACATCAAACGGTTACCGAAGAGCTTCGATCTGCCCGACATTTCCGTCGACGAATGGAAGCGTCAGAACGCCGACTCCTGGGCGGTGCACAGCATGCCCATCGACAATGACGCCAGCTTCGTCGCTGGGTTCGCCACGCTCCAGAAGCAAATCCAAACCCTACGCGCCCGCGGCGTACGCGTGATCTTCTACGACCCCACCTCGACCAAACTCTCCGACCTTCCCCAGGTGGCGGGCTGGCGCAACAAAGTGAAGGCCGCCTTCCCCGACATTCAATGGGTGCCTGCGCCGACCCATCTGCAACTCTATCATCGCGACGGACTGCACATCGAAGCGTTCTCCGGCATCCAGTATTTCGACCATATGATGCAGTGGGCAGGGCTGGACGCGCGCGCGACGTGCACCGTGCAGCCGTCGCCCGCGGTCATGGCGCGCCTAGCGCCGCCGGATGTCGCGCTGGGCGCCGTCATCCCGTTGGCGGGAGACGCCGGCCGGCGCTTCCTTCTCTCGGGCTGGTGGCAGGAAGAGGATACCGGGCGATGGTCTCGCGGGGACACGTCAGAGCTGGCCTTCACCACACCGGATTACGCCAACGCCATGCGGGTGATCTTGCGCGTGCGGGCGCACGTCTCCCCTGCTCACCCCGTGCAGCGCATCGAGATTTGGCGCGACAACGTCCGCAAGCATGCGCTGGAACTTGCAAACGCAACGGAGGCGGACGTGGACTTGGGCGTGACGCTCCCGCCTGGCCGGCATCCCGTCGTGCTCGAGTTGCGCCATCCTGACTCCATCAGCCCGCTGCAGCTATCCGGCGGTGGCGATGTCCGGGATTTGGCGATTTATGTGAGCGCGTTGACCGTGCAGCCCGCCAACGCGCCATCGCAGGCACAAGCGAACTAGATGCGTTGGAAGTCGTAGAAATCGCCCCCGAGGGGCAGGATGCGCGTCAGTGCGTCGAGGGCGGCGCGGCTTTCCTGGATGAGCGCCGGATCGGCAAGGTCGCCTGGCGCGAGGCGTTCGCGATAATGCGCGCCGATCCACGTTTCGAGGCGCTGCGCGAGCGCCTCGTCGAGCAGGAATCCGGGCATGAGCGCTGCTTGTTCTTCGTCCGTCAACACCACCCGCAAGCGCAAGCAGGCCGGGCCGCCGCCATTGCGCATGCTCTCGCGCACATCGATGAACTCGAACGCGCCGATCGGGCCGTTCGACGCCGCGAGCTTGTCCAGCCAGACGCGCGCAGCGTCATTGCGTTGCGCTTCCCCCGGCAGCAACAGGCGCAGGCGATCCTCTCCCGGCGCGCGCAAAAGCTGTGCGTTAAACAGATAAGACGCAATGGCGTCGGTGAGCGGAACCTCCGCCTCGCGCACCTCGATAAATACGGGCTCGAATGCGCTGGCCGCAGCCTGACGGATTTGGACGAGCACCAGCTCCCTATCCGCATAAGCGCGCTCGTGGAACAACAGAACGTTCTCGTGCGCGACCGCGACGACGTCGTTATGGAACGCGCCGGCCGCAATCGCTTCGCGCGCCTGGCGCAAGTAGAGCGTGCGCGCACGCGCGAGGCCGTGGCGGCGCGCAATAGCCTGGCTGGCCTCCAGCGTTTGGCGGGCGGGAAAACCAGCGCCGCTTTCGCCCGCGATGCGCCCATAGGCGAAGATTTCGATAGAGGGCGCGCCGGCGGCGGCCCCCATACGCATATGATTGGCGGCGCCCTCGTCGGCGAGGTCGGCGTGACTTGGCAACGCGTCGTGCACGGCGAAATGCGTTTCGTCGGCGAAGAGCCGCCGCAGCGCGCGCGCCGTCGTTTCCGTTTCGAGCGCGCGATGCGCCATCGTGTGCAGATTGGCAGGCGTGAGATGCAGGCGCGCGTCCGCCGTGTCGGCGCTAGGGGAAACAACAGCGGCGTTCGCCGCCCACATCGACGAAGCCGAGACCGCGCGCCGCGCCAGATGCGGCGATTCCTGCAGCGCGCGCGCCCATACCTGGGCGTCGCCGCCCGTGAAGCCCAAGCGGCGGAGCACCGGGATATACGGCCGCTCGTGCGGCGGCAGCACGCCTTGCGGCAGCCCCAGCGCCATCAGCCGGCGCATCTTCGCCAACCCCTGCAAGGCCGCCGCGCGCGGAAAGGACACCGCGTCCTTGTTCGCTTCCGCCGCCAGATTGCCGCGCGCGAGACCAGCGTAATTATGCGTCGGCCCGACGAGACCGTCGAAATTCACCTCGACCGCTTTCACGGCAAACCTTGCGCGGGGATCGCCTCAGCACGCGCCGCCGTCTGGCTCGCCACCGGATACGCCGCATAATCCGCCGCGTAATAGGCGCTGGGCCGCAAATCGCCTGACAGGCCAGGCCCGCCGAACGGCAATGCGCTAGAGGCGCCCGTCGTCGGCCGGTTCCAGTTGAGCACGCCGGCGCGCATCTCCAGCTGCGCGCGGGCCCATAAATCGGCGTCGTCGCTGATGAGGCCGCCGGCGAGACCGAAGGCGGTGCGCGCCGCGCCGGCGAGCGCGCCTTCGATCGTGGCGGCGCGGAAAACTTGGAGGAACGGCGCGAACACCTCTTCATCCGGCGGTGCGGATACGCCCGTCATATCCATCAGCGCAGGCTGCAAGAACGCGCCGCGCCGATCGAACGGCCGCAGCGAAACGCCGCCCATCGCCCGAAAACGGGCCTCCGCCCGCGCCAGGCGTTCGGCGGCGGCTTCCGTGACTACCGGCCCCATGAAGGCTTCCGGCTCGGATTTCCATCCGCCTACGGATAGTCGCGCGCCTAACGCGCTCAAGTGCTCCAGCACCGCATCGCCAAACGCGCCGGCCGGCAGGAAAAGCCGCCGCGCGCACGAGCAGCGCTGGCCCGACGTCGTCCATGCCGAATGTGCGATCAGATTGGCGGCGGCGGCGGGTTCGGCAGGCGGCCATGCGATCAGCGGATTGTCACCGCCCATTTCCAGCGCAAGCAGCACGTCAGGGCGGCCAGCGAAGGCTTTGTGGATCGCTATGCCCGTCGCCGCCGAACCCGTGAACAACACGCCGTTTATGCCGCG
>JBFWWB010000105.1:0-9476 GCA_050246435.1 Hyphomonadaceae bacterium
GTGGCGGTGCCAGGGCTTTGCGGCGCGACGGAATTGCCGGCGTACTGGTTTTGGTCGCCGATGACGCCCGAGCTCACCGACAAGCTCTTCATCATGTCGACGACGGTCGGGTTGCCCTGACGCTGCAACTCATCGGCGCCGATCACGTCGACCGGCAGGGCCGCGGTTTCAGCCGTACCGGCGATGAACGACCCGGTGACGACGATTTCGTTGGAAGAACCTTGGGCCAGCGCTGGACCGGCAAAACCAACCGCTCCCGCCAACCCGCTCGCGACGCTGGTGAACAGCAGGCCGCGCTTATTGGACCTGGGCTTCATGTCCCCCTCCCTGTTTTTATTGCGCGCTTCAACGCGACTGCTGAAACCCTAACGACAACATTTCCGTGAACGCAATACTGATCTGCGGCGATGCATGAAGAGTAGTGTAAACACATAATGCTGTGATGCCGTGAGCACACAACACGCAGCAATGGCCAATTTTCCCAATAAAACGACGTAAGTTTACTGGTTTCGACAGTACAAGTAGAAGCCGCGCGTCTGCGCTGCGACGCGATCTGGAATTCCACATTGTAAATGTATTTGCGTAAGCGCGCCGAGTGAAACCAAGCGCTTGTAAATTTTGACAACGCCATGCGCCAGACGGCGCATCTGCGTCAGGCGTTGCGCGCCGGCGCCGTGTTGGGTTCTCCCGCGTCTTCGGCTTCGCTCATCTCTGGCAGGACGGCGCCATTGATCGCCACCTGCGGCCCGATCCACAGTGCGTCGTAAAGATGATCGCGGCGGGGGTTGGCGGTGTTCGGATGGATCAGGATGCTGAGCCCGCCATGGTTCAGCATCAGGAAGGGCACAAGCGTGGAAAACACCGCCGGCTCGAAGGCGATCTGATACATGGATTGCTCGTGTGGGCCGATCTTGGCGTCGTGCCAACGCCCCAGGCGCGCCACGAAACGCTCGCCGACGAGGCTGCGCAGCCGCTCGGCAGCCGCGCGGGTGGCGGGCTCGTAATAGACATGGGCGTGGTAGCTGGCGATTTCGCCGTTTTCGCGAGCCGTGGCGGTCATGAGGGTCTCCCGAGCGGCGATATAGGAAGGGGCGGTCCTACCGGCCAGGGCGGCCTCTGGCGCGGAGCCTGAATTTTGGGCGGCTGCCGGCCAGGGCGCCCGCATCGCGGCGCGGCGCCGGCGAAGGTCGTCGTCCGGCGTAATATTTTTCGCGTCGATCGTAATATTGATCTAGGGCGAAGGGATGCAGCGTTCTGATGCTCTCGCGCGCCTCAGCGTCAGCTTGCCGGCGGGCCTTCTGGCGCGGCTGGATGCGATGGTGGAGGCGCGCGGTCTGCCCAACCGGTCGCAGATGATCGCGGAACTGGTGCGCCATGCGCTGGCTGCGCATGACGAGGCGGCGGGCAAGGCGGTGCTGGCCGGCACCATCACCTTGATCTACCGCGCGCAGCGCGGGCGCGTGCGCCAGGCGCTGGCGCAAACGCAGCTGGCCTATCTGAAAGAGGTGATTTCCTCGCAGCACGTTTTTCTGGAGGGGGATACCTCGCTCGAGGTGTTGCTGGTGCAGGGGCCGGCGCGCCGGCTCAAGCAATTGAGTGACGATCTGCGCAAGGTGCGCGGCGTGGAGCAGATCAAGCTGGTGACGACGTCGGCGCTGTTGCCGCCGCTGCACGAGCCGGCGTTGCGGGAGAAGACGCCATGAGCGAAACGGCCGCCCCCTCCGGCGCGCGCGATCACGCCCGTGCGATGGGAAGCCAGCGCGTGCGCGCCATGCCTATCGTGCCGGCGACCGCCAGCACGGCGCCGCCGGCCGGTGTTTCCCCCGCGCAGATGCTGTGGGATGAAACGATCGCGGCGGGCGGCTACGCGGCGAAGCAGCTGAACCGCGGCGCGCGCCTGCAGCTCATGGATCTCGATGGCGACGCCTGCGCCTCGCTGCTGATTTTCAACGCCGAGCGTCCGGTGGAACGGCTGAACGTCGCCGATACCATCAAGGTGCAATGGAACGCCTATCTGGGCGCCGGCGGGATGCTGCTCTCCGACATGGGGCGCGTGCTGATGAGTGTGTTGGCGGAAGACGGCGTGATCTTCGATGTGTTCTGCGGCGCTTCCAACGCGCAAGGCAACGCCCGCAAATATGGCGGCGGCGAGAATCACGGGCCCCACCCGAATGCACGCGACCGGTTCCTGATTGCGCTTGGCAAATACGGCCTGGGCCGCAAGGACATCCATCCCTGCATCAGCTTCTTCAAGCCGGTGCGCGTAGGCGAAGACGGCGGCGTGACGGTCGATGCCGGGCCGTTTCCAGCCGGCCGAACGGTGACGCTGCGGGCGGACATGGACGTGATCGTCGTCGTGGCGAATTGCCCCCATCCGCTCGATCCGCGCGCCGCTTATTCCGTGACGCCGTTGCGCACAGCGGCGTGGCGCGGCGAGATCGCCGGCGTCGAGGACGCCATTCGCCGCGCCGCACCTGAGGCCGAGCGCGCCTTCGCCAATGTCGATGACTATTATCTGCGCTGATCGCCGATGACGGAAACCGCTCTCGCCGGCCTTGAAGGCCGCGTCGTTCACGATGAGGTCGTGCCCGCGCGCGCGCCCTGGCGCTATCCCGTCCGCGCCGGGCAGACCTTGCGCATCGTCGATCTCGGCGGCAACCAATCCGTCGATTTCCTGCTCTACAATTTGCACGACGACGCCGAACGCTACAGCGCCCAGGACACCATCGCCGCGCAAGCCAACATTTTCCTCCGCACGGGATCGGTGCTGCTGTCCAATGAAGGCGCGGCGATGATGCGCGTGCTGGCCACGCCGCTCGCGCGCCACGATACGATCGGGGGCGCGTGCTCGGTGGAGAGCAACACCTTGCGCTACGGCCACCACACGAAGAGCCATCACGCCTGCGTCGAGAATTTCCTCCAGGCCAATGGGCGAGACGGGCGCACCAAGCGCGACATCGTCTCCAACATCAATTGGTTCATGAACGTGCCGGTGGAGGCGGACGGCGCGCTCGGCATCGTCGACGGCATCTCCGCGCCCGGTCTCTACGTTGATCTCAAGGCGGAGATGGACGTGATGGTGATCGTGTCCAACTGCCCACAGATCAACAATCCCTGCAACGGCTTCAATCCGACGCCGGTGCGCATGATCGTCACGGAATAGCGCGCCGATGCCGTTCGGCGCGGTGCTCGTCGCCAATCGCGGCGCGATCGCGCGGCGCATCATCCGCACCTTGCGGCGCATGGGCGTGCGCTCGGTCGCGGTCTATTCGGAGGCGGACGCGCTCTCCCTGCACGTCGCGGAGGCGGACGAGGCGGTCCATATCGGGCCCGCGCCGGCCAAGGAAAGCTATCTGAACGCAGGGGCGATCCTCGAAGCGGCGCGGCGCGGCGGCGCCGACGCGATCCATCCGGGTTACGGTTTCCTGAGTGAGAACGCAGAGTTCGCGCAAGCCTGCGCCGACGCCGGCGTGACGTTCATCGGGCCGACGCCGGAAAATATGCGCGCCTTCGCGCTGAAGCACGCCGCCCGCGCGCTGGCGGAGCGCGAAGGCGTGGCGCTGGCGCCAGGCAGCGGGCTGCTGCGCGACACGGGCGAAGCGGGCGAGGCTGCGGCGCGCATCGGCTATCCCGTCATGCTCAAGGCCACCGCCGGAGGCGGCGGCATCGGCATGCGCGTGTGCGAGGACGCGAGCCAGATTGAGGCCGCGTTCGCCGCCGTGCGCCGCCTGGCGGACGGCGCGTTTGGCGACGCCGGCGTGTTCTTGGAGCGCTATGTGCGCGCCGCGCGCCACCTGGAAGTGCAGATTTTCGGCGACGGCTCGGGCAAGGCCGTGGCGCTGGGTGAGCGCGATTGTTCGCTGCAGCGGCGCAATCAGAAGGTTATCGAGGAAACCCCGGCGCCGAACCTGGCGCCGCGCGTGCGCGCGGAGTTGATTGCGGCCGCCGAACGGCTGATGGCCGGGGCGCGCTACCGTTCCGCCGGCACGGTGGAATTCCTCTACGATCCGGGCCGTGAGGATTTCTATTTCCTGGAGGTGAACACGCGCCTGCAGGTCGAGCATGGCGTGACGGAACAGGTGACGGGCGTCGATCTCGTCGAATGGATGGTGCGCGGCGCGGCGGGCGATTTCTCGATGCTCGATGCGCCCATCCCCGCGCCGCGCGGCGCTTCGATCCAGGCGCGCATCTACGCCGAAGACCCCGTGCAGGATTTCCGCCCCTCCAGCGGGCAGGCGACGGCGGCGCACTGGCCGCAGGGCGAGGCGCGCGTGGAAACCTGGATCGAAACCGGAACGCCCGTCAGCGCACATTACGATCCAATGCTGGCGAAAGTGATCGTCACGGCGCCCGATCGCCCGGCCGCGGTCGCCGCGATGCAGCGCGCGCTGGCGGCGACGCGCGTCGAAGGCCTGCAGACGAACCTGGCGTGGCTGCGCGACGTGGCGGCGAGCGCGGCGTTCGTCAGCGGCGCCGTCTCCACCCGGGCGCTGGAGGACGTGGCGCACCGCCCGCGCGGCATGCGCGTGGTGAGCGGCGGGCTTTCCGCCAGCGTGCAAGCCTATCCGGGACGGCTTGGCTATTGGGCCGTGGGCGTGCCGCCGAGCGGCCCGATGGACGCCCTCGCATTCCGGCTCGGCAACCGGCAGCTGGGCAATGCGGAAGGCGCGGCAGGCGTTGAGTTCGCGGCGATGGGGCCGAGCGTGACGTTCTTGGAAGACGCCGTCTTCTGCCTCGCCGGCGCGGCGTTCGCAGCACACCTCGATGACGCGCCCGTGGCCGTGTACGCGCCGACAGCGGCGAAAGCCGGCCAGACACTGAAGATCGGCCGCCTCGCCGGCGCGGGCCAGCGCGGCTATCTGCTGGTGCGCGGCGGCGTGGACGCGCCGAATTATCTGGGCAGTGCGGCGACCTTTGCGCTCGGCGGCTTCGGCGGCCCGCACGGGCGTGGCCTCGCGGCGGGCGACGTGCTGCATTTTGGGCCGGCGCCGGCGGCGGCGATCGAAGCTCCGTTGGCCGCGCCGCCGGCTTTGGCGCGCGAATGGCGCGTGCGCGCGCTCTACGGGCCGCACGGCGCGCCGGATTTCTTCACCGAAGAGGATATCGCGCTGATCGCTTCGGCCGAGTGGCGCGTGCATTTCAATTCGAGCCGCACCGGCGTGCGCCTCATCGGGCCAAAGCCGCGCTGGGCGCGCGGCGACGGCGGCGAGGCGGGTCTGCATCCCTCCAACATCCATGACAATCCGTATGCGATCGGCGCCGTCGACTTCACCGGCGACATGCCGATCCTGTTGGGGCCGGACGGGCCTTCGCTCGGCGGGTTCGTATGCCCGTTCGTGACGATCGCAGCCGATCTCTGGAAGCTCGGCCAGTTGGCGCCGGGCGACGTCGTGCGGTTCGCGGCGGTGAGCGAAGCGGAAGCCGCCCAAGCGCTCGCCGAAGAAGATGATTGGGTGCGCACGCTGCGCGCGCCTACGGCGCGGGAGGATTTGGCGGCGCCCTGCGCCTCGCCCATCCTGGCCGAGCGTGCGGCGGACGGGACCCGCCCTCGCGCCGTCTATCGCCGGCAGGGCGACGACAATGTGCTGATCGAGTACGGGCCGATCGCGCTCGATATCGAGTTGCGCCTGCGCGTGCACGCGCTGATGGAAGCTCTGGCGGCGCGCGCCACCCCCGGCGTGATCGATGTGACGCCCGGCATCCGCTCCCTGCAGGTGCACCACGATCCGCGCGTGCTGGCGCAGGCGCGGCTGCTGGAGATCTTGGCGGAGATCGAGGAAGGCCTCGGCGGGCTCGACGATTTCGAAATCGAGTCGCGCATCGTATGGCTGCCGCTCAGCTGGCGCGATCCCGCCATAACGCAGACGATCGAAAAATACATGGCGTCCGTTCGCGACGACGCACCCTGGACGCCCGACAATATCGAGTTCATCCGACGCGTGAACGGCCTTGATGACATCGAGGACGTGCGACGCATCGTGTTCGATGCGTCCTATCTCGTGCTCGGGCTGGGCGATGTATACCTTGGCGCGCCGGTCGCTACGCCCATCGACCCCCGCCATCGCCTGGTGACGACGAAATACAATCCCGCACGCACCTGGACGCCGCCGAACGTGGTGGGCATCGGCGGTGCCTACATGTGCATCTACGGGATGGAAGGACCGGGCGGTTATCAGCTGTTCGGGCGCACCATTCAGGTGTGGAATAGCCATCGCCAGACCGCCGATTTCATCGACGGCAAACCCTGGCTGCTGCGCTTCTTCGATCAGATCCGCTTCTTCCCCGTGAGTGCGGCGGAATTGGAGGTGTGGCGGCGGGAATTTCCTTCCGGCAGGCGGGCGCTGAAGGTGGAGCAAACGGCCTTCCGGCTGCGCGACTACCGCCGCATGCTGGCGGAGAATGCCGAAAGCATCGCCGTATTCGAAACGCAGCGCGCCGCCGCATTCGCCGCCGAACGCGCCGATTGGGAGCGCCGCGGCGAGTTCGCCCGCGCCGAAGCGCTGGAGACCGCGCCTGTCGCTACAGAGACACCGGCGATCGAGATACCCGATGGATGCGAGCTGATGGAGGCAGCGTTAGGGGGCGCGGTTTGGCGCGTGTTGGCGGGCGTGGGAGACCGCGTGGAGGCCGGCGCGCCGGCGGTGATCATCGAGGCGATGAAGACGGAATGCGAAGCGCCGGCGCCGGTCAGCGGCGTGGTGCGTGCGGTGTATGTGCGGGAGAAGCAGATGATTTCGTCGGGAGCGCCGCTGATGGCGATCGAACCGCAATGACCGCCCGCCTTTCCGTGCGGGCGATCGCCGAAGCGGTGAACGCCCGCGCCTCCTCCGCGCGCGCGCAGGCCGAACAGGCGCTAGCGCGGATCGCCGCGTATGACGAAATTCAGCCCCAGACCTGGATCGCGCGCGCCGCAGCGGCCGGCGTGCTGGCGCAGGCGGACGCCGTGGATGCGCGGATCGCGCGCGGCGAGCGGCTGGCGCTGGCAGGCGTCCCCTTCGCCGCGAAGGATAATTTCGATGCAGCCGGCATGGCGACGACGGCGGGTTGCCCCGCCTACGCCTACGAACCTCCGCGCGATGCAGAGGTCGTGCGCCGCTTGCTGGCGGCGGGCGCGATCCTGCTGGGCAAGACCAATCTCGATCAATTCGCCACCGGTCTCGTCGGCGCGCGTTCGCCCTACGGCGCGTGCGGCTGTGTATTCAACCGCGACTATGTGAGCGGGGGATCGAGCTCCGGCTCGGCGGTGGCGACGGGCGCGGGGCTGGTGGCGTTCGCGCTCGGCACGGACACAGCGGGCTCCGGGCGTGTGCCTGCGGCGTTCAATCACCTCGTCGGTCTGAAGCCGACGAAGGGGCGTTGGAGCACCTCCGGTCTCGTGCCGGCGTGCCGCTCGCTCGATTGCGTCACCGTGTTCACGAACGATGCGGGCGATGCGGCGCTACTCGATTCCGTGCTGGCCGGGTTTGACGCCGCCGATCCGTTCTCGCGCCCGGCGCAGCCGTATGCGCCGCCGGCGGCGTGGCGCATCGGTTGGCCGCGCGCCGATCAGCTCGCCTGGTTCGGCGACGGCGAAAGCGAGGCGCTGTTTGCTGCGGCGCGCGAAAGGTTCGCGCGATTGGGCGCGCTAGTGGAGATCGACATCGCGCCGCTGCTGGCGGCGGCAAAGCTGCTCTATGGCGGCGCGTGGGTGGCTGAACGCACGGCGGCGCTGGGCCCGTTGCTGCGCAGCAATCCCAACGCGGTGCATCCGGTCGTGCGCGCCATCGTGGAAGGCGGCAAGGCGTTCAGCGCGGTGGACGCGTTCAACGATTCCTATGCCCTCAAGGCGTATGAGCGCGCGGCGGAGAGCATGTGGGCGCGGATCGATACGCTGGTGCTGCCCACCGCGGCGACCATCTATCGCATCGCGGAAGTGCTGGCCGAGCCTGTCGCGCTCAACGCCAATCTCGGCGCCTATACGAATTTCGTGAACCTGCTCGATATGAGCGCCGTCGCCATGCCCGCCGGTTTCCGTGCGAACGGCACCGGGTTCGGCGTCACCCTGATCGCCCCGGCGCACGCTGACCGGGCATTGCTCCAACTTGCCGCTGTCTACGAGGACCTCATGACTGAAACGCCGCCGCCGCTCGACCTCGCGCCCCGCGCGCCGACGATCCAGCTCGCCGTTGTCGGCGCGCATCTGGCGGGGATGCCGCTGCACTGGCAGCTCAGCTCGCGCAATGCGCGCCTCGTGCGCGCGTGCAAAACCGCCAACGCCTACAAACTCTATGCTATGGCGAATTCGACTCCGCCGAAACCGGCGCTTGTGCACGTTGGCGCCGAGGGCGCCGCGCTGGAAGTCGAGGTGTACGAGCTGGACGCTGCAGCCTTCGGGACGTTCGTCGCGGAGGTGCCGGCGCCCTTGGCGATCGGCGCCGTGACCCTGGAGGATGGCGCGCAGGTGAAGGGCTTCGTGGCCGAGCCCCGCGCGCTCGATGGCGCGACGGACATCACCCATTTCGGCGGCTGGCGCGCTTATATCGCCGCGCTGTAAGGGCCCTTGCCCTTGCGTTCGAGCTTCATGTCATAGACCGCGGTCGCGCCGTAGCCTTTGGGCGCATCGGGATCGCGGCGGCGCTTGTCGAACGTCAGCACGCGGGTGCCGAGGGCGAAGGCTTCCTTGATGTCGTGCGTCACCATCAGGATGGTGAGATTGTGCGCGCGCCACACGTCGGTGATGAGGCTGTGCATGTCGACGCGCACGCCGGGATCGAGCGCGCCGAACGGTTCGTCCAGCAGCAAAACGCGCGGGCGCATGATCAGCGATTGCGCGATGGCGAGGCGCTGCTGCATGCCCCCGGAGAGTTGCGCGGGATAAACATGGCGCGCATCCGCCAAGCCGACAGAGTCCAGCATCTCATCGGCTTTCGCGAGTGCTGCGCGCCGCTTGCCCCCGCCGAGCCTGCCGGTGACAGGGGCGCCGGCGCATTCGAGGCCGAACAGCACGTTCTCGCGCGCCGAAAGATGGGGAAACACGGAATAGCGTTGAAATACGACGCCGCGATCCGCCCCCGGCTCGGCGCGGAGCTTCTTGCCGTCGAGCAGCACGCGCCCGCGGCTGGGCGCCTCCTGGCCCAACGCGAGGCGCAGAAACGTGCTCTTGCCGGCTCCGGAAGGCCCGACGATCGAAACGAAGCATCCTTCCGGAATCGCGAGCGTGACTTTTTCGAGCACGATCTTGTCGCCGTACTCGACCCACACGTCTTCGAAAGCCAGCACGTCGCTCATGCCGCGCGCGCAGTCGCGGCCCAGGGAAACAACGCGCGCCGCAGCAGCGTAAGCGTTACATCCATCGCGATCGCCAGAAGCGAAATCCAGACGACGTAGGGCAGGATGATGTCCATCGACAGATAGCGCCGCACCAGGAAGATCCGATATCCGAGGCCGACGTCGGAGGCGATCGCTTCCGAGGAAATGAGGAACACCCACGCTGGCCC
>JBFWWB010000106.1:0-9436 GCA_050246435.1 Hyphomonadaceae bacterium
CGCCGCCGGCCGTGCGCGCGCGCCGACAGCAGGGGGGGGGCGTCCAGCTGAGGCGAGGGGAACACCGCGTTGTTCGCCGGGGGCGGGGGCGCGGCGGCGCGGCGCGCCCAGCTCGGCGAGGCCGCCGGCGCCGCGGCCGCCGCGGACCCGCGCGCAACGGCGCCGCCGCGGCCCAGCCGCAGCCCCTCGCCGAACGGCGTCTCGCACGGCGCGGCGCCGGCGCGGCGCATGCCCGCTTCGCTCCATTCGTGCCAGCTGCTTTCCGCGCGGCCCTCCTTCCGGTTGCCCAGCGCCGCGCCGCAGATGATCAGCCGGTCGCGCGCGCGCGTCATCGCCACATACAGCAGCCGCGCATGCTCGCGCCGCGCCGCCGCCGCGATCGCCGCGCGCGCGCGCTGGGTCGCTGCGTCGTCTTCGCCCTTGCGCGGCGACCAGTACAATTCGCCATCCGCCGCCAAGAGTCCGGTGCGTTCCGCGCGGTCGAACGCGCCTGTCGTGTCGGCGAGGATCACCACCGGCGCCTCGAGGCCCTTTGCGCCATGCGCCGTCATCACGCGCGCGGCCTCGCCCGCGGCCTCCATCTCGCGCTTGATCGGCAAATCGTCGGTTTCGATGGCGGCGAGCAGATGCTGCAATGTCGCGGGCCCGCGTTCGCCGATGGCGAGCGCGCGCGCCAGCGCCTCCTCCACGGGATCGCGCGCGGCAGGGCCCAGCCGCGCGAACAACCGCATCCAGCCGGTGCGGCCGTTTTGGTCGGGCGCTTCGAGCACGCGGGCGAGAAAATCGTAGGGCCGCGCGGCGCGCGTTTGGATGAGCCCGCGCACGAACGCCGCCGCTTCGCGATGCGCTTCCGCCCACGCCCCTTCGAGCCGCGCGATCAGCCGCTCGCCCGGCGCGCGGCCGGCGGCGAGCTGGATCAGATCGTCATCGCCGAGGCCGATGAAAGGGCCCTTGAGCGCTTCGGCCAACGAAAGATCGTCACTCGGATCCAGCGCGGCGCGCATCAGCGCCAGCAGATCCTGCACCGCCAATTCCTCATTGAGGCGCATCTGATCGGCGCCGGCGACATCGACGCCCACGCGCTTGAACGCGCGCAGCACTTCATCGAACACCGGGCCGCGCTGGCGCACCAGCACGAGGATGTCGCCCGCGCGCATCGCGCGGCGTTCGCCGGTTTCGGGATCCAGCACGGCTTCGCCGGCAACGATCCAGCCGTGCGCGGCCTCCGCCACCGTGCGCGCCAGCACACCCGCAGCGGTGACGCCGGACTCGATATCGAGCGGCGCATCCCAGGCGCGCGGTTCGCGCCGCGCCGGGCGCTGCGCAAGCGGCCACCATTCGACGAGCCCCTCATCGGCGCGGAACGCGCGATGGCGCACGATGTTGGAGGCCTCCGGATCGCCGGCGGCCAGCGCCACGTCCGCGAAGGTCGCGTCCACCGCGTCGAGCACGGTCTGCGTCGAGCGGAAGGACATCGAAAGCTGCGGCGCGGAAAAGCGCCGCTCCGCCGCGGCGGCCTTCGAAGAAAGGCGCTGGGCTTCGCCCAAGAAGCGCTCGGGATCGGCGCCTTGGAAGGAATAGATGCTCTGCTTCGGATCGCCGACGGCGAATACCGTGCGCGCCGCCCCTCGCGCGCCGAGGCCGGCGAAGAATTCGCTCTGGATCGGCTCGATCAGCGCCCATTGCGCCGGCGATGTGTCTTGCCCCTCGTCGATCAGCACATGCTCGATCGCGCCGTCGAGCTTGTAGAGCACCCAGGCGGCGGCCTCCCCCGCCCCTAGCAAGCGCTGCGCGCGTGCGATCAGATCGTCGAAGTCGAGCGCGCCAACGGCGGCCTTGGCGCGGGCATAAGCTTCCAACAGGCCTTCGCCGAGATTGAGCAGCGCGCGCATATCATCGGATCGCTCGATCGCCTTCAGCGCCGCGTCCGCGGCGAGAACGCGCTGCATCTCCGCCGTGAACAGGGAATCGAGGAAGGCGTCGGCGTCGCGCAGCCGGCGCGTGATGACATTGGCGCGCGGATCGCCGCCCTTGGTGAGAAAGATGTCGAAATAGGCTTCACGCTGATCTTCGCCATGCGCCCCGCGCGCGGCGGCAATCAGCGCGGCGGTGGCTTGATCGGCCCTACCGCTGCGCTCCAGCAGCGCGCGCGCCGCTTCAAGATCGCGCCAGGGAATCTCTTCGAGGAAGCGCACGAGGAAGCGCGCGCGATCCTGGCTTGCGCCGTGGCGTGCGGCGATCCGCGCTTCCGCCTGGACGAGCCCGTCGCGCAGATGCGCGGCGGCCAGATCGCCGCGCGCGAGCAGCGCGCGGCGCAATTCTTCCAGCGCCTCGTAATGCAGCTTTTCCGCCAGATGCGCGAGCGGCGCCGGCCGCGCGGCGATCGCGTGCGCCCACGCCTGCTCCAGCAGGCGCGCAGCCTCCGTTTCATCCGCCACCGCGAAGCCCGCGGGCACGCCCGCCTCCAGCGGAAAGCGCTTCAACAGGCGCTCGCAGAAGGCGTGGATCGTCTGGATGCGTAAACCGCCCGGCGTTTCCAGCGCCTGCGCGAACAGCGCGCGCGCGCGGGAAAGCGCGGCATCGCCGAGCGGCGCGTCGCCGCCCATGAGCGCGCCCAGTTCGCGCCGGAGCGCTGCATCATCGGCCACCGACCACGCACCCAGCCGCGCGAACAGCCGGCGCTGCATCTCCGCGGCGGCGGCTTTCGTGTAGGTGACGCAAAGAAACGAGGACGGCGCCCCACCTGCCAGCAGCAAGCGCGCCACGCGATCGATCAAAACTTTCGTCTTGCCCGAGCCGGCGTTTGCCGTGACGAAGACGGAAGCCTCCGGATCGGCGGCCTGGCGCTGGCCTTCCTGGGCGCGGGCGTAGTCGGCGTTCATTCGTCCGCCGCCTCCGCTTCCGCCCATTCCTTGCGCCGCGCGAGATGATCGTAATCGTCGATGTCGGAAATGAATTCGACGCGCGGCTTGGAAAGGAACGCCGCGTCCGGCTTTTCGTAATGCGCCAGCAGCGCTTCGAGGCCCGCCAAGGCCTGCGCCGCCGCCTGCGCCACCGGCTGATCCAACTTGCAGATCTTTTCGCCAATGCTGGTTCCGGCGAAGCGCCAATAGATCAGCCGGTGCGTATCGAGGCGCGGCGCGGCGGCGAACGCGCCCTCCGCCAGCATCGCCGCTTCGATCAGCAACTGCGGCGCGAGCTGCGCATTGATCTGCCTATCGCTCGGCAATTGGCCGGTCTTGAAATCGGTGATCTCGGCGCCGGCGGGCGCGATCTCGATGCGGTCGGCGATGCCGCGTAGGCGCACGCCGCGCACCGCCATCTGCGCCTCCGCCTCCAGAAACGCGCGCATCGCGGCGCGTTCAGCGTTCCACGCGACGAACTCGCGCGCGGCGGCCGCCAGCCGCGCCTGCGCCGCCGCCCGTTGCGGCGCAGGAAAGCCGCGCGCGGCAAGCTCGGCGTCGATGCGTGCGAGCAGCGTTTCCACCGTGCCGCCCGCGGGCGCGAACATTTCCAGCGCCTTGTGGATCGCGCTGCCGAGATCGGACCCATCCGCCTGTGCGCCGACGGGACGCAGCTTTTCCAGGCGCAGGATGCGCTTGGCGTAGATCGCGTAGGGATCGCGGATCAGTTTTTCCACGTCGGTGATCGAGAGGCGATCGATGCGGGCGCCGCTGGCCGCAGGCTTCGGACGCGGCGCGCGGATGGGCGCTGCGCGTTCGGGGCGATCCAGCGCGCGCGCCCAGGCGAGCACCTCTTGCGCGCCGGCGCGCAGATCGCGCCCCGCCGCGCGCGCGAGCGTATCGAGCCGCCACACCCAGCGCGACGCGATCGTCGGCGCGCCGCCCGCGCGCACCGCGCGCGTCAGCGCGACCTCGCGCGCATTGGCGAGCTGAGCGAAATCGTGCGCGGCGAGGCCGATGCGCGCTTCGGTTTGCGGCAAGCCTAACGCCGCGCGCAGCCCACGCGAGAGAAACGGATCGTCGGGCGCCGCCTGCGGCCAGACGCCCTCGTTCAGACCGCCAAGCACGACAAGATCGCGCTGCTGCAGGCGCGCTTCGAGCGGCCCCCAGATGGCGATGCGCGGATCGGAGTCGCGCTCGGGCGATGCGGCCCGGCCGAACAGCAAAGCCGCGATCAGGCGGGGAGCCTCGTGGCGCGCCACTGCGCCCAGCGCATCCTGCCCTTCCGATTTCGTGTCGGCCAGCGCGTGCAGGAAGGTGTTGGCGGCTTCGCCCGCCGCACCTGCCCATGCTTCGCCGCCGGCGACATGCTCCGCCGCGAGCACCAGCGCTTCGGCGAGATCGCCAGTCTCGGCTTCGCCCGCGGCGAACGCTTCGCGCAGCGGCGCCAGCGCATCGCGCATGCGCGCGGCCAGCGCCAGCACGCCCGGGGGACATGCGTTCGCCGTTGCGCGGGCGTGCAGATCGGCCAGATCGCCGTGCACGCGGGGCCCGCGCAACATCGCGCGCTCCAACGCTGCGATATCGGCTTCGCTTTCCCAGAGGCGCGACAGCGGATGCTTCAGCAGCGCGGCGAGCGCCACGGGTTCGCCCTCGTCGGCGGCGAGATCGCCCAGCAGCGCGAGCAGCACGCCGACCGGCGTTTCCTCCAGCGCGCCGCCAGCGGAGGGATGCGCCTCCACGCCCCAACGCGCCAGCTTCGCGGCGACGCGCTGGGCCAGGCGCGCATCGGGCGTGACGAGCGCTGCGTCGCGGCCCGGCGTTTCAATCGCTTCGCGCAGCAGGAGCGCGATGGCGCTCGCTTCCTCTTCCTCGTTGCGCGCCTCGATGAGGCGCAAGCCCGCGCACGCCTCCGCCGCGAACGCCTGCGCGCCGCCCCACGGGGCCGCCGCCTCGTCGAGACGCGCGAGCCAATCGGCGGTGCGGTCGGCCGGGATCAGCGCTTCGCGCACCAAGGCTCGCCGCGCGCGGGCGGGCCGCGTCTCGCCGGCGCCCGCCAGCGCCGGAACCGCGTCGCGCGCGACGCCCAAGGCGGCGAGCGTGATCTTGAGGCCATGCTGGGGATGGGATTCGTCCACCTCCGCCCAGGCCGCGTCGTCGAGATCGCCATCGAGGCCAGGCAGCACGACGCAGCCGCGCGCGAGCCTGGAAACCACTTTCATCAGTTCACGGACGGACGCGATGGAGCCGGTGGAGCCGGCGATCACGATGTGGCCCTTGGGCGGCGCCTTCTCCCACGAGCGTGCGAGCGCCAAGTGCAGCGCGGTGCGCCGCGCGCCGGGATCGACGAGCCCTTCGGCCGCCAGGCGCTGGGGCCAATAGGCGGCGATGATCTGCAGGAATTCCGCCGACGCCGCCCAGTGCCGCGCCAGTTCGCGATCCTCGATCAGATGCGGCAGCCTCGACCAATCGACGCCGTCCAGCGTGCTGGCCGCCGCATCGAGCAGCTTCACCAATTCATCCGCCGCCGCGATCGCGCCCGCGGGATCGCCCCCGCCGCCTGCGCTGCGCTCCCTCGCGCGCAGCAGCGACGCCAATTCCAGCCGGCGGCGCAGGGGATCGATTGCGGGCGGAATGGCGAAGGCGATGGGATCGGCGCCCCACACGTCGCTGTCGTCCTCGACATCGCCCAGCGGGCGGATGGACGGCAGCAGGCGCGCCTCGCCGCGCGCGGCGAACGCTTCCGTCAGCGCGCGCGCGGCGCGCCGGTTAGGCAGCAGCACCGTCGCATCCGCCAGGGCGAAGGGGTCGGCCTCGTCCTGCAGCTCCGTACACAGACGATCGGCCACAACGCGCAGAAAATCGGCCGAAGGCGGGCTTGCGCGCACGCGGGGGGCGTCGCCCTCGAACAGGCCGCGCGGGCGGCGCGCCATTCAGGCGGCCGCTGCGCCCGCCAGGCGCGCTTCCGCCGCATCGCGCGCGGCGGGATCGCCCACGTGCATCCAATACCCGTCGAGCGCCATGCCGAAGAAGCGCCCCGCAGCCACCGCCGGGCGCCAGATTTCGAGCGCGGAAAAGCTCTGCGCCGGCCAACCGGCGAGCAGGCGCGGATGCAGGATATAGGCGCCGGCGTATACCCACGGCGCTTCGCCCGCCTCGCCCCGCCAGGACAGCGCGCCATCGCTTCCCATGAAGAAATCGCCCGGCCCATGAAAGCCCAGACAATCGGCGCGCGGCGCCAACAGCATCATCACGTCCATGCGCGCGGCATCAAACGCATCGCCCAGCGCCTCGAGCGCGGGCTTGGCGTTCTCCGTCCAGATCTGATCGGTGTTGAGCACGAAGAAGGGCTTATCGCCCAGCAAAGGCGCCGCCTTCGCCAATCCCCCGCCCGTCTCCAGCCGTTCGCCGCGCTCATCGGAGATCGTGATGCGCGGGGCCGCGCGGCGCGCAAGATGCGCCTCGATCATGTCGGCCAGATAATGCACGTTCACCACCGCGCGCGTGACGCCGGCGGCGACGGCGCGATCCAGCATGTGATCGATCAGCGCTTTGCCGGCGACCTCGATCAGCGGCTTTGGGCGGTGATCCGTCAGCGGGCGCATGCGCGTGCCGAGGCCGGCGGCCATCACCATCGCGGTATCGGGCCGGCTCATGACGCCGCAGCCAGGCGCGCGCCTGCGACGCTGCGCACGAAATCGGCCGTTTCGCCAAGCGCGGGATGGCGCAGGATGCGCGCCAGATGGCCCCATTCGCGCGGCATGAAATCGCGGTAGCGGGGCTTCGCGTCCCGCGAGACGAGGCGCGAAAAGATGCCGAGAATGCGCATCGTGTTGATCGCGCCCAGCACATCGATCTCCTCGCGCAGCGCCGCATCATCGGCCCCCGAACGCGCCACATAGCGGCGCACCGCGGCCTCAGCCGCCGCCGGCGAAACGTCGCGGCGCGCATCGTGCAGAAGCATGGAGAAATCCCAGCCGCGCCAGCCGCGCACTGCATCCTGGAAATCGAGCAGGCCGACGCGCGCGACGCCTTCGCGCTGCGGCAGCCAGAGCAGATTCTCCGCGTGATAATCGCGGATCGTGAAGGCGCGCGGATAGGCCAGCGCGCGCTCGATCATCGCGTCGCGCACGCCTTCCCAGCGCACGCGCGCCTTATCGTCGATGCGCACGTCCTCCGCCGCGCGCGGCAGCCATTCGACGAACAAGTCGGCATTCACACGGAGCGCGAGGCGATCGTAATCCAGCAGCGGCCACACGCCGTTCGGCGCTGGCAGCGAGGACGGGACCGGCGCGGGGTGCAAGACGGCCAGCACGTCGGCGGCGGCCTCGTAGAGTGCGATCTCGTCGCCGCCGGCGGCGAGCAGCGTCGCGTAGAGCCCCTCGCCCAAATCCTCGATCACGGCGTACCCGGCGACGATATCCGCGCCATATATCTCCGGCGTGGAGAAGCCTAGCCGCGCCAGGTGTGCGCCGACCGCGACGAACGCCTCGACCCGCGAAGCCGCAAGCCGCGCCACCGCGTTCCAGCCGAGCGCCAGGCGGCGCGCGTCATCCGCATCCGGCGGGCATGGCGGGCTTTCGCTGCTGCGCGGCGCATCCATCAGGATCGCCTTGCGCCCGTCCGCCGCCGTCAAGCGCTCGTAGCGGCGGGTGGACGCGTCCCCCGCCAGGGGCGTGCGCCGCGCGCCGGCGAAACCGGTTTCGGCGAGGAGCTTGGCGAGCGCATCTGCTCGCGCTTCCGGGCGGGCGTCAGGTTCGGTGGTCACGTTCCAGGCTTCATAGCTGAAAGCGGGCGCAGCGGCCAAAGCCGGACAATCGGGCGATTCGCCCACCCGCGTGAGGCTCGAGGCGAAGCTCCAACCGGTCAACCGGGACCCAGCCGAGCAGGCGTTCGGGCCATTCGATGATCAAAAGCGCTTCGCCCAGGGCCTCTTCCAAGCCCAATTCGAAGACCTCTTCAGGATCCTCCAGGCGGTAAAGATCGGCATGCCAGACAAGGCCTTTCGGCCCCTCATAGGTTTGCACCAGGGTGAAGGTGGGGCTGGGGGCCTCGTCCTCCCCGGTCCAGGCTTCGATGAGGCCGCGCGCCAGCGTGGTTTTCCCCGCGCCCAGCCCGCCGATGAGGAACAGCGCGTCCCCCGGCTGCAGCAGCGCAGCCAAGCGCGCGCCCAGCGCCGCCGTGGCGGGCGCGTCCGGCAAGGCAAGCTCCATCCGGCGAACCCTGGCGCAACGCTGGGGCGCCTTCAAGGGCGGTTGCTTCCCCGCGGACGCCACGCCACAACCGCCGGCGAAGGATGTGAGCGGAATGGGCGAAATCAACCGTGTCGTCGTGATCGGGGCAGGCCAGGCCGGCGGCAGCGCCGCTGAGCATCTGCGCGCGCGCGGCTTCACCGGAGAGATCACCCTGGTGGGCGAAGAAAAGCTCGCGCCGTATCAGCGCCCGCCCCTCTCGAAGAAATTCCTGATGGGCGAGTTGGAGGAAGAGCGCCTCATGATCCGCCCGCCGGCGATCTATGAGAGCGAGGACATCCGCCTGCTGCTGAACAGCCGCGCCGTCTGGATCGACCGGGCGAACAAGCGCGTGCGCATCGAGGGCGGCCGCGAGCTGCCCTATGACGCGCTGGTGCTGGCCACCGGCGCGCGCCCACGGGTGTTGACGATCCCCGGCAGCGATCTGGACGGCGTCTTCGTGCTGCGCACCTTCACCGACGTGGAGCAGATCCGCGAACGCTTCCATCCGGGCGCCAAGCTGGCAGTGATCGGGGCGGGCTATATCGGGCTCGAGGTCGCCGCCGTCGGCCGCCAGCGCGGGCTGGACGTGACGGTGATCGAGGCGCTCTCCCGGCCGCTGGCGCGGGTGACGAGCGCGGAGATGGCGGGGTTCTTCCTCGACGCGCACACAAGGCGCGGCGTGCGCTTCGTGCTGGGCGGCATGGCCGCAGTGTTCAAAGGCGAAGCCGGCGTGCGCGCGGTGGGCCTGGCGGACGGGACAGAGGTTCCCGCCGATCTCGTCGTGGTAGGCGCGGGCGTCTATCCCGATACGGCGCTGGCGGAGAAAGCAGGCATCGAAACCGGCGACGGCATCGTGACCGATCGGCTGTGCCGAACGTCCGATCCCGCAATCTACGCGATCGGCGATTGCGCCGCCCGGCCGCTCGTTCATTACGGGCGCATCGCCCGACTGGAGAGCGTGCACAACGCGATCGAAGGCGGCAAGATCGCCGCCGCCGCGATCATGGGCCAGCCGCCGCCGGCGGAGGAGCTGCCCTGGTTCTGGTCCGATCAGTACGACCTGAAGCTGACCATCGGCGGTCTCTTCCAGGGCTACGATCGGCTTTATCAGCGCGGCGACATGGAGAAGGAATCCTTCTCCGCTTTCTATTATGATGGCGCGCGGCTGCTGGCGGTCGACGCCGTGAACCGCCCGGCGGTATATCTGGGCGCAAAGCAAGTGATGCAACGCGGCGCCACGATCGCGCCGGAGCTGCTGCAGGATGAAACGAAGACGTTCTAGGAAATCGTGGCGGCGTC
>JBFWWB010000107.1:0-8985 GCA_050246435.1 Hyphomonadaceae bacterium
TATTAGCTCCAGTTTCCCGGAGTTGTTCCGTACCTTGGGGCACGTTCCCACGCGTTACTCACCCGTCTGCCACTCCCCTTGCGGGGCGTTCGACTTGCATGTGTTAAGCCTGCCGCCAGCGTTCGTTCTGAGCCAGAATCAAACTCTCAGGTTGAGTTGACACTAACTGACCTTCGGCCCGCCGCCCCAGGGAAACCCCAAGGGACGAACCGATCTGCTGGTTAAAGCGTTTGCGTATCTTGACGGAGACCGACGCACGCAAACGTCTCAACCGAAGTTGAGCCGCTGCACTTGTCAGTCTTCAGAAAACGCAAACCGTCAGTGTCGATTGCACAGGCATGACCTGTGCGACCGGCGCACCGCCGTCCGCGTTTCCCTTCTTCCAAACAACGATGTCAAAGAGCCCGAAACGCCTCCGGAAGAACCCTCCCGGCGATGCTCCGTCGCGCGCTCCAAAGACCCCCGGAAGAGGCCCCGGCCCGCGCAAGAGGCGCGCTTCTATGCGGCCTCGAATCGCGTGTCAACGACGTTTCTTGAGGTTCCTCCCACGCGCCTGAGGAAACCATGTTTCCCGTACCGCGTGTTCGGAGCCGACGCCGGCGTCCCGCGGGGCGAAAAACCACCCCGCTGCCATCCGGCGCGAACGCGGAGATATAGCGAAACCGTCATCCTCGCGCAAGAGGCGAACCACCCGGCAGGGCTGCCCGGCGCCGCCTCAGCGCGCCGCGATATAGGCGTGCATGGCGGCGGATTCCTCCTCCACTTCAGCGATCTTGTGCTTCACCAGATCCCCGATCGAAACCACGCCCATCAGCTGGCCGCGGCCCATCACCGGCAGGTGGCGCACGCGCCGCTCCGTCATCCGGGCGAGCCCGTCGTCGACGGTTTCGTTCGGGTCGGCGGTGATCACGCCGCGGCTCATCGCCGAGGCCGCGGTGCGGGTCAGCGCGGCCGCCCCGCGCCCGGCGATTTCGCGGATGATGTCGCGTTCGGAGAGCACGCCGACCGGCGCTCCCGCCTCATCGACGACGACCAGCGCGCCGACGCGCCGCGCGCCCAATTCGCGCGAGGCTTCTTCCAGCGTCGCTTCACTAGACAGCGTATAAACTTTGTCGCCTTTGTCCTTAAGGATATGGACGATCAGCATCGTTTCCTCCCTGCCGTTTTGGGCCGGACTTTGCGAAACGATGCGCCTCGCATCCGCGCCCGGCAAGGCGAAACGGCTGTGTGGCGCAAAGGCGGAGCATAACGCGTGCGTGACGGCGCCTATCTGAAGCGGCTGGAGGCCGATCTCGCGCGCTGGCGGGAGGCCGCGCTGATCACGGATGAACAATCGGCGGCTCTCGAAGCGCACGCGCGCGCACGCGCAGCGGCTCCCGCGCGCAGCATGGTGAACGTGTTTTCGGTGCTGGGCGCAGTGCTTTTCGGCTTGGGCGTGATCACCTTCATCGGCGCCAATTGGGGCTTGCTGGCGAAGGCGCTGCGCATGCTTGCGGTGCTGGCTTTGCTGTGGCTTTCGTTCGCCGCGGCGACTTGGGCGCGCGAACGCGGCGCGCGCGGGCAAAGCGAGGCGTATGCGCTAATCGGCGCGCTGGCGATCGGGGCGGCGATCGGCCTCGTCGGTCAGACCTATCACATCGCCGGCACGGCGGCGGGTCTGTTCGCGCTTTGGAGCGTTTTCACGTTCGCGGCGGCGATCGTGTATTCTTCGCGCGTGGTGCTGATCCTCTCCGTGATCCTCGCATTTTGCTACTTCGTGTTCGCGCGGGGCGATCATTTCTTCTTCGATCACGGCCCTTCCGAACGCGCGAGCCTGGCGCTGTTCGGGCTGCCCTATCTGCCGCTTTGGTTCGCGGGGGCGTTTCTTGGCCGGCGCTGGGATAGCGGCGCCGCGATGCATTTTTCCGGCGTCGCCGCGATGGCGTGGCTGTTCGCGCTATTGGCCGACAGCATCTGGCTCGACCGCGCGCGCGATTGGATCACCGCGGGCCTGCTCATCGCCGCATCCGGCGCGGCGATCGGAGCGGCCGGTGAAGTGTTCCGCGCGCGCAGCGGCGACCGCGCCGGCGCCATCGCGTTGGCCTGGGGCGCCGCGATCTTCACGTTGGGCGCGCTGATGACGCAATTCGCCGTGTGGGATCAAAACGACATCACGCTCAAGATGGCGTGCGCGGCCGTGCTGCTTGCGGTTTGCGTGTGGGCGATCGGCTGGGGCGACGCGACCGGGCGCAAGGCGGTGCGCGCGCTCGCCGTCGCGCTCTTCGCGTTCGAGTGTTTCTACGTTTACGCGGCGCTCTTTGGCGGATTGATGAACACTGCGCTCTTTCTGCTCGGCGGCGGCGTGGTTCTGATGGGCATGGCGTTCGCGCTGCGCCAGCTCACCCGCAAACCCGCATCGCCGGCGGCGCCGTGAACGCCGTTGTCCATAAAGCTTTAGCGCGCTGGCGCGCCACAACCGTGCGCGCGCGGACGATCGCCTTCCTCGGCGTGCTGACGGCGGCGCTGATCGGCATGGCCGCGTGCGAGCATATTGCGCGGCGCACCGGCGCGGAAATCGTGCTGCGCACCCGTCCTGTCGATCCGCGCGATATCGTGCGCGGCGCCTATGTGCAGCTCGATTACGAGATCGAACGCGTGCATCTGCCCGATCTGCCCACCGCCGCCGATCCCTCCGATTGGCGCCCGGAGGACACACTCTGGCTCACCCTGCGCCCGAGCGGCGCGGTGTGGATTCCCGTCGCGATTTCCGCGCAAAGGCCGGCGCTGACGTCTGGCGCGGCCACGCTGCGCGCACGCTATATCCGCCGCGAGGATTATGCCGCCGAGACGCCGGCAGGAAAGAACATGCCGGTGGACATCCTGCTCGATATCGGGGCCGATCATTATTACGCCGCCGAAGATGAAGCGAAGAAGCTCGAGGCGCGCGCCCGGCGCGATCCGATCGACGTGGTGCTTGCGCTCGACCGCGGCGGCAAGCCGGTGATCAAGGGCTTGATCGTCGACGGCGTGCGGAAGGACGAAACGTTGTTTTAAACGTCTGCGTCGGCCTTGGCGAAACGCGGCGCCAGAAATGGAAACGCCACCGCACCGGCCACGAAGCCGCCCAGATGCGCCTCCCATGCGATCGGCAACACGCCCAGCATGCGCGCGACGAACGCCAACCCGACATTGACCGCGAGAAACGCAAAGCCCGTCTGCAACACCCATTTATCGCGCAGCGAGGCGCGCCAATCCCAGCGCGCGCCCATCAGATACGCCGCGAACAGCCCGCACACCGCGCCTGAGGCGCCCACCGCACCAACGCCCGATCCGCGGTTGATCGCGATGTAGCAGGCGGCCGATCCCGCTGCGCTCAAGAAGAAGAGCGCCAGGAAACGCCATGTCTGCCCGCCCGCCGCGCCCAACCTGCGCGCCACCGCGCCCGAAACGGCGAAGAACAGCGCCATGTTGAACCCCAGATGGATCCAGTTCGCATGCAAGAACACATGGCCGAAGATCGCCGCGAGATTGGCGAGCGATACGCCCTCTTCGTAGCGGATCGGGATGACGGCCAGTGCATCGGCGAACTGGATTTTGACGTCTTCCGGCGCAGCCCAGCGCGCCACGTGCGCGGCAACGATCAGTCCGCCGAGCCACGTCGCCGCCGGCGGCTGCGCGTTGAAGAACCGTTCGCGCCCGGCCATCGCCCGCCCCTTGGTGAATCCCGCCGTCCTGAGCTGCGCCGTCTTCGGGGCGTTTGAAGCGTGAAGCAAGTCCGCCGGCGCGCAACGCCGGCGCGATCCGCCCGCCAGAGGCGAAAAAGGGCCCGATCTCATACACGCCGCCGCGGCACGCGACGTGCTCAAACCTTGGGCGGAAAACCTTGCGCCTTTCGCGGACCTCGAACGTGAACCTTCTGGACGAACCATTTCATCCCGATACGCGCGCGCTGCTGGAGTACGGCCGCGCGATGGCGGCAGGGCGCACGCCGGCGACGATCAAGACCGCCGACCGGCTGGCCGACCGGTTGTTCGTGATCGACGGGCTGGGCGACGGCCGCGCCAATTTCCTGACGTTCGGGGCCGATCTGGTCACCCTGTTCCAGCGCGATCTGCGTCGCAGCGACCTGCTCTCGCTGTTTCTGCCGCCCGATCAGGCGATGCTGCGCAGCTTCCTCGCCGCCGTCACGGCCGCCAACGAGCCCGGCGTGGTTTGCGTCATGGGCGAAACCGCCTGCGACCGGCGCCTGGGTCTGGAGCTGCTGACGACGCCGCTGGCGCGGGGCGTGCTGCCTGGCGAGCGCCTGCTGGGCATGCTGCAGCCGCTAGGCGGCGAAAGCGCGCTCGAAGGCCGCGGGCTCACGCGGCTGCGCGTATCCTCCATCTTCCCGCCGCGCACGCCGCTGCCGCGCAAGCCGTTGCGGCTGGTGGTTTCCAATCCCTGAACTTTCGCGGCCCGCGTTAAGCCATTCTTGATGAATGTGGCGGAGCATGCCCGGCACAGTTGGAGCACCCCTTGGCCGCCGCACCTGTCCGCGCCGCAAAGCTTGCGATCGCCGCCGACAGGCGCCGCCATTATCGCGTCGACCTCGCCCTCGCCGGTCGGCTGCTCGACAGCGACGGACGCGAATATGATTGCCGCACGCGCGATATTTCCGCCGGCGGCGCCTGCCTGGCGGCGAGTGCGATGCCTGCCAAAGGCGACGGCGTTCTCGTCTACCTGGAGAATCTTGGCCGCCTTTCAGGCGAAGTCGCCCGCATTGACGGCGATGGCCAATTCGCCGTGATCTTTCAAAGCTCGCTGCACAAACGCGAGAAGATCATCGAGCAACTCACCTGGCTCTGGAACAAGACGCTATTCGCCAACGAGGACGCCCGCCGATACACGCGGTACGAGAGTTCGGGCGGCATTACGATCAATCTTGAGGACGGCGGCTCGCTGCATTGCGAGGTGCGCGATTTTTCGATGGTCGGCTGCTCGCTCAAGACCGCCTTCACCCGCCCGCCGCTGGGCGCTTGGGTGCGCGTCGGCCAATCCTACGGGCGCGTCGCGCGCTATCTGGAGGACGGCTTCGCCGTAGATTTCGAAGCGCGCCGGAAAGATTAACGCGCACATGTCCCAAAGCGCGCCAGCCGCGCGGCGTTTTCCCGAATTAGGCTAGCGCGAACGCCGCGCATGGCGGCGCCCTTCTTGCTCCTCTCCTTGGCGTACGCCCCTGCGCCCGCTCGTGCGGGCCGGGCGCGAGGAGACTACGCCCATGGCGCTCGACGCCGCATCCGAGACCTGGTGGGTCAACACCAATCAAAAGGTGTACGGCCCCTACACGCGCCAGCAGATGGCCCGGTTTCTCGCCGAAGGCCGCGTGACGCAAAACACGCTCGTTTCGCTCAAGGCGGACGGCGACTGGTCCGAGGCGCGCTACTGCCGCGCGTTCCGCGGCATGCTGCACGAAGACCGCACGACCTTCCGCACAGCCGAACGCGCGAGCGCGAGCGCCGGTGCGCCGCACGACGTCGCCAACGTGCTGGTCTATGCGGAATTCCTCTCCGGCGGCCGGCGCAAGTTCGAATACGAATTGCACCAATTGGGCGCCGCCGCCGAGATCACCCCGACGCTATGGCTGGTGCGCACGCGCAAGACCGCCGGCGCGCTGCGCAACACGCTGTCGCAGATGCTCGAGCGCGGCGACAAGATGTTCGTGCTCGACGCCACGCGCGACCGGCTGGCCTGGTTCAATCTGGGCCCGGAAACCGATGTGCGCCTGCGCGAGGTGTGGAACGCGCCGATCGGCGAGCACGCCCCGGCCTGATCCGCCCCGCGCGGCTCAGCGCGAAAGCCTGCTTTCGCGCATGCCGGCTTTGAAGCGCTTCCAGTTGGCGACATAGAATTTCGCCGAACCGTCGATCACGGCGCGCTGGGCTGGATCCAACGCCCGCGCCGGGCGCGCGGGCACGCCCGTCACCAGCATCCCTTCGGGGAATTCCTTGCGCTCCGTCACCAGCGCGTACGCACCGAGCAACGTGTAAGGCGGAATATGCGCGTGATTGAGCACGGTCGCCTTTATTCCGATCAGCGCGTTGTCGGCGATCGTGCAGCCGTGCAGCATCGCCATGTGGCCGATGGTGACGTTCGCCCCGATCGTGCACGGCGCTCCTGCATCCGTGTGAATCACCGTACCGTCCTGCACGTTGGAGTTCTCGCCCACCGTGATCGGTTCATTATCGGCCCGCAGCACCGCGCCGAACCACACTGAGGCATTGCGCTTCAGCACCACGCGCCCGACGAGCACCGCCCCCGGCGCCACCCACCAGGCGTCTTCGTCCTCCACTTCGAGATCGGCGTCGGCGAGGGCGTAGATCGGCATGTGCGCTTCCTTCAGGATTTATGAATATTCGACGACGCGGCGGGTCTCTTCAAGGCTCGTTAACCTCCCTCATGTCTCCTGGTGATGCGACGCCGCTCATGCCGGGCGGGCGCTTTCCGGGCGGGTTGGATCCCGCCGTCATACGGAGGGCTGCGTGACGCAAAGACGCCGGAGGGCGCCGGATGACCGGCGCATCGACAGCGGTCCCGAACGGGCCTTGGGCGACGCGAGAGTCGATCCCTCGCAATTCTTCGATTCCCCACGCGCCGCGGACGCCCCGTCCGCGGCTTTTTCGTGCGCAAAACGGCGCAAGGAGGCGATCATGGCCAAGCGAACGACCAAGCGAGCCCAACGGGCTGCGGGCGCGCAGACCGACGCATTCCGGGAGGACGAACGGCGGCGTACGCTGCAGGTCGTCGAGGGCGGTTGGAGTCCGGAGGCCGATCGCGACCAGCGCTTCGTGAAAACCATCCGCGCCAAATCGAAAGGCCAGCAGGCCCTGCTCGATGCGATGGACTTGCACAATCTCGTGCTCGCGCTCGGCCCCGCCGGCACGGGCAAGACCTACCTCGCGATCGCCAAGGCGGTAGACGCGCTGCAGGCCGGCAAGGTGGGCCGCATCGTGCTGTCGCGGCCGGCCGTCGAAGCGGGCGAAAGCCTCGGCTTCCTGCCCGGCGACATGGAAGAAAAGCTCGCCCCGTATCTGCGCCCGCTTTACGACGCGCTGACCGACCGCCTCTCCGCCAAGCGGCTCAAATCTATGATGGCCGAAGGCCTGATCGAGATCGCGCCGATCGGCTTCATGCGGGGGCGCACGCTCAACAACGCCTTCGTCGTGATCGACGAGGCGCAGAATTGCACCTTCGGCCAGATCAAGATGCTGCTCACGCGGTTGGGCTGGCATTCCACGATGGTCGTCACCGGCGATCCGGCGCAGACGGACCTGCTCCCTGGCCTCTCGGGCCTCGGCGAAGCCGCCGACAAGCTGGCGAAGCTGAAGGATGTGGCGGTCGTGCGCTTGAAAGATGTCGATATCGTCCGCCACCCGCTGGTGGCGTCGATGCTTACGGTCTTGTAGCAGGGCGTCGCGGCGCGCGAGCTGACGTGGTGTTGAAGCGGGCTGCGTTCACGCGCGGCCCGCTTTGTTTTTGCGCTGCGCGTTGCATCATTCCAGACGCGCCGCGCGACGTTTTCTGGATTCAGGATTCATGCCTCGCCGAGGCGCGCCTCTCCGCACTGTTCGAAGCCGACAGGCGCGCGACGCGAGTAAGAAATTGTAGCAGCGGCGCGGCGGCCCGACGCACGTTAGGCCTCGTCGAGATCCAGTTCCAGGATCGTCATCGCGAAATGGTAGCAGAGTTCGCCGTCTTCATCGTCGCGGCTCAGCACGCCAACGAATTCCTCGCCGATATAGACCTCAGCTGAATCGTCCTTCTTCGGCCGCGTGCGCAGCGAAAGGTTCGGCGCATTCAGCCGCTTCTTGAGGAATTTTTCGACCTTCTCGCGTTCCTGCGGCTTCATCGCGCGCCCAGCTCCCTGCCCTACGCCCAGGGCAAGCTAGTGGGCGCTTCGCGCGCGGAAGGCAACCCTCTCAGCCGTCCTCGAACACCTGGTCCATGTCGATGGCCGGCGCCCCGCCGGGCCGGCACGGGCCGCCGACGGGCCGCGCGGGAATGCCCGCCACGGTGCAGCGCGGCGCCACGTCCTGCAGCACCACGGAACCCGCCGCGATCCGCGCGTCAGCGCCGATCTCGATATTGCCCAGCACCTTGGCGCCCGCCCCGATCAGCACGCCACGGCGGATCTTCGGGTGACGGTCGCCGCGCTCCTTGCCGGTGCCGCCCAAGGTCACCGAATGCAGCATGGAGACATCGTCCTCGACCACCGCCGTCTCCCCGATGACGATGCCGTGGGCGTGGTCGATGAACACGCCGGCGCCGATCACCGCGTTCGGATGAATGTCGACGGAGAACAGTTCCGAAATGCGGCTTTGCAGATGGAACGCCAACATCTCGCGCTCCTGGCGCCACAGCCAATGTGAGATGCGGTAGGCCTGCAGCCCCGCGAAGCCTTTGAAATAGAGGAACGGCTGCAGATAGGTGCGGCAGGCGGGATCGCGCTCGCGCACCACGCGCATGTCGCGTTCGGCCTGACGGGCGATCTCGGGATCGGCCATGTAGGCCTCGCGGCACACCTCGCGCAGCTGCAGCGGGCTCATGTCGCCGCCGCCGAGTTTTTGCGCCAGATGGTAGGAAAGCGCTTCTTCGATCTTGTCGTGGTGCAGGATCGTGGCGTGCAGATAGGAGGCCAGCAGCGGCTCTTCCGCCGCCGCCTGCATGGCCTGCACGCGCAGCTGCGACCATACCCCGCCGGAGCCCTCGAAGGCGCGCGTTTCGGCCAGTTGCGGCTTTGCGCCATCCGCCATGAACTTCTCCCTCAGCCGAGCATCGCCTTGGTCAGCGCCGGATCGTGCGCACCGGTCACCGCCATGTGGTGCGCCCGCAATAGCCCTGCATCGGTAAGCGAGTCCCTTATGGCGCCGGAGACGGCCATCTCCAACGCCTCACGGAAGGGTATGGCGCGCTGAGAAAGTATTTCCGTCTCCTCAGGTGCGGCGGCCCCCGGCGTCAAATCGTGCGCCA
>JBFWWB010000108.1:0-8809 GCA_050246435.1 Hyphomonadaceae bacterium
CGGCGCGGCGGATGCGTTGCGCGCGCAGCTGGAGGCCGCGGGCGTCGAGATCGTCGCGCTCGCCGACGACGTCGCCGGCTTGCAGGCGCACCAGGCCGCCGTGCGCGACGCCGGCATGATCGTCGTGCTCGGCGGGGACGGCACCGCCCGCGCCGCCGCCGAAGCGTTCCGCGACGGCCCGCCTCTGCTGCTCCTGCCCGGCGGCACGCTGAACGTGCTGCCCCGCGCGCTCTATGGCGACCGCGCCTGGCGCGAGGCGCTGAGCGAAGCGCTGACGGCGGGAAAAGTGCGCCGCCTCGTGGGTGGGCGGGCCAACGGCAAGCCCTTCTTCGTCGCCGCACTCTTCGGCGGCCCCACGCTGCTCGCGCGCGCCCGCGAAGCAATGCGCGAGGGCCGCGTGCTCGAGGCCGCCCGTCGCCTACGCCACGCCATGGCGCGCCTGATGTCACGCAAGCTGCTGGTGCGCCCCTCCGCCGCCGCCTTTTCCGTCGCAGCCGCGGCCGGCGTGCTGTGCCCGTCTTATATCGGCGAACTGGAGGACGACGCGCTCGAATGGGTGCGCCTCGACGCCAACCGGTTGACCGATTTCGCGCGCGTGGGCCTGCTTTCGGTGCTCGGCGGCTGGCGCGACGATGATACGATCCAGCTTTCGCGCGCCGCGCGCGGCGAAATCCGCTCTATCGGCGTTGTGCCCGCCCTGCTCGACGGCGAGTCCGCCGCCTTCTTCTCGCGCGTGCGCGTCGAGATCATGCAGGACGGGCCGTTCGTCGTGGCGCTGTCCTGAGGCTTGCGGATGCGCATCCTGCATCTCTCCGATCTGCATTTCGGCTACGCCGATGAAAGCGCGCTGGCCGCAGTGCGCGCCTTCGCGCTCGCCGCGCCGCCGGATCTGGTGATCGCCTCGGGCGATCTTTCCGCCGCCGGTTTGCAGAAGGAGCTGGATGCGTGCGCCGCCTGGCTCGCCGGGCTCGGCGCGCCGGTGGTCGTCACGCCCGGCAATCACGACGTGCCCTATTTCGAGGTGTTCCCACGTTTCTACCGCCCGTTCCGGCGCTTCCGCGCCGCCGCCGCCGCACACGCACTGGCGATGGAATGGCGCGATGCGCGCGTCTGCGTCGTCACCCTGAACAGCGCGCGAGGCTGGCAGGCGCGGCTCAATTGGGCGCTCGGCGCGATCAACCCGCTGCAGACGTCGCGCGCCGCCCGCGTGCTGCACCGCGCCCCGGCCGGCGCCTTGAAGATCGTGGTGACGCATCATCCGCTGATCTTTCCGCCGCATCCCGCCTTGACCGGGCGCACGCATGGCGGCGCCGCCGCGATGCGCGCGCTGATCGAGGCCGGCGCGCACCTGTTCCTGGCGGGGCATTTGCATGTGCTGCGCGATTTCACCCACACGCATGCGGGCCGTGCGGCGTTGGCGCTCACCGGCGGCACGCTGTCGGCGCGCCTGCGCGGCGACCCGCAGGGCTTCAACGTCATCACGCACGAAGCCGCAGGCGTGCGCGTGGAGCGCTTCGCGATCGAGGCGGGCGTCATCCGCCCGTTGGCGTGCGTGCATGCGGGCCTCGCGGGCGGCCGCCTTCAGCCGCCGCCCGCGTGACGCTTAATTATGATCCGCCGCGCTGGAATTGCCGGCTGCGCTGTCCGCGCGTTCACCGAGATTTTCCGCCGGACCATCGGTGATGTCGCGATGATCCTTGGTGAGATCGTCCATCGCGTTGTCGATCTTTTCGCCGGCCTTCTCGGCCGAACCATTTCCCTTGGCGCCTTCGCAGGCGGCCAGGCCGCCCATCATCGCCAGGGAAGCCGCTACGCACAGCGCGCGGATTTTCGTTCTGCTCATCTCCCTGCCTCCCATGTGTTCCGCCGCGTCAGAGCGAGCGCATCCACGTATCGATTTGCCGTTCGGCTTCTTCCTTTTCGACGCCGTAGCGTTCCTTGATGCGCCCGGCGAGCTCGGTGCGCTTGCCTTTGATGACCTCGAAATCCTGATCCGTCAGCTTGCCCCATTGCGTTTGGGCCTTGCCTCGGAACTGATCCCATTTGCCTTCGATCTGATCCCAATTCATTGCATCGCTCCGTGTTGCGGTTCGCAAACGGGAACGCGCCGCGCGACGGCAGGGTTCCATCGCGCCGATGCGGGCGTGCGTGCGCGAGGCTCAGCCGCGGCGGGCGGCGTCGATCTTGGCGACGTCGATCTTCTTCATGTCCATCATCGCGGTGAAGGCGCGCTGCGCCTCCGCGCCGCCGGCGGCCATCGCCTCGGTCAGCGTGCGCGGCGTGATCTGCCAGGAGATGCCCCACTTGTCCTTGCACCAGCCGCAAGCGCTTTCCTGGCCGCCATTGCCGACGATGGCGTTCCAGTAACGGTCCGTTTCTTCCTGGTCCTCGGTGGCGACTGGAAGGAGAAGGCTTCGCTGTGCTTGAACATCGGTCCGCCGTTGAGGCCGATGCACGGCGTGCCAAGCACGGTGAAGTCCACCGTCAGCACGTCGCCCTTCTTGCCGGAGGGAAAATCGGTCGGCGCGCGGCTCACGGAATGGACGGCGCTGTCGGGAAAGGTCTGCGCGTAGAAGCGCGCAGCGGCCTCGGCGTCCTTATCGTACCAAAGGCAGATCGTGTTCTTGTTCATGACGGCCTCGTGCTGCAGAGGATGGGATCCACGGGAAACGACGACGGGACGTGCGCGTTCCCGCTTGCGCGCCGGCGAATGGCAGCGGGCGGGCGCCGTCAGACGCTGTGCGAGCCGTGATGGCTGGCGATGCGCCACCCTTCCGGCGTGCGCACATGCGTTTGCAGGAAGCGGAAATCCGCCGCCGGCCCGCCCGCGCGCGTGATCGCGCCGATCATCGCCACGCAGACCACGTCGTCGCTGATCGGCCGGATCGTCACGTCGCGGAATGTAATGCGCGAGTCGGAAACATTTTTTGCGAAATAGGCGCGCACGCCTTCTTGGCCGAGATTGAGCCCGCCCAAGCCGCCGATGAAAATCGCATCCGGCGTGTAGAGCGCGGCCATCGCTTCGGGATCGGGCTTGGCGAAGGCCTCCGCCCATTTCGCCAGCACCGCATCCACATCCGATTTCGCCATCTCGCTATCCCGCCTTGGCGCGCAGACGCTCGGCGACGACGCCCTGGTGCAGGTAATCGATCGCCCGCTTCATCTGGTAGTCCTGGGCCTTGTCCCAGTTCGCCGGCGGTTGATCTTCCGGGATGTGCGGGCCGCGGCGCTTGGCGCCGTTTTCGTTCTTGAGCGCGCCCGGCAGATCGGATTCGCTCAAGCCTAGCCGCTTCAGCTTGTCGACGTCGACGCGCACCTGGCTCACCTCGATGTCCGGTTCGATGCCCGAACCTTGGATCGAGCGGCCGGCCGGCGTGTAATACTTCGCCGTCGTCAGCCGCAGCGCGCCGTCGCGCCCGCCCTTGAGCGGGATCACTGTCTGCACCGAGCCCTTGCCGAACGTGGTGACGCCGATCAGCAGCGCGCGGCCGCGATCCTGCAGCGCGCCGGCGACGATTTCAGAAGCCGAGGCCGAGCCGCCATTGATCAGCGCGACCACCGGGATGCCGGCCAGCATGTCGCCGCGGCGCGCATTGTAGCGTTCGATCTGCTCCGGCCGGCGGCCGCGCGTGGAGACGACTTCGCCGCCATCGAGGAAGGCGTCGGATACCTGGATCGCCTGATCCAGAAGCCCGCCCGGATTGTTGCGTAGATCGAGCACCACGCCCTTGAGGCCGGCGCCCGCCTGGCGACGCATGGCGCGCACGGCTTCTTCCAGCGCGTCGCCCGTCTTCTCGTTGAAGACGGAGATGCGCAGCACGCCTATGTCTTTGTCCATCTTCCACGTGACGGACTTCACCGAGATGATCTCGCGCGTGAGGTTCACGTCGAACGGCTCGCTGCCTTCGCGCGCCACGGTCAGCTGGATCGAAGTGCCGACGGGCCCGCGCATGCGGCTCACCGCGTCGTTCAGGTCGTAGCCGATGATGCTTTCGCCATCGATCGCGGTCAGATAGTCGCCGGCCTGGATGCCGGCCTTGCTGGCGGGCGTCTCGTCGATCGGCGCGACGACCTTCACGATGCCATCTTCCGCGGTCACCTCGATGCCGAGGCCGCCATATTCCCCGCGCGTCTGGACCTGCATGTCCTTGAAGTCTTCCGGGGAGAGATAGCTCGAATGCGGATCGAGCGAGGTGAGCATCCCCTGGATGGCGGACTGGATCACCTTCTTGTCTTCGATCGGCGACACGTACTCATTCTGCACGCGCACCAGCACGTCGGCGAAGAGTTCGAGCTCCTTGTAGGTGTCGGATCGCGCCTTCGGGGCGTCCTGCGCCGACCAGGCCAGCGCGCCCACGCAGGCGGCCACCCCGATTACGGGCGCTGCGATCCAAACCATGCGCATCGTCACCACTCCCTGCCCGCCTTCGGGGCGTGCGCACGATCGACCGCGCGCCGGATTTCAACCCTTGCCTGCCTTCAGCCATCGCTCCGGATCGATCGGGCGTCCAGCTTGGCGCACTTCAAAATACAGTTCGGGCGGCGATAAGGCGCCGCCGGCGCGAACTGCATCGGCCATACGGCCTATCACAGCGCCCGCCGAGACTTTCCGCCCGGTTTCGGCGGCCGCCGATTCAAGGCCCGTGAGGATCAGAGCGTAACCATCGCCGGCGTCCAGGATCAAGACATGTCCGTACGAGCGAAACGGACCCGAAAACCCAACGATCGCATCGGCCGGCGCCATCACGGCCGCGCCCGCGCCTGTGCGCAACGTGACGCCGCTGGCAGGCTGGCCGGAACGCCCGGGCGCGCCGAACGCAGTGAGCACTTGACCCGCCGCCGGGCGCACGCGCTTGCCGCCGGCGGCCAGCATCCGCGGCGCGGCGGGCGCGCCCTTCTTGGCTTGCCTGGCTTGCTGGGCCTGCGCCGCGCGCACCCGCGCCGCCAGATCCTTCAGGTCTTTCGCCTGCCGCGCCAGCTCTTGCGCGCGGGCGTTCGCGGCGGCGGCCTGCTGCGCCAGTTCGGCCTCGCGGCGCGCTGCGGCTTGGCGGCGGCGCTCGGCGGCTTCGCTGGCGGCGGCGATCTCGGCGGCGGTCTGCGTCAGCGCCGCGCGGCGCAGTCCTGCGGCCTCCGCCTGTTGCGCCGTCTCCACGATGCGCCCGTGCGCGGCCGCCGCGCTTTGGGCCGCCGCCGCCATCGCCGCCCGCGCCACCGCTTCGGCGCCTTGCGCCTCGGGCGCAACGAGCCCGCCCGCACCCTCCCCGCGCACCAGCCCGATCAGCAGGAATTCCAGCCGCGCGCGGTCCTGCGCGAAGGCGGCGGCGTTGACTTCCGATTCCATCGCCAGCCGCGCCAGCGCCGATTCCGATTCCGCCCGCGCCGCCTCGGTTTCGGCGTTGCGCCGGGCAAGCGCTGCAAGATCCGCGTTCAGGCTTTCCACCCGGCCGCGTTCGCTTTGCGCCTTGGCGGCGAGGGCTGCGGCCTTCTTCGCTTCCGCTTTGCGCTGCGCCTCCAGGCGCGCGATCTCCTTCGGCGGCGGGGCCGCCGCCGCGCCGGCGAACGCGCATGCCGTCAGCGCCCACGCGATGCGGGCGCACGTCTTCCCAGCGCTGAGCCTTCCCGGCGCCATGCGTTCCTTCCGCCGCAACCCTCAGTCGCGATGGTAGGGATTACCGCTCAAAATCGTCACGGCGCGGTAAATCTGCTCGGCCAACATCACGCGGACGAGCTTGTGCGGCCAGGTTTGCGGGCCGAAGGCCAACTTGTCGTCGGCCGCCTGGCGCAAATCGGGGGCGGCGCCGTCCGGCCCGCCGATCCAGAACACCGCCGCCGGCAGCCCGTTGTCGCGCCATTGCGCCAGTTTCGCCGCCAAGGTGCGCGAGGCCCATTCGTCGCCGCGCTCGTCCAGCAGGATGCGCCGCGCGCCCTTGGGCGCGGCCTGCAGCAGCAGCTGGCTTTCGCGCGCCTTGTCGCCTGCGCGGGCGGCCTCCGCCTCCACGATCTCCACCGGGCCAAGGCCCAGCCGCGCGCCGGCGATCGTGGCGCGGTCGCGGTAGTCTTCGATGAGATCGGCTTCCGCGCTGCCTTTGACCCGGCCGATGGCGGCGATGCGGATGCGCAAGCAGCGGCCTCAGGCGGCGCTGGGCGTCGTCGCCGCGGCGTTCCAGATTTTCTCGATATTGTAGAAGGCGCGCACTTCCGGGCGGAACAGATGGACGATCACGTCGCCCGCGTCGATCAGCACCCAATCGCAATGCGGCAGGCCTTCCGCACGCGCTTCGCCGCCAGCTTGTTTAATCTTTTCAACGATGTGATCGGCCAGCGCGCCGACATGCCGCTGTGAACGGCCGCTCGCCACCACCAACGTGTCCGCGATGGAGCTTTTGCCCCGGATATCGATGGAGACGATGTCCTCGGCCTTGTCTTCATCGAGAGAGGCCAGAATCAATTCGGCCGCGTTGGCGGACGTTTCGGAGCCGGGGGCGTGCGCTTCCGCGCTGGAACGCGGACCCGGCGAGCGCTCAGACTGAGGTGACAGCGAAAAACCCTTTTGCCGCTTCTGATGCCCGGGAGGTTAACATGCCGCAGCCCTTTGGGCTAGGCGCGGCCGCCGGCGCGCTTCAGCCGATCCCTTCCGCGGCCATCGCCGCCCGCACAGCCGATCGCGCGCCCACCCGCTCGCGGAACGCCCGCAGGTTGGCGTAGGCCGCGAGGTCCACGCCGGCGCGCGCGGCGCGGTAGGGCATTGTCACGGTGAACAGATACCCGTCGGCGACGGTGAAGGTCTCACCCATGAGATAGGCCTGCCCCGCCAGCTGGCCGTCGAGCCAGGTCAGCATCGGCTTCAGCTTGTCGCGGAAGGCCTGCTTGGTTTCCTCCGGCATCGCGGGGCTGAACATCGGCGTGAAGCCCTTGTGCAGTTCGGTGCTCACGAAGTTGAGCCAGGATTGCAGCCGCGTGCGCGCCATCGTGGCGTTGGGCGGCGCCAGGCCCCGCTCCGGCGCCTGATCGGCGATGTATTGCACGATGGCCGGACCTTCGGCGAGGCGCGTCCCGTCCGCCAGCTCCAGCAGCGGCACGTAGCCGAGCGGCTGCAGCGCGTAGAAATCCGAGCCGTCCGGCAAGGTGCGCGTGCGCGGATCGACGCGCACCGCCTCGAACGCCAGCCCCGATTCATGCAGCGCGATATGCGGCGACAGCGAGCATGCGCCCGGAAAATAATAGAGCTTCATCGCCCCCTCCCCGTTTGCGCGGGAGTCTACACCTTCCGCGCGGTTCTGGCGCGCCGGCGCAATGCGGTGGAGGAATGCGCATCCAGCGGGGCGGCGATCCAGGTCCAAGCCGGCGGCCTGGCGTTCGCGGGCAGCCGGTCCCGCCGGGCGGCCGCGAAGCGCCGCGCCATCTTCGCGAAGCGCGCGCGCGCCAGATGGCCCGGCCGCGCCACGAAGGCGATCGGCGCCAGGCGCGCGATCTCCTCCCACCGCCGCCAGCGATGGAAGTTGCTCAAATTATCCGAGCCCAGCAGCCACACGAAATGCACGCCCGGATAACGCTTCTTCAGCTTGCGCAGCAGGTCGATCGAGAATTGCGTGCGCCAGCGGCTTTCGACATCGCTCACCACCATGCGCGGGCCGTTCGCGAACGCCCGCGCGCTCGCCATGCGCTGCGCCAGCGGCGCGGTCTCCGCGCTGCTCTTCAGCGGATTCTGCGGCGTGACGAGCCACCACACGCGATCGAGGTTCAAGCGCGCCAGCGCCGTCTCGGCCACATGCGCATGGCCTTCGTGCGCGGGATTGAACGAGCCGCCGAACAGCCCGATCCGCATGCCCGGATACGCTTGCTCCTTACGGCGGAAGCGGCCCGTGGACGGTGCATGCGGTAGGCGATACATCCCATTCCTTACGGAGCTTGTGGTGGAAAAGGTCAATATCGACGAAGCGGCGCGCCGGCTCAAAGAACTCGTAAGCCGGGCTGAGGCCGGCGAGACGTTCCTGATCGAAGCGGATGGCGTCCTTGTCGCCTGCTTGACCTCGGCGCACGCATCGCCCGACCCAGCCACAACGCTCGGCTCCCGCGAAGGCGGGAGCCCATAAACGCTGACACTGGCCAACGTTAGCGCGTCTTGGCCCTGACTTCCGTCAGGGCCGAGCCGCCGCCGTCATTCCTGGATTCGGGCTCGGCCTTCGACCGCCCCGGAATGACGCAGTTCTCTCACTTCTGGAACACCGCTTCGAGTTTGCAGCCGTCGAGATCGATGACGAAGGCGGCGTAATATTTTTCGCCATAGTGCGGGCGCAGGCCTGGCGCGCCGGCGTCTTCGCCGCCCTGCGCCAGCGCCGCGGCATGGAACGCATCGACGGCCGCGCGGCTGGGCGCGTTGAACGCCAGGTGAAACCCCGGCCCTGGCGCGCGCGCATCGCCGCGCGCGAACAGCGCCAGCTTGTCGCCCTCGCCCGCGCGCCCATAGCCAACGCCGCGCTCGTTCGCCCACACCCGCACGACTCCCAGCCCGCGAGGATCGCGTCATAGAACGCCGCCGCCCGCGCCAGATCCCGCACGCCGAACGAAAGATGGCCGAGCACGAAATCCTCTCCGCTCGGCCCCAGCGAAAGCTGGGGCCCAGAAACGCCGACACTGGCCAGCTTTAGCGCATCTGGGCCCTGACTTCCGTCAGGGCCGAGCTATCGCCGTCATTCCGGGCGAAGCGAAGCGGAGACCCGGAATCCAGGGGATCGTCGCGCAAGCCGCCCTGGATCCGTATCGCGCCTGCGGCGCGTCCGGAATGACGCAGGATGCTCGGCCCCAGCGA
>JBFWWB010000109.1:0-8791 GCA_050246435.1 Hyphomonadaceae bacterium
ACCGGGCGCTGAGCCAGGCGCGGTCGCGCCCGGCGCGTACGCGGCGCATATTTTCGCCCTTTTCGATCTCCCCCGCGCCGCTTTCGCCGGCCATAGTCACAATGGAACGATGGACGACGCCGGCGCACGCCCGATCACGCCCGAACCGCCCCAGCCCGATAGCGCTGTGGCGCGCCGGCTCGCCGCGCGTGGGGCCAAACGCGTGCTGGCGATCGACGGCGGGGGGGTGCGCGGGATCGTCGCGACGGGGCTGCTCGCGGCGGTGGAGCAGCGCCTGCGCCGCCGCACCGGCCGGCCGAATGCGCGGCTGTGCGATTATTTCGATCTGATCGGCGGGGTTTCGACGGGCGCAGTCATCGCCGCGGCGCTGGCGATGGGACGCAGCGCCGCGGAGATCGCAGACTTCTTCCGCGCCCTGGCGCGCGATGCCCCGGCGGGGCAATCGCGCCGGGGCCGCTTCGATGCGCAGCGCATGGATGCGCTGCTGGCGCAGGGTTTCGGCGATACCGCGCTGGGCGGGGACGGGTTGCGCACCGGGCTCGCCATCGGCGCCAAGCGCACGGACGTGGGCGGCGTCTGGTGGGTGGCGAACAATCCGCGCGCGCCGTTATGGGCGGCGCGGCGCAACGGGCCGGGAGACAGGGATTTGCTGGTGCGCCAGCTGCTGCAAGCGAGCCTGGGCGCTGCGGTGATCCATGAAGAGCGCGTCGTACAGTTCACCGGGCCGGCGGGGGAGACTGGCGTCGGGGCGGCCTTCGTCGACGCCGCGCTCGCCGGGGCGAACAACCCCAGCCTGCACTTGCTGCATCTGGCGACCTTGCCCGGCCACGGCCTCGAATGGCTTTCCGGACACGATCAGCTGCTCATGGTGTCGGTCGGCGCGGGCGATTGGCGCGGCGGCCGCGCGGCAGGCGATCCCACCGCCGCGCTCGACGCGATGATCCGCGAAACCGGCGACACCGCGATCGCCACGTTGCAGGGACTTTCCCACTCGCCGCGTCCCTGGCGGCTGGAGGGCGCCGCGGGAGACGCGCGGGGCGCAGCCGCGCTGTCTCCGGCTCCGGCGCTGCACTTCCAGCGCATGGACGTGCGCCTCGATCTTGAATCTCTGGCGGCGATCGGCTTGCGCTGCGGCGAACAGGAGTTGGACGCCATGCGCGGATCATCGCCCGATGACGCGGTCACCTTAGCCCGGCTGCACGAGGCCGGCTTGCGCGCGGGTGAGGCGTTCTTCCTCGGCGCGGAAGGCGAGGCTAAGCGCGATTGGACGGCGGCGATCCTTCCTCGCCGGTTCGATCCCCACGGGTTCTCCAAGCGCTTCCTCGGTCCGCCCGCCTCCAAACTGGACGCGTTGCGCCGCGCCTGGAAATCTTGACCGACGCGCCCCCAACCTCCGGTCCGGCACCGCCGCCCGCCAGGCTCGGCGGCCTGATGAAACTGCTGAGCGCGCCGGCCTGGCGCGAGCTTTCCCGCGGCCTGCTTCCACGCGCACAGCCCGCTGCGGCCACGGTTGCTGCGCCCCTGGCCGCAACGCCGCCTCCGCCGGCCGCGCCGCAAAACCGGTTCGCATTGGAAAAGCTTGTCGCGTCCGATCGCGCGCCGGTGACGGCCGCGATGCTCGATGCGTCTGCGCGGCGCTTGAAGATCGAGCCGGAGCATATCCGCGCGATCGTGATGGTCGAAAGCGGCGGGCAGGCGTTCGCCGGCGATGCGCGCCCCATCGTGCTGTTCGATCCCACGGCATTTTCACGGCTGACCGGCGGCGCGCATGACGCGGCGCATCCCGATCTCTCGCACGCTTTGCCGAAAGCCGGCGCGCTTGGCGGAACCCAGGCGGAGCGCTGGGCGAAGCTCCGCCGCGCGGCCGCGCTGGATGAGGAAGCCGCGCTCAAAGCGGCCAGCTGGGGCATGTTCCAGTTGGCGGGGGAGCACCACGCCGCAGCCGGCTATCGCGATGTGTACGCGATGGTGCAGGATTTGTCGGATTCCGCCGTGCGTCAGCTTGCGGCGTTCGAGCGTTTCGTTCGCGCGCGTTCTCTCGGCGGCGCGCTGCGGCGCAAGGACTGGGCGGCGTTCGCGCGCGACTACAATGGCGAAGCCGGCGCCGCGCGCTACGCCGATATGCTGCGCCAGACCTATGTCGCGGCGAAGCGCACCTTCATCGACGCGCTCGCCGCGAAATCGCCTGATCCGCTCACGCCCGCCGATATCGCGAATTCCGCCGCCCGGCTGGGCGTCGACGAGGCCTGCCTGCGCGCCGTGCTGAAGGTGGAAAGCCGTGGGCGCGGTTTCGCCCCGGACGGCAAGCCCTTCATCCTCTTCGAGCCGTACGTTTTCTCGCGGCTCACCCGCGGGCGCCATGGCGCCGCCCATCCCACGCTGTCTCACCGGACGTGGAGGGAACGGCCCTATCCGGCGACCCAAGCCGAGCGCTACGCCCAGCTCGCCGAAGCCTATGCGCTGGATTCCGAAGCCGCGCTCTCGGCCGCCAGCTGGGGGATGTTTCAGATGCTGGGACGGAATTTCACCGCATGCGGGTTCAAGACGGCGGCCGCCTTCGTAGCGGACATGGCGCAATCGGAGGCGCGCCAGCTTGCAGCCTTCGAAGCTTTTGTGCGGGCCAATAATATTCTGGATGATTTGCAGCGCCGGGATTGGGCGGGCTTCGCGCGCATCTATAACGGGCCAGGGCAGGCGGAGCTCTACGCCAGATTGCTGGCGGAGGCGCACGCGGCGGGCGTCTGAGGCGGGCGCGGAACGGGCGGGGGCGCAGCGTGGGGCTGTTCGGCAAAAAAAAGGACGGCCGACGCGTCAACGATCCGCCGTTCGGCGAACGCCCGGCGGCCCCGCCGCCGCCCGATCCGTTGGGTCTGCCCGAATTCCTCGCCCGGTTGCGCCTCGGCGATCGCACGCCGCTCAGCCCCGCGCACGTGGCCGACGCCGCCAAGCGGCTGGGCGTGCCGCTGGCGGTGTTTCGCGCGGTGATGCTGATCGAGGTCGGCGAGAAGGAGGCCTTCGCGGCGAACGGCCTGCCAATGGTCACGTTCGAGCCGCACGTCTTCGCCGAGCTTACGGGGGGCAAGCACAACGCCGCCAATCCCGACGTCTCCTACGCCGAGGCCGATCCGCGCCGCATCCCCGCCGCCCAGGAGTTGCGCTGGAAGCAGCTGGCGAAAGCGTTCGTGCTGGACCGCGAAGCCGCACTCAAAGCGACCAGCTGGGGCATGTTCGAGATGCTGGGCCTCTATCATGAGGACTTTGGCTTCTCGACGGTGGCTTCCTTCGTCGCCAGCATATCGGGGTCGGAGGCGCGCCAGCTCGAAGCGTTCGAGGCGTTCCTCCATGGCCAGGGGTTGGTGGCGCTGCTGAAGGCGAAGAATTGGGCCGGCTTCGCCGCCCATTTCGGCGATGGGCCGCAGGCGAAAGTCTATGCCGGGCAATTGGCGCGCACCTACAAGATGCTGACCAGCCGCACGAAAGCGTAAGGCGGCGGCCTTGCGCGCGGGCGCGGCGCGCCCCTACATCCCCGCTTCCCGAATCCGACAACAGAGCCCGATGGCCCGCTATCTGATCACGTCCGCGCTGCCCTATATCAACGGCGTCAAGCATTTGGGCAACCTCGCGGGCTCGATGCTGCCGGCAGACGCCCACGCCCGCTTCCGCCGGATGCAGGGCCATGACGTGCTGTTCGTATGCGCCACCGATGAGCACGGCACGCCGACGGAACTCGCGGCGCGCGAGGCGCGCGTCAGCCCCGCGGAATTCTGCGCCACATGGCATGATCTGCAGAAGGCGCATTATGCGCAGTTCGAGTTGAGCTTCGATCATTTCGGCCGCTCCTCTTCCGAGCAAAACCGCAGGCTCACGCAAGGCTTCGCGCAAACCCTTTGGGAGGCGGGCTTCCTGGAGGAGCGCGTCACCCGCCAGGTGTATTCTCCGGCCGACGAGCGATTTCTGCCCGATCGCTACGTCATCGGCACGTGCCCGCATTGCGGCTACGAGGCCGCGCGCGGCGATCAGTGCGAAAATTGCACGCGCGTGCTCGATCCGACCGATCTGATCAATCCGCGCTCGGCTGTTTCGGGCTCCGCCGACATCGAAATACGCGACTCGAAGCATCTCTTCCTGCGCCAGTCGCTGTTCGCCGAGAAGATCCGCGATTGGATCGCCGAGAAGCCGGATTGGCCGTTGCTGGTCACCTCGATCGCGCAGAAATGGCTCGACGAAGGCCTACAGGATCGTGGCGTCACGCGCGATCTGGAGTGGGGCGTTCCGGTCAACGCCGCGGAGTGGGGGCCCGACCCGGAAGGCCGCAAGCCCGACGTCGCGGGGCTCGCCGGCAAGGTCTTCTATGTGTGGTTCGATGCGCCCATCGAATATATCGGCGCGACATGGGAATGGGCCGATGCGCGCGCCCGCGCAGAGGGGCGGCCAGCGGCTGATGCGGCGGAATGGGAGCGCTGGTGGCGCCTGCCGGATGCGCGCGACGTCACTTATGTGCAGTTCATGGGCAAGGACAACGTGCCCTTCCACACCGTCGGCTTTCCGTGCACGCTGTTCGGCGTGAACGAGCGGCTGGAAAAAAGCGGCGCCTGGAAACTGGCGACGAATGCGCCCTGGAAACTGGTCGATCGGCTGAAGGGGTTCAACTGGCTCAACTATTACGGCGGCAAATTCTCCACCAGCGGCAAGCGCGGCGTGTTCGTGGATCGCGCGCTCGAAGTCGCGCCGGCCGACGTGTGGCGCTGGCGTTTGCTGGCGAATGCGCCGGAGGGCGCGGATTCCGCGTTCACCTGGGAGGATTTCCAGGCCGGCGTGAACGCCGATCTCGCCAACGTCTTCGGCAATTTCGTCAACCGCATCACGCGTTTCTGCGCGGCGCGTTTTGAGTCACAGGTTCCCGCCGGCGGCGTGGCGGGGCGCGAGGAAGAAGCGCTCTACGCCGATCTCGATCAACGCCTTGCGGCGCTGACGGCGCTGCACGAGGCGATGGAGTTCCGCAAGGCCGCCGCCGAAACGCGCGCCATTTGGGTGCGCGGCAACGAATATTTGCAAGCCGCTGCGCCCTGGACGGCGATCAAGACGGATGTGGGCGCCGCCGCCGTCGGCGTGCGGACGGGTCTCAATCTCTGCGTGCTGTTCGCGCAGATCGCGGCCCCCTTCACGCCGAACGCCAGCGCCGCCGTGCTGGAAGCGTTCGGCCTGGGTCCCGGAGCGCTGCGCTGGCCGGATCGCCCCGCCGGAGAAGCCCTCAACGCGTTGACGCACGGCGCCCCGGTGACCGCGCCGGACGTGCTGTTCCGCAAGATCGAGGACGCCGAGGTCGAGGCCTGGAAGGCCGAATTCGGCGCGTGAGGCGCCGCCCGCGGCGTGTGCCGCCGGTCACGGCGCACGGGTGGAGCGGCGGGCAGGGTTTTCCAGCGCGCCGCCGCGCGTGATAAGGCATGAGCCGACATTCGGGGGAGTTAGGCATGGAATCGCTGGGGTCGATCTTCAACCCGATCATCGAGTTCCTGCAGACGGGCTTCAATCAGGTGAACGCGGTGCAGGGGCTGCTCATCGCGCTGTTCGCCACCGTGCTGATGGCGCGCTGGGCGCAGCTGTTTGCGATCGCGCTGGCCGCCGGCCTGGTGCACGTCGTGCTGGATACTGCGATCCCGATCGTGGCGAAGGGCGCCGACATCAAGCTGCCCGCGGTGATGACCGCCCCTTTCTGGCAATATGCGCTGTCGCTCTATGTCGGCTTCGTCATCATCATTGCGATGTTTTTCGCGGTGAAAAGCGTGCTGTTCGGCGTCGGCAAAGCCAAAGGCGCCAAGGCGCACTGATGGTTCAGCGCCGGCTGACGGCGTAGAGTGCGATCGCCGCGGCGTTGGAGACATTGAGGCTCTCCATCGCGGCGGCGATCGGGATGCGGGCGAGCGCGTCGCAGCGCTGCGCCACCAGATCGCGCAGCCCGCGCCCTTCCGCGCCGAGCACGAGCGCGATGCGGCTGCTTCCTGCAGCAGCCTCGGCGAGCGTCATCGTTGCTTCCCCCGCCAGGCCGATCGTGCGGTAGCCCAACTCGCCCAGCGTTTCGACGGCGCGCGCGACGTTCACGACCCGCACGTCCGCCACCAGTTCGACGCCGCCGGCCGCCGCCTTCGCCAGCACGCCGCCGATGGGCGGGGAGTGGCGGTCCTGTTGCACGACGGCGCGCGCGCCGAAGGCCGCCGCCGTGCGGAAGATCGCGCCAACATTCTGCGGATCGCTCAACTGATCCAGCACCACCACCGGCCCGTCGCCTTCGCCCTCGCACGCCTCTTCGAGGGTGACCGCGGGCAAGGCGGCGGCGCTGACGGCCACGCCTTGATGCACCGCGCCTGCCGGCAGCAGCGCGTCGAGCGCGTCGGGCTCGACGATCTCCGGCGCGATCCCCGCCGGCAGGCGTGCGGCGGCGTTGCGGGTGGCGAGCACGCGGGCGATGCGCCGGCGCGGGTTGGCGAGGGCGGCGAGGGCGGGATGCGTCCCCCAGATCCAGTTGGCGTCGCTGTGGCGATCTGAGCGCGGGCCATGCCCGCCGCCGCTGCGGCCTTTGCCGTGGCCGGGTTTGCCCTGGCCGGGCCCGGCCTTGAGCGGGTGTCGCCTTGTCACTATAAGACCGCCTCCTGCGCGCCGGGCTCTGCTCGGCGCGTCGGCGTTCTAGGGGAAGCGGCGCGCGTGCGCGAGCGCTCTCCCACCGCCGGGGAAGGGTGGCCGAGTGGTTAATGGCAGCAGACTGTAAATCTGCCCGCGAGAGCGTACGCTGGTTCGAATCCAGCCCCTTCCACCACCTACCCCTAAAGGGGTGATCCAGCATCCAGCTTAAGCCTTTGTCTTCTAACGCAAAAGTTGACAAGACTAGCTAGGCCATTGCTACCTATGGTGTTTCCCCAAAGGGGTTTGGCGACGGTACTTTTGGAGCAAATACCGTAAAATACCGCGAAAGTACCGTAAGGCCCGTTCGCGCTATGTCCCTAACCCAAGCCCAGATTGAGCAAGCCCCGCCCGCATTGAAGCCGTACAAGCTCGCGGACACTGGTGGGCTTTATGTTTTCGTCACGCCATCGGGCGGGCGGCTATTCCGAATGGACTTCCATTTCGGCAAAACCCGCCAAACAATTTCCTTCGGCCGCTACCCGTTCATTTCGCTGAAGGCGGCCCGCCAGATGCGCGACAAAGCGCACGAGGCCCTTCAGGACGGCCGCAACCCGGCCGCCGACAAGCAGGCGAAGAAGAAGGCCAACGTGGCGGCTGCGCAGGCCATGCGGGCGGCCCCCACATTCGCGGAAGCTGCCCGGGCATGGATCGACGCCAACCGGCCCGATTGGTCGCCGCAATACGCCCGCGTCGTGAAGAACCGGATCGAGGGCGACCTGATCACGGAATTTGGCTCGAAGCGCATGGGCGAGGTTCGGCCTGAAGATGTCGAGGCTGCGCTGAAGAAGGTCCGCGAGCGCGGCGTTTCTGAAACGGCGTTCCGGCTGGCCAACTACACGTCCATGATCTTCGAGCACCACCGGCGCGCGACCAAGGACGCCAGCGTGACCGACCCCACGTTGCTGATTGACCGGAAGGGCGTGCTCGGGCGCAAGCAGAAGCCAGAACACTTCGCGAAGCTCATGGGCGCCGATCTCGGGCGGTTCATGCTCGGGGTCCGCCATTACCCGGGCGAGCGGGCGACGGGGCTGGCGATCAAACTAACGGCCCTCACGGCCGCGCGGACGGCGGAAATCATCGGCGCCCGCTGGGAAGAGTTTGAAGACTTGAAGCGGCCCGGCGAGGCCCTGTGGCGCATCCCTGCACAGCGCATGAAGGCCGGGCGTGAACACTTGGTCCCGTTGTCCGCCCAAGCGCAGGATGTGCTCGCGGAATTACGCGACATCAGCAAAGGCGACTTCCTGTTTCCGGCCGAGCCCGGGCGACGGGCCGACACGCTAAGCAACAACGCGATGTTATTCGGCGCGTACCGGATGGGCTTCAAAGGCAAGACGACGATTCACGGCCTGCGCGGATCGTTCAGCACGATCACGCGGGAGAAGAGCGGCTTTGACGGCCACGTTATCGAAATGGCCCTTGCGCACATGCACGGCAATAAAACCGAGCGCGCGTACAATTCCGCCGAATATCTCCCGCAACGCCGTGCGCTTCTGCAATGGTGGGCGGACTATCTCGACCGGATTCGCGATGAAGCTCGGTTTGGCGTCGAGTTAGCAGCGTAGCCTATTCGTAGCCCTGCAACGCCGGGTCTTCCTTGATAGTGAAAGGCTTCGAGAAATCGACCTTCACACGGTGAAGCTGAGGATTTGCCGAGTGGGTGTATTTCGACAGATCGACGTGATTGACCTGCGTTTTTAAAAGCATGCGAGCAATGGCGTTCGTAAGCTCGCCCTCGCTTGCGTCGCGCACGCCAATGATAACGGCCGTTCTCTGGCGAGCTTCTGAAAGCGAGCCGGGTTGAATGTCTGCAACGGTCGATTCTCCTAGAGACACACGCCAATAATCTTGCCGTGCCTCCGCACCGAGGGCGCCTGCAACTAGTAGGCAAAGGTTTAGAGAACGCCGCTCGGCTAAGCTCTCATTGTGTTGAGCGCTCGCGGGAGCGTCCTCGCCATGCGCGCGCGACGAAAGCCCCAAACAAACCAAGTGCTCGCTCGCATTGAACGCTTTCTTATATTCGGTCGTGCGAAACGCCTTTCGAAGATCAACGGCCTTTCCTGCGCGCTCGGCCTCCGTTGTCAGGTTCTTTTTCCAAGTGGCGTCTTGGAAAGGC
>JBFWWB010000110.1:0-8753 GCA_050246435.1 Hyphomonadaceae bacterium
GTGGCGCTGGATCGCGCGCTGTTCGCCCGCGGGGCGTTGCGCGCGGCGCGCTGGGCGGCGGACAAAGCGCCTGGCCTCTATTCCATGCGCGACGTGCTGGGCCTCTGAGCGCGCGCGGCGGCGAGCTCCGCCTGCAAGGCTTCCGCGAAATGCGCCCGCTCCGGCGGGGAAAGAAAACCGCCGACCAGCATCGCGCCGCCGCCGGAAGCGATGCGCACGGCGCGCGGATCGTTCTGCACGCGCGCCCATAGCGGGCTGGCGGCCCACGCCGTCTCGGCGCGATCGGGCGCTTGCCGCGCCACCTCGATCCGCGCCGGGGTGACGCGCACGCGCTCCCGCGCGCGGCCAGAGCGGGCGCTGGCGTGGAACGCCCAAGCGAGCGCCAGCACGTCGAGCCCCAGGAAACCGGAAACCGGATAGGCGCCGTGCGCGAGAAAGAAGACCGCCAGCACGGCGTTGGCGAATGTGAACGCGCCCAAAACCAGCCACGCTGCGTGGCGGCTCATCGAGCGGTTGGGCGAAAGCACCGCATCCATCAGCAACGGCCCTTCCTGCGGGGACCAGGCTTGCGGCGCGGCGATGCGTTCCCAGCAGGCGCTCATCGCACTAGCTTGCGCCGAACGGCGGCGCCCCTCAAGGGGCCTGCGGCATGAAGGATGCGGGGAAAGCATGGCGCGCACGCACGGCCGGCGCTTGAAGCCGACGGAAGCCGAGGAGCTGTACAAGCGGCTGGCGGCGCACCGCCCGAACCCGAAAACCGAACTCGAATACGTGAACCCGTTCACCTTGCTCGTGGCGGTGGCGCTTTCCGCGCAGGCGACGGACCGCGGCGTGAACCGCGCGACGAAGGCGCTGTTCGCGAAAGCCGATACGCCGCAAAAAATGCTGAAGCTCGGCGAAGCAGGTCTAGCCGAACACATCAAGACGATCGGCCTCTGGCGGAACAAGGCGAAGAACGTGATCGCGCTGTCGCAGCGCCTGGCCGACGATTTTGGCGGCCAGGTGCCGCGCGAACGCGAAGCGCTGGAATCGCTGCCGGGCGTCGGCCGGAAAACGGCGAACGTGGTGCTGGCGGAAATTTTCGGCGAAGCGACGATCGCGGTGGACACGCACGTGTTCCGCGTAGCGAACCGCACCGGGCTGGCGCGTGGAACCACGCCGGCGGCGGTGGAGACGCAGCTGCTGAAGATTACGCCGGAGAAATATGCGCATGGCGCGCATCATTGGCTGATCCTGCACGGGCGCTATGTATGCGTCGCGCGTGCGCCGAAATGCCCGAACTGCGTGATCGCGGAAATCTGCACCTTTCCACAAAAAACCAAATTACCGCCGGAGAAACCGGCAAGCGCCAAGCGCTAGGAGTTCGCGCGCCGCGCCATCGCCTCGGCGACGCATTGCTCCGTCGGCGGCGCCGGCGCGCGCTGATTGCGCGCTGCAATCTCCGCCGCGCCCAAGCGCAGCACGCCCGCCCCGTCCGCCGCAAACAGCAGCGCCAGGGCGCAGGCAGGTGTGCGGTAGGTGAGAATCGCGCCGGCGCCGTCGCGCCGCTCGACGTCCGCGGGGCCGAACAGCGCACGGGCGCCCTCCAGCGTCACCGCGTCACCCGCGCCGGCGCGGCGCAGCGCGCCTAGGGGATCGCCGCGATCGCGCTCGCTCAAAGCGGGGCCGCGCGCATGGCCCGAAGCGGGCGCGGACGCTCCGCCGGCGCACCCGGCGAGAAGCAGCATCGCGGCGAACAGCAGCTTGCGCATGGCGCGACGATGCAGCGCGTCGCGCTTGCGCGCCAGCCCCCGGCGGGCGACAAGGCCGCGGCTTAGCAGGGGCAGGCATGCAGCGCGCCGCATACGACGTCACCACCGTGGGCAACGCCATCATCGACATCCTCCATCCCGTGGAGGAAGCGACCCTGGTGGAGCACGCCATCCAGCGCGCCGGCATGACGCTGATCGACGAGGAACGCGCCCTTTATCTCACGGCGCTGTTCGAGAACGCCACGGTCGCGGCCGGCGGTTCGGTGGCGAATTCCGCCGCCGGCGTGGCGAGCCTTGGCGGCAAGGCCGGCTTCATCGGTCTGGTGGCGGATGACGCGCTGGGCGAAGCCTATGCGCAATCCTTCCGCGCCGTAGGCGCCACGTTCGACACGCCGCCGCGCAAAGGCCCGCCTGGCACCGCGCGCAGCATCATCCTTGTGACGCCGGACGGCCAGCGCTCGATGAACACCTATCTCGGCGCCTCCACCCTGCTCGCGCCGCAGCATATCGACGCCGCACTGATCCAAGCGAGCGCGATCATTCTTCTGGAAGGCTATCTGTTCGACAAGGATGAAGCGAAGGCCGCCTTCATCCACGCCGCGGAAATCGCCCGGTCGGCGGGGCGGAAAGTTTCGATCTCGCTTTCGGATTCCTTCTGCGTCGACCGCCACCGCGCGTCGTTCCGCCATCTGGTGGCGAACCATGTCGATATCCTGATCTGCAACGAGGCGGAGATTTTGAGCCTTTACGAGGTGGACGATTTCGACACCGCGCTCGCGCACGCGCGCCAGGATTGCGCTGTGATCGCAGCGACGCGCTCTGAAAAAGGCTCCGTCGTCGTCGCACATGGCGAACAGCACGCGATCAAGGCGGCGCCGGTGGCGCGTGTAATGGATACGACCGGCGCCGGCGATCAATACGCCGCAGGCTTCCTTTACGGGCTCGCGGCGGGCAAGCCGCTGGCGGCGTGCGGCGCGCTCGGGGCGCTCGCCGCCGCGGAAGTGATCTCGCACATGGGTCCGCGCCCGGAAACGAGCTTGCGCGCGCTGGCCGATCGCGCGGGGCTTTAGCGCAGATTCAAATCCGTGCGGCCGGGGCCCGTCGGCATCTCGCTTTCGCTCCAGCGGTGTGCGGTGGCGCGTAGCGGCTCCAGACGCTTCTGGAATTCCGCAAGCATCGGCGGAATCGCGCTCACGTCGATCACCTTCGTGGCATTATAGGGGATCAGTTCCTCGACGAGAATCCGCAGCGCATGCGACAACGCATACATGCGCGGCGCGGCGTCGCGGATCGGCATGCCCGTCATCGGTTGAAGCAGGGCCAACGCCTTATCAAGTTCGGCGAGGAGCTTGTCGTCCAACACTTCGGCGGGCATCTGCGCACGCATGATGCGCAAGCCATCGTACAGCAGATGCTGGGTGACGTGGATCGTATCGCGCGGCGGCTCGGCAGGCATCGGGCGTTCTCCTGATATGACGCGCCAACATATCGCCGCTGGATTGGTCAGTCCAATCCGCAAAAATTTTTGCGCGGGATCACGTAAGGCGGCGCTGCGTTACAGAATAAATCGGCTGAGATCGGCGTTCTTGGCCAGATCACCGACATGCGCGCGCACATACTCCGCGTCGATGCGCACGGTTTCGCCGCCGCGATCGGGCGCCGCGAAGCTGACTTCGTCGAGCAGGCGCTCCATCACCGTTTGCAGCCGGCGCGCGCCGATATTCTCGACATTGGCGTTCACCTCCGCGGCCACGCGCGCGATCGCATCGACTGCCTCGGCCGTGAAATCCAGCGTGACGCCTTCGGTGGCGAGCAGCGCCACATATTGCGTGATGAGGCTCGCCTCCGGCTCCGTCAGGATGCGGCGGAAGTCTTCCTCGGTGAGCGCGCTCAATTCCACGCGGATCGGCAGGCGGCCCTGCAGCTCCGGCAGGAGATCGGACGGTTTCGCCACGTGGAACGCGCCGGAGGCGATGAAGAGGACGTGATCCGTACGCACGGGGCCATGCTTCGTGGCGACAGTGGCGCCCTCCAGCAGCGGCAGCAGATCGCGCTGCACGCCTTCGCGGGAAATATCGGCGCCGCCACGTTCGGCGCGGGAGGCCACCTTGTCGATCTCGTCAATGAAGACGATGCCTTCGTTTTCCGCCAGGCTCACCGCTTCCTTCGCCAGCGCATCCTGATCGAGCAGCTTATCGGATTCCTCGTCGATCAACGGCGCCCACGCCTCGCCCACCAGCAGGCGGCGGCGCTTCGTGCGCTGACCGAACGCCTTGCCGAGCATGTCGCCGAGATTGAGCATGCCCATGCCGCCGCCGCCCGGCAGATCGAGCGTTTGCATCGCGCCGGCGTTGTCGGCCATTTCGAGATCGACGTCTTTGTCCTCCAGTTCACCGGCGCGCAGGCGGCGGCGAAACGAGTCACGCGTGGCGGGCTGCGCAGCGGCGCCGACGAGCGCATCCAGCAAACGTTCCTCCGCGGCAAGCTGGGCGCGGGCGCGCACTTCGCGGCGACGGCGATCGCGAACCATGACGAGCGAGGCTTCCACAAGATCGCGCGCGATCTGATCCACGTCGCGCCCGACATAGCCGACCTCGGTGAATTTTGTCGCCTCCACCTTCAGGAATGGCGCGCCGGCGAGCTTCGCGAGGCGGCGGGAGATTTCCGTTTTGCCGACGCCGGTCGGCCCGATCATCAGGATGTTCTTTGGCGTCACTTCTTCGCGCAACGCTTCGGGCAATTGGTTGCGCCGCCAACGGTTGCGCAGCGCGATCGCCACCGCGCGCTTGGCGTTCGCTTGGCCAACGATGAAGCGATCCAGCTCGGAAACGATTTCGCGGGGAGAGAATGCGTTCATTCGGGCGCCTCCGGCGGAAAGGCGCGCCCCCATACGCCGTGACGAGGAAGATGAGCAAGCAGCGCGCGCCGCGCCGTACGCCAGCTGGCGCCGAGGATCAGCACAAAGGCGCCAAGCGTCAGCAATGTCGACGCGACAAGCGCGCCGGCGCCAAGGCCCGCAGCGTTCATCAGCACGCCGACCGCGACGCCGGTGGTGACGAGCGCAGAAACGATCAAAGCGCGGCGATTGATGAGCAACGACAGGAAACCCAGCGCAGCGACCACGGTCAGGGTAAGGCCCGCTTGCGCCGCGTTGGCGTTACCATCCTGAAATATCGGGCCGAAGGCCGGCACGCGACCGGTGACGCCGCCGATCAAGCCAAGCGCGCCGTTGAGCAGAAAAGGCGCCGCGGCGAGGTGCAGCCAGAAGCCATTGTCGGACAGGCGGCCCTGACGCTCTGGATCTCGCATGTCGAACGCCATGCCGGCGGCGAACAGCGCGACGCCGGCGACGATGCAGATCGGCGCGTAGAGCGCCGCAACCTGCGCCGGCGCCGCCGCCCATGCCACGGCGAACGCCGTGAGCGCGGCCAGCGCGCCTGAGAAGCCCAATGCGAACGGCAGCTTGAAACGGTGGTAAAAGCTGAGTGCGCCGGCGAGCGCGGCCAGCGGCGCCAGCACGATCAGGAGTTTGACCAACAACCCGCCCTGCTCGAGATCGAACGCGTGCGCGGATAATCCATGTGTGACGGCGCCCGCATAGGCGAACGCCGCCGTCGTTGCGCTGAAGCCGACGAAGGATATGCAGAGCGCGATCGACGGCAGGAACAGCCGGCGCCGGCGCGAGAAGGTTTCCCCAAGCGCCCAGATGGCGCCTGCGCACGCCGCGAACAGCGCAGCGCCCAGCCAGGCGGCGCCGCCCTTCCAGCCCTCGCGGAACAAGCCGTATGCACTCAAAAAGGTGATCGCGGCCACAGCCATCCCGACCGCCAGCATGACGATGCCGATGGCGAGGAAGACATCATGGAAATTGCGAATGAAACGAAGATTCTCTTCGTCGTTCAGCGCCAGCGCGGCGGCTGGCGGCGCGACACGCGCGGCGAGGAAATCCGCGACGCGCGCCGCTTGCTCCGCCGTGATCAGCCCCGCTTCCGCCGCCGCGTTCAGATCATCGCGCGTCGGCGGCAAGGCTTTCGACCGTGAGGTTGCGATTCGTGTAGACGCAGATATCGGCGGCGATATCCATAGCGCGCCGCGCGATGGTTTCGGCGTCCTCGATGTGATCGTAGAGCGCGCGGGCGGCGGCCAGCGCATAATTCCCCCCGGAGCCGACAGCGACAACTTGGTGCTCCGGCTCCAGCACGTCGCCCGCGCCGGTGAGCAGCAGCATCTCGCGCGCATCGGCCACGATCATCATCGCCTCAAGGCGGCGCAGATTGCGATCCGTGCGCCAATCCTTCGCCAACTCCACGCAGGCACGCGAGAGCTGTGCGGGAAAGCGCTCAAGTTTCTGCTCCAAGCGTTCGAACAGGGCGAGCGCATCGGCCGTGGCGCCGGCGAAGCCGGCGATCACGCGACCATCGCCCAGCGGGCGCACCTTGCGCGCATTGCCTTTGAGCACGACGGCGCCGGTCGACACCTGCCCATCGCCCGCAATGACGACACGCCCGCCCTTGCGGACGCCCAGGATCGTGGTGCCATGCCAAGCTTCGCCCGCCAAGCGCCTCTCTCCTCATGCGCCGATGCGGTGCAGATGTGGCCGGATCACTCCACCGGATCAAGGGCCGAAGCCGCCGCACGCGACAACGGGATCACCCCGTTGCGCAGCAGGCGCGAATAATCCGCCGGCGCGACGGCGGCGCTGAACAGGAAGCCCTGCGCGGCAGGGCAGCCGCGACGGCGGAGGAATTCCGCCTCCTCCTCGGTTTCCACGCCCTCGGCGATCGCGTCGTAATTGAGCGATGCGGCCATCGCCAGGATGGTTTCGACGATGGCGGGGGCGTGGCGATCGGCGCTCAAGCCGCGGATGAAGGTTTGATCGATCTTCAGCACCTCGAACGGCAGCCGCGTGAGCGCCGCTAGGCTCGAATGGCCGGTGCCGAAATCGTCGATCGCGAAACGCACGCCGCGCGCGCGCAGCGGCTCAATCAGGGCGGTGGCGCGGTCGATATCCTCCATTGCAACGGATTCGGTGATCTCGAGCTCCAGGCATTGCGGCGGCAGACCCGCCTGCTCGAGAATCTTCAACACCTTGTTGGGAAAGGAATCGTCGGCGAATTGCAGCACCGAGACGTTCACCGCCACCTGCGCGGGAAGCCCCTCGCGCGACCAGGCGGCCGCCTTCCAACACGCATCGCGCAGCACCGCTTCGGAGATCGGCCCGATGAGGCCCATCTTTTCCACCGCGGGAATGAACTTGCCGGGGCTGATGACACTGCGGTCGGGCCGCACCCAGCGCGCCAGCGCCTCGGCGCCGGCTATGCGCCCGGTTCGGAGGTTCACCTTGGGCTGGAAATAGGCGCGGAACTGGTTCTGCTCCAGGGCGGCGCGCATTTCCTTCTCAAGATTGAGCCGCGCCGCGGCGGCACGGTCGAGCGAGCGGGTGAAGAACCGCATCCGAAGGGAATTCTCGCCCGCCGCATTCAACGCCAGGCGAGCGTGGCGCATCACCTCTTCCGCATCGCGCCCATCGCGCGGGAAAAAGGCGGCGCCCAGGTGGCAGGAGAAGGAAACGCGATGCTCGCGCCATTCGAACGGCTGCTCGAACGGCTGCATCAACGCGTTGGCCAGGCCGCGCAACTCCACCCCGCGCGGCAAACTGGGAAAAAGGATCGCGAACTCATCCCCCGCCAGGCGGGCGAGCATCGGCGCGCGGGCGCAGGCGACGGCCCCCGCTTCCGCCCAGGGGTCAGCGGCCTTCACTGCGCTGGCCAGGCGCAGCGCCGTGGCGTTGACGAGATCGTGGGCGGCCTCCTTGCCGAGCGTTTCGCCTGCCTTGTGCAGGCGCTCAAGCTGCAACAGGAACAACGCGCCGGGGGTGCCCTCCTGCGCAGCAGCGGCGATTGCGGCGCGCAGATCGCGCTGCAAACGGTCGGCGTTGGGCAATTCGGTGACGGGATCGACAAAGGCGAGGCGCTGGATGCGGCGGACCGAGGCATCCAGCCGCGCCATCATGTGATTGAAGGCGCCGGCGAGCGTTTCGAACTCGTCGCCGGTTCTGATCTCGATGCGCTCGGCCAAACGGGAGGCAGCCACGCCTTCAGCGAACGCAGTCAGCTGGCGCAGCGGTGTCATCGCGCGGCGGACCATGATCGCCGTCAACGGAATGGCCGCCAGCACCACCGCGGCCAACAGCGCGAAGGGCAGCCAGAACGAGAACGGATCGCCGGCGACCAGACGTTGCCGGGCGACCGTGAATGAAAGCGTGCCGACACGCGCGCCTTCGTGCGTCAGCGGCAGGACGAGCCGTTCGCCGTCCAGGGCGGCGCCGGGCCGCGTCCTGCTCGCGATGCGGATGCCGGCGGCGTCCGTTAGGTTCACCTCGGTGACGAACGGCATTTCCATGAAGACGTCGAGGGGGCGGCGGTCCGTCTGGCCGCCGGCGCTGACGTAGGCGGCGAACCGCGGCGCATAGGCCGCCCCAACCTCCCGCATGATCCCGCGGACATGCTCACGGGACTGCCGCTCCGTCTCCCCGCGCAGCACCAGCACCGCCGTCGCGCCGACCACCAGCAGCAGGACGCAGACGAACACGGTGAAGCGCGCCGCGATGGACCGCGAGCGCCGGGCCGCTTTGCCGGGATCCTTTTCCGCGCTGCGCATCGAAGAACGGCTAGGATGGAATGGTTAGTATGGGATAAATCTTCGCAGGCTTACGGTGCGCGCGAAGACGCGGACAACCGGGGCGTGAAGGACCAGAACGACCGATGCGGGAAGGCGCAATCAAGCGAGCCACCAAGGAGACGGACATCGCCGTCTCCCTCAATCTGGACGGGACCGGCCTGGCGACCGTCGCCACGGGCATCGGCTTCCTGGACCATATGCTGGAGAGCTTCGCGAAACATGGCGGCTTCGACCTCGAGGTGAGGGCCTCGGGCGACCTGCATATCGACATGCACCACACCGTGGAGGACGTGGGTATCTGCATCGGCGCGGCCGTGAAGC
>JBFWWB010000111.1:0-8703 GCA_050246435.1 Hyphomonadaceae bacterium
TCAGCGGCGCAAGATCGCGCGCGATCTGCGCGCCGACCCACGCCTCCAGCCGGACCGTCGCGCGCCGGCGCGCCATCGGATCGGCGGCCTCCGCACCGACGAGGTCGATCTGCGGGCGCAGCAACGCCGCGCCCGGCGAAATCCGCGCGATCGCCGCGTTCTCGTAACGCACCGCCGCGCCGTCCAGGCTGAAGGCGAAATCAGCCGCCGCGGTGATCGCCGCCAGGCGTCGCAGCACCTCCGGCCCAAGCGCCTTCATCGCCGCATTGCGCACGGCGCGACCTTCGCGGCCTGCCGCACGCGGATCGGGCTTGAACTGCAACCCTTGCAGACGGCCGACATAATGGCCCTCCACCGTCACCTCGCCTTCTGCGGCGACGCCGGCGAGCAGACCGTCATCATCCTTGAGCCGGCGCAGCAGCGCGCTGGTGCGGCGGTCGATGAAACGCTGCGTCAGCAAAGCGTGCAGCGCGTCGCTCAGCATTTCCTCGATCGCACGCGTGCGCTCGACCCAATGCGCGGCATCTTCGATCCAATCGGCGTGATGGGCGGCGTAAGTCCAAGTGCGGATATGCGCGAGCCGCGCCTGCAGCGCGTCAAGATCGCCCTCGATGCGATCGAGCCTTCCCACTTCGCGCGCGACCCAATCCGCCGGCAAGCGTCCGCGCTCCAGCAAGTGCCGCGCGAACGCACCGAGTAGGCGCGCATGTTCATCCACCGTGACCTTGCGATAATCGGGCACCTGGCAGATGTCCCAAAGCAGCCGCACGGCCGCGGGCGTTGCGGCGCGCGCTTCGATGTCAGGATCGAGCGCCAGGCGCTTCAGAACCTCTTCGTCTTCCGCGCCGCGCACGCGCAGCAGGCCCGGCCTATCCGGCGGCCGCTGCAGCGATTGCTGCAACACCGCAATGGAGCGGAAATCAAGATCGCGGTTGCGCCATTCGACTGAAAACACCGGCTCGAATTCGTGGTTCTCGACGCGCGCGACGGCTTCTTCGTCGAATTGCGGGCAATCGCCGGTTTCGCCGAACGTGCCTTCGTTGCGGAAGCGGCCCGCGCGACCAGCGATCTGGGCGATCTCATCCGCACGCAACGCGCGATGGCGCCGCCCGTCGAACTTAGCCTGCGCAGCGAACGCGACGTGATCGACGTCGAGATTGAGGCCCATGCCGATCGCGTCAGTGGCCACGAGGAAATCCACCTCGCCCGACTGATAGAGCGCCGCCTGCGCGTTGCGCGTGCGCGGGCTGAGCGCGCCCATCACCACCGCCGCACCGCCGCGCTGGCGGCGGATCACCTCGGCGATCGCGTAGACCTCCTCCGCCGAGAACGCGACGATGGCCGTGCGCTTCGGCAGCTTGGTGATCTTGCGCGGGCCGACGTAGGAAAGCGTGGAGAAGCGCTCACGTCGCTCGATGCGGGCTTCCGGCAGCAGCCGGCGCACCAGAGGGCGCACCACATCCGACCCCAGCAGCATCGTTTCCCCAAGGCCACGCGCGTGCAGGATGCGATCGGTGAAAACATGCCCGCGATCGGGATCTGTCGCGAGCTGGATTTCATCAACCGCCAGGAACGCGCAACGCCGGTCCAGCGGCATGGCTTCGGCAGTGCAGATGAAATAGCGCGCCGTAGGCGGGGCGATCCGCTCTTCGCCGGTGATCAGCGCCGCGGCGTGCGCGCCCTTCGCGGCGACGACCTTATCGTAGACCTCGCGCGCCAGAAGACGCAGCGGCAGCCCGATCATGCCGTCCGCATGGGCGAGCATGCGCTCGATCGCCAGATGCGTCTTGCCGGTATTGGTCGGCCCCAGAACGGCAACGACGGGGGCCTCGGAACGGGACTCAGGGCGCGCGGTCAAATCCTCCCCCGTGCTGTCCGGCTCGTCTTTGATGTGGCGGGCGCGGCGGCGTTTGCAAGCCGTCCAGACCCCGTGCGGCGTGCGTACGCGCGATTGGCGCATTCACGGTTTCAGCTCGCCTCAAAAGAGAAAGAACGCGGAACGAATCATCGACGAATCACTTACTTTCGAATGTTCCTGTTTTAGTCCAATCTATATTTTGGGGTTAACCCCGTATTAACCACAATTTCCCGGATATACATTAACCATAAAAGGGAGCCATGTGGCGACGCACGCTTCCTACGCGAAAGGCCAACCGGCGCATGGCCCAAGCGAATTCCCCTGGCCGTTCATCCCCGCCCCGCTTGACCGGAAGGCGCTGCTTGCCTATTCGTCCGGCCCTCGTTTTCCCTGTTTCCACGCCTTGGCGCTTAAATCATGTCTCGTCGCTGCGAACTGACCGGAACCGGCCGCCAGATCGGCCATCTCGTCAGCCACTCCAATATCAAGACGAAGCGCGAATTCGCGCCGAACCTCGTGAACGTCACGCTGGCCAGCGATGCGCTCGGGCGTTCGTTCAAGCTGCGGGTGACGGCGGCGGCGCTGCGCACGGTCGATCACAATGGCGGCCTGGACGCCTTTCTCACCAAGGCGGATGAAACGAAACTTTCCGAGCGCGCCGCTAAGATCAGGCGCGATCTCAAGAAGAAGCTCGCGGAATCGGCCGCCGCCTAACGCGGCGCGCCTTTCGCGGTCGATTCCTCAGCAGGCAGATCGAACGCGTAGAGCAGCGTGCGCTGCGACGCGCTGAAATTGTCGTCCGAGATGATGTAAAGGCGTGTGGCTCCATTCGCCCCGGGCGTCACCGCCAGGCCCTCGAAATTGTCGAGCGCCAGCGGCTTCAGCAACGAGGCCAGCACCGGCCCATCGAGATGCGGGCGCGCATCGGCGAGGCCCGCGGCCTTGTAGCGGCGCAACTCCGTGCGGCTGCCGAGAATAGGAAACCAGAAGCGCTCCAGAGCGAGATAATCGCCGCCGGGCAGCGGCCGCAGCGCCACAAGCGCGTAGTTTTCCGAAACCTGCGCGGGGCCGGCGATCCAGCCGCCATTGCCGTCGATCCGCATACGGAAGAATTGCGTCGGCGGCTTGTGATCGGCGGAAAATTCGCGCCCCGCGATCAAATCGCCCTCAGGCGTTGCGGTGAGCGCTTCGAGGCCTTCGTTCTCGCCCATATCCTGTGGCGCCGCGGGGCCTTCGACGCCGCCCGCAAGCGGCCCCTTGCCGTCGAGATCGTAGATCCAGATGCGATGATGACGCTCGAAGCTCACGGCGTAGCGGCCATCCGGCAAGCGCGCGATATCTTCGGCATCCTGCCATTCCTTGCTGTCGAGCGGTTCGCCCTTCAGGCCGCGCATCAGCGCGATGCGCGCGTCGCTTAGCCCTGTGAGATCGCCGGCCGCATCGAGCACGACTTTGGCCTCGAAGAAGGCCCCGTCATCCGACACGGCGGTGATGCGCCCGCCTTTGTCGATCTCTAACCCGGACCAACCGCCGAACATGCCGTTCGCGGCTTTGAGCTCCAGGCCGCCGCGGAAAATGAGCGCGCCGTAACGGGCCCCGTTTCCGGCGGTCTGCGAGATCGGCGCAGGCTTCGTCTCAATCGTCAGTGCTTGCCAGCCGGCGGGCTGCGGCGGCGTTTCCTGCGCGCCCGCGCAGGCGCTCGCCAACAACAAAAGTGCCGCAGCGGCGGCGCCGATAGGCTTCATGCGGCGATGCCGCGCCCGCGCCCGCCGCGCGTATCCATGGCGGCGCCATCCTCATCGAACAATTCGGCGAGCTTTTCGGTCATCGCGCCGCCCAATTGCTCCGCATCCACGATTGTCACGGCGCGGCGATAATACCGCGTCACGTCATGGCCGATACCGATGGCGATGAGCTCCACTGGGCTGCGGTTCTCAACGTAATCGATCACCGCGCGCAGATGCTGCTCGAGATAGTTGCCCGGATTGGCCGACAGTGTGGAATCGTCCACCGGCGCGCCGTCCGAAATCACCATCAGGATGCGCCGCTGCTCCGGGCGCGCGATCAGGCGCTCATGCGCCCACAGCAGCGCTTCGCCATCGATATTCTCTTTCAGCAACCCCTCGCGCATCATGAGGCCGAGATTGCGCCGCGCGCGCCGCCAGGGCGCATCCGCCGCCTTGTAGATCACATGGCGCAAATCGTTGAGGCGGCCGGGATTGGGCGGCCGCCCGGCCTTCACCCAATCTTCCTTACTGGTTCCGCCCTTCCAGGCGCGCGTCGTGAAGCCCAGCAGTTCAACCTTGACGCCGCAACGCTCCAAGGTGCGCGCCAGGATATCGGCGCATAGGGCCGCCACCATGATCGGCCGCCCGCGCATCGAACCGGAATTGTCGAGCAGCAGAGTGACCACCGTATCGCGGAATTCCGCATCGTCTTCCTGCTTGAACGAAAGCGCCGAGAGCGGATCGACGATCACCCGCGTGAGACGCGCGGAGTCGAGCAGACCCTCTTCCAGATCGAACGTCCAGGCGCGGTTCTGCTTGGCCAGCAGGCGGCGTTGCAGCCGGTTCGCCAAGCGGCCCACCGCGCCCTGCAGCGGCTTCAATTGCTGATCGAGATAAGCGCGCAGGCGCGTCAATTCCTCGGAATCGCACAGCGCCTCGGCGGCGATCACCTCGTCGTGCGCGCGCGTGTACACCTTGTATTGCGCGCTCGGATCGCCCGGCTGGGAGCGGAAATTCGGCCGGATCGGCGTATCGCCATCTTCGGGCTCGTCCGTGTCGTCGGAAGCGTCGGTATCGGATTCGAGCTCGAACTCGCTCGCGTCCTCGCTGTCGGCGTCGCTTTCGGCATCCGTCGCCTGCGCTTCGGTGGATTGATCCTCCTGCGGCTGCTGATCGCCCTCATCGACCTGCGGTTCGGGCGCCTGCTGTTCGGGCGCGTTCTCGTCCGTCTCGTCGCTGGCGTGATCGCCCAGCTCATCGGCCATATCGAGATCGCGGATCAGATCGCGCGCGAGCTGCGCGAAATGCCTTTGATCGTCTATGCTGGCGCTCAGCTTATCGAGCGTGGCGCCGGCCTTCTCCTCAATCTCCTTGCGCCAGGAACCGACCACGCCGCGCGCAATCTCCGGCGGCGCCTCGCCTGTCAGGCGTTCGCGCACTAGCAGCGCCAGCGCATCCGACAGCGGCGCCGTGTTGCGGTCTTCGATGCGGGAAAAGCCCTTGCGTTCGTATTTCTCTTCCAGCGCCGCGGTGAGGTTGGCGGCGACGCCCTGCAGCGCGTTCGCGCCCAAAGCCTGGCAGCGCATATCCTCCGCCGCGTCGAACAATTCGCGCGCGCCGGCGCCGGCGGGCCGGCGGGCGGCGTGTGCGCCGGCGTCATGGTGGGCGATGCGCAACGCAAGCCCATCCGCCACGCCGCGCAGGCGGGCCGCCTCCTCGCCATGCAGGTGACGCGGGGGGTGCGGCAGCACGACGCGGCCCTGGGAGAGCCGCGGCCCCTCCGCGCCGAACGTGACCTCAAGATCCTCCGCGCCGGCCAACGCGCGCGTGGATTGCGCGATGGCGCGCTTGAACAGCTCGGCCGGGGTTTCTTTCTGAGACATCGCCTTCTAGAGATAACCCGCCTCCTCGTTGCGGCGAAAGGCTTTTGCTCCGGCGAACCCCATGGTGGATATCGCGGAAACGCGGCTCTTGCTGATCCGGCACAGCCATGCCGTCGGGCAGGAGCCGGAATCGCCCTTGACCGGGCCGGGCGTGGCCGCCGCCAAGGAGCTGGCGGAGGTGCTCTCCCGCCAGCCGATCGATGCGATCTATTCGAGCCCCTACAAGCGCGCGCTGACGACGATGCAGCCGCTCGCGGCGGCCCTCGGGCGCACCGTCAAAATCGATCGCCGCCTGCAGGAACGCCGCCTGGCGGCGACTGCGCTCGACGATTGGCGCGCCCATGTTCTACGCTCCTACGCCGACGAGCATTACGCGCCGGAAGGCGGGGAAAGCATCGCGCAGGTGCGCCGCCGCGCGCTCGGCGCGCTAAGCGATATCGCAGCCAACAAGCACACGCTTCCCGCCATCTGCACGCATGGCCAATTCATCTCCGCCGTGCTTGCGACGTGCGACCCGAATTTTGGCTACGAGGATTGGCTCGCGCTGCGCAATCCACACGTCATCCCCATCACCATGCGCGGGGCCAAGATCACAAGCTTCCGGCTCGCTTAGGCGGCGGCGGGCAATATGGAAACGCCACGTCGGCGATATAATCTGGAAGCAGCAGGCAAGCCTGCACCTCCTGGCGCTTGGACAGCGCCCACCGGATGGGCGCGACGTGCGCCCACAGGATCGCTGCGACACCGCCCCATATCACGAAATGGCGCGTGCGCGGGGCAGCCCAGACCTGCGGGAAATGCGCCGCCATGCGCGCCGCCGCCAAGATCAGGAACGGATCGGAATAGAGCAGGTAATATTTCTTGAGGCTGCGCACGGCGAAGATCGCGTCCATGCCCCAGGCAGCGAGGATGAGGACACTGGCCTGATACACTACAGCGCGCTCCCCGCGCCGCCAGGCGACATAGATCGCGCCCAGCGCGAACCATTCCGCGAGCAGCGCCGGGCGGTTCGTCGGATGCAGCACGAATAAATGCGTGGCGACCGAATCCCACGCTGCGGCAAGCAAACGCCCCGCGAAGCCGCCCGCGACGTCTTCGCCCATTTCCGGATGGAATTGCGCGGCGAAGCCGAACATATGCTCAATCGGATGCGCGATCGCCAGGACGTTCGGCGTCTGCAGGCGCACCAGCAAAAGCAGCGCGCCGACGCCGGCGCCGAGCGTGAGCGCGCCGGCGGCGGCCAGCGCGTCGCTGGCTTGCGTGCGCCACACAGCGGCGTAGACGGCGATCGCGATCAGCGGCCAGGCCAGCAACATCGCCTGATAAAGGCCATCCGGCAGGTTGGCGATCGGCGGATAGACGCCCGCCGCATCACGGCTGAAGGCGTGCTGGAACACAAGCGCCCAGGCAGCGTACGCCGCAGCCGCGCCCGCCACAGCGAGGCCCGCCGCCAACGGCCACCCCGTGGGCTCCCGCCCGGATTCGCTGCGGCGACCGACACTTAGCGCGACGGCCGGCACGGCCAGCAGCGGAATCACCGCCTGCACTTTCATTTCCATCGCCAGCGCGGCGCAACCGCCCGCCAACGCCATCAGCCCGGCGCGCCGCAGCGCCCGCGGCGCCTGGATCGCCAGCAAGGTCAAGATCAACGCGAACGCGACGAACGCGCCCGAGATCATCTCTGTGCGCAGCACCCGCGCTTGCGTGGCGACGGCGCAGGCGAGCGCGAACGCAGCGAATGCGGCGGCCTTCCCGTCACGAAACGCCTGGCGCACGAGCCAAGCGAATGCCCCGACATACGCGCACGCACACAGCAGCGAGAAAACCCGGCCGGCGCGCACCAACGCCGTCCATGTCGCGTCATACGCCGCGCGATCGGCCGCCGGCGGCAATGCGGAAACGGTATCGACCGGCAGCAGACCCACGGCGTGCAGCAGCCCGTACCACCAGCCGAGCAGCAGATAATACAGATAGCCGGTGTGATCGTAGAAGGTTTGCGGCAGGCCTTCGTTGAAGCGCAGGCCCTGATAGACGAGCACGATATCGAGATCAGCGCGCCGCCAATAGACGTAGAAATAGCCGACCGCGAAAACCGAGAGACACAGCCCGATCAGCGTGGCGGCGATGATGCGCCGCGGCGTCCACGCGAAGCGCGGCGCCGCCGCACCTTCCGCTGCGCGGATCTCCGCCATGCGAAACCGCTAGGCGACCTTCACGCGCGTGGCGGATTCCGGCAGATCGGCGCCGAAGGCGCGCTGGTAGAATTCCGCAACCGTGGGCCGCTCCAGCTCGTCGCACTTGTTGAGGAAGGTCACTCGGAAGGCGAGGCCCAGATCGCCGAGGATCTGCGCGTTTTCAGCCCAAGTGATCACAGTGCGCGGGCTCATGACCGTGGAGATGTCCCCGTTCATGAAGGCGTTGCGCGTCATATCCGCCACACGGACCATCGCGCCGATCATGCGGCGGCCTTCGGGGGTGTCGTACGTCTTGCCGGCCTTGGCGAGCACGATCGCGGCTTCCGCGTCGTGTTCCAGATAGTTGAGCGTGGTGACGATCGACCAGCGGTCCATCTGGCCTTGGTTGATCTGCTGCGTGCCGTGATAGAGCCCGGTCGTATCGCCGAGGCCCACCGTGTTCGTTGTCGAGAACAGGCGGAAGAATTTGTTTGGGCTGATCACCCGGTTCTGATCCAGCAGGGTGAGCTTGCCGCTGGCTTCCAGCACACGCTGGATCACGAACATCACGTCGGGCCGGCCCGCGTCGTATTCGTCGAAGCAGATCGCCACCGGCCGCTGCAGCGCCCACGGCAGGATGCCTTCGCGGAATTCGGTGATCTGCTTGCCGTCCTTCAGGACGATGGCGTCCTTGCCGACGAGGTCGATGCGGCTGACGTGGCTGTCGAGATTGATCCGGATGCACGGCCAGTTGAGGCGCGCCGCCACCTGCTCGATATGGGTCGACTTGCCGGTGCCGTGATAGCCCTGCACCATCACCCGGCGGTTGAACGCGAAGCCCGCGAGGATGGCCAGCGTGGTTTGCGGATCGAAGCGATAGGCGTCGTCGAGCTCGGGGACTTATTCATTGCCCTTCGAGAAAGCTGGAATTTGATTATCGCTGGCGACGCCGAATTCCCGCGCCGAAATCGTCTTGTCAGGAACAAGTTGGATCAAATCGTCTGCAGTGCTCATGCGCCGAGCGGGCTCCCCGGAAAGGTATTTTTCTTGACCAAGCCAGT
>JBFWWB010000112.1:0-8592 GCA_050246435.1 Hyphomonadaceae bacterium
AAGCGCCAATCGATCGTTCGGCGCAGCTTTTCGCTCGACAAGGCGGTGTTGAGGGGACGCTTTTCGGCGAAATTCAGATCGTGCAGGCGGCAGGGGGTGATCTCGATCACCAGATCGTCGCGGTGCTCGCGCGCCGCGTCATACAGCAGGTTCAGCAGATCGAGCCGGCTCAGCGCCTCGGGCGCCGCCACATGGAACAGCCCCTGCGCGCCCGCATCGCACAGCGCGACGACCGCGCCGGCGGCGTCGTCGACAAAGGTAGGGGAGAAGATTTGATCGGCGGCGCACCGCTGCGGCCGGCCTTCAAAAAAATCGTTCACCCATTGTCCCAAAACGGAATGAGTGTCGCGGTCGCCGCTCACCAGTTTGGAGAGCCGCACCGTCAGCCAGGGCGCGCCCACCGTGGCGAGCCAGGCCTCCACCGCGAGCTTCTGCGCGCCATAGGCCGTCAGCGGGCGGGGAGCGTCTTCCTCTGTCCAGCCGCCATGCGCCCCGTCGAACACGTAATCGGTCGAGAAGAAGACCGGTTTCAGCCCCGCATCCAGCGCATCCTTCAGCACCCCGATCATGCCGGCGACATTGATCGCGGCGAAGCGCGCGGGATCGCGCGCGATCGCTTCGGGATTGATCGCGCCATAGGGTGCGAAAACGTGCGTCAGATCGCCGGGAAGCTGGGGCAAGAGATCGGAGAGGCGCATCTTCTCAGCGTCGAACGCGACCTGATCGGGCGCATGCGGCGTGCGATGCGTCGCCAGTCCCCGCGGGCCCAGCGCGCGCACCAGCCGTGCGCCCAGGTAGCCCGAGCCGCCGATCACCAAGCCGCGCATCGTCCCTCCTGAAGGTGCTTCCAAGGCCGCCGCCGCGGGCGGGCGCGGAGGGCCGCGGCGCTCGCGGCCCTTAGCCGCTGAACGGCCGCGCCCTGGCGCTTGCCGGGGCCCTGGCCCCATGCCAGGGTTGAGGCGCGGGGGCGGTCGGGGCGTTTATGTTCAGGTGATGAACGGTTCATTGCAAGACTTGAGGGCGACGTTCACGCGCTGGCGAATTTGGTGGCTGATGGCGCGGCAAGACATCCTGATGCGCTACCGCCGCTCGCTTATCGGCCCGTTCTGGATCAGCCTCAGTATGATGGCGCTGATCCTCGGCCTCGCCGTTCTCTACGGCCAGATCTTCCGCCAGCCGTTCAAGGAATATCTCTATTTCCTGGGCTGCGGCTTCCTCGTCTGGGGGTTCATTTTCACGGTCACACAGGAATCCACGCAGGTGGTGATCGAAGCGGAGCCGCATTTGCGCGGCGTGCCGCTGCCGATCCCGATCCTGGTGGCGCGGATGCTGGCGCGCAACGTGATCATCTTCCTGCATAACCTGCTCGTCATTGGCGGCATCATCGTGCTGTTCGGCATTCCGGTGGCGGCGACAGTGTGGCTGGCGATCCCTGGCATGGCGGTGCTGGTGGCGATCGGCTTCTGCGCCGGGCTTTTCCTTGGGCCGTTGTGCGCCCGTTTCCGCGACGTGTCGCAGCTGCTCGGCAATGTGATGCAGATCGTCTTCTTCATGACGCCGATCGTGTGGCGGCCCGATCAGGGCGGCGTGCGCGCGATCTTTTTCGAGATCAATCCGTTCTACCACCTGATCGAGCTGGTGCGCGCGCCGCTGATGGACCGCTATCCCAGCGTGCTGAATTGGACCGTGTCGCTTTCGGTGTTGGCGGTGATGGCGTTGCTGGCGTACGGCGCGCTCGGGCTCGCGCGGCGGCGCGTCTATTACTGGCTCTGACGCATGGCCGAAGTCCGTCTCGAAAATGTCGATCTCGAATACCCCGTCTATGAGGTGACGGGGCGTTCGCTGAAGGTGACGATCCTCAAGCATTGGGGCGAGGGGCGGTTGAACACGGGCGGTGGGCGCGTGGCGGTGAACGCGCTGCGCAACGTTTCCTTCGCGCTCAAATCCGGCGACCGGCTGGGCCTCATCGGGCAGAACGGCTCGGGCAAATCCACCTTGCTGCGCGTGATCGCCGGCGTCGCCCATCCCACACGCGGACGCATCCGCATCAGCGGGCGCGTGGTGCCGTTGATCGACCGCGGGCTCGGCGTCAATTCGGAGCTTTCCGGGCGCGACAATATCGAACTGCCGCTGCTGCTGTTGGGCGCGCGCGGTGAGGAGATCGAGGCCGCGCGCAAGGACATCCTGGATTTCACCGGCCTCGGCGATTTTCTGCAGCTGCCAGTGCGCACCTATTCAGACGGCATGCGCGCGCGGCTTGCCTTCGCGCTCTGCACGGCGCTGCCGGCGGACGTGCTGGTGCTCGACGAGTGGCTTTCTGCGGGGGACGCGGCGTTCGTCGCCAAGGCGGAGGAGCGCTTGCGTTCCTATGTGGCGCGGGCCGGCGTGGTGGTGCTGGCCAGCCATTCGCTGGAGATGGTGCGCAGCGTATGCAACCTCGTCGCCTGGATGCAGGACGGCCACCTCGTAAGGTTCGGCCCGCCCGACGAGGTGATCGATTCCTATCTGGAGAACGCCGGCGTCGCGCCGATGCGGTTGCCGGCGGCGAGCTAGCCGCCCGGCTCGCTATCGCGTTCGCGGCGCACGCCCGGCGGAAACAGGAACGAGGCTTCCCGGTTCGGGAAGTCCACGGATACGCGTTCGAACAGGCGCAGCGAATCCATGCCCAGCAAAAGCGCCGGCCGGCGCGTCAGCTTCATGCGCGCGAAAAACGGCGCCTGCGCGAACGCGACGGGCATGTCCATGAACGCGGCCTCGCCGATCACCAGCTTATTGGCGCGGGTGTATTCGGCGGTGAACGTTTCCCCTGTGACGCTGATCAGGGTGATCGTCTGCACCCGGTTGCGCCCCGTCGTCAGCAGCCGGCGCAGCGCGTCGTTGCCGACGCTCACTTGCAGGCCCGAATCGATAATCACGTCCACGGGTTCGCCGCCGATATGGGAATCCGCCAGCACGAGCTGGCCGTAGCGGCTGCGGGCGCGCACCAGCACCTCGTTCTCGACCCGCGCATTCGCGCGACGGCGCGGCGCCGGGCCGACGTGTAATTGCTGCGTCTTGAAATCGAGTACGACGCGCTGGCCGCGCAGCGCATCGATGCCCAACACGCCGGCGGCGCCGATATTCGTTTCGCGCAAGATGAAGGCTTCGATGTCGCGCTTTTTGCCGGGCAGGAAGGAAAGATCCGGCACGGCGACTTTCGTCACGTCGCGCACCGACGTCATGGACAGCAGCCGTGAACGGCCGACTTCCGGCAGCGCCAGCGCTTCGGCCAGTTCGCGCGAGATCACCGAGCGTTCGGCCGCAGTGTCGACAATGAAAGCGTAAGGGCCTTTACCGTCGATCGTCACCGAGGCGAGCATCCTGTCGGTGCTGGACAGACGCGTCTGGATCGATTGCTCGACGTCCGGCTCAACTACGGATGCGGGGGTCACCGCGGCGAGCGCCTCGGTTTGCGCGCGCGCCGCGCCGCACAGCGCAAGCGTCAGCGCCGCCAGAACGCCGGCCCGCCAGAAATCCGCCATTGCGGCCTCCCTATGCCTGGGAGGATGCGCCGGCCCGCGCTGGCCCGCAAGCTAGCCGCGGAAGGCCGCCACGGCCGCCACGATGCGGTCTTGCGTCGGCGCGTCGAGATAGGGGTGCATCGGTAGGCTCAGCACCCGCTGGGCGATCGCTTCCGACACCGGCAGCCCGCCTTCGCCATGCGGGAAATGGCGGTAGGCCGTCTGTTGATGCAGCGGACGGGGATAATAGATCGCCGTCGGCACATCCGCCGCCTTCAAATGCGCGGCGAGGCCATCGCGGTCGTCATGCTCGATGGTGAATTGCGCCCAGGTTGAGACGCCGCCAGCGATCACCGTGGGGGCAGCGCGCACGTGCGCCTTGAGACCCGCGATGTAGCGCTGCGCGATCGCTTCGCGCTTTTCGATCTCGTCGGCGAAGATGGCCAGCTTTTCGATCAGGATCGCGGCCTGGATGGTGTCGAGCCTACTGTTCAGCCCGATGCGCACATTGTCGTACCGATCGGCTCCCTGGCCGTGCACCGCGACGGAGCGGAACACCGCCATGTCTTCGTCGCTATTGGTGAGGATGGCGCCGCCATCGCCGTAGCAGCCGAGGGGCTTGGCCGGGAAGAAACTCGTGGTCGCCGCGTCCGCCCAGGCGAGGGGGTGCTTGGCGTTGAGCGTGCAGCCGAAGGATTGCGCGGAATCTGCGATGAGCTTCAGCTTGTGTTTCGCCGCCACGGCAGCGATCGCGGGATAATCCGCCGGCTGGCCGAACAAATCCACGGCGATCACCGCGCGCGGGCGCAGCGCGCCCTGTTTAGCCACCGCTGCGATCGCGCGGTCGAGGTGGGCGGCGTCCATGTTGTAGGTGTCGCTCAGCACGTCGACGAACACGGGCGTTGCGCCCGCCAGCGCCACCACTTCCGCTGTCGCGGCAAAAGTGAAGCTCGGGCAGAACACGGCGTCTCCCGGGCCCACGCCCCATCCGCGTAGCGGGATCAGCAGCGCGTCCGTGCCGTTGGCGCACGCTACGGCATGCTTGGCCTGGCCGAAGTGCGCCAGCGCCGCTTCGAACTGCCGCACTTCCGCGCCGAGGATGAATTGCCCGCTCTCCAGCACGCGCCCGATCGCCGCCTCGATGCGCGGCCCCAGCCGCCGGCGTTGCGCTTGAAGGTCGATGAAGGGGATGGGCATTCTGTTCCTTTCCACGGAGCGGGCGGCCTATCCACGCTTTTGCCGCGCCGGGCAAATCGCAAAATGTTTCGCGATATTATCGCGCGCTAGCGGACGCCCGCGGCCAGGAAGGCGTGCAGGTGCACGGCGCCCACCGGCTTGCCGGCCTCTAGCACGAACAGCACGGTGACTTTGAGCTCGTTGAGGATGCGCACTGCGTCTGCGGCGGTGGCGTGGGCGCTGATCGTGTGCGGGTTCGCCGTCATGATCTCGCCGGCGGTGCGGGTGAAGAGGTCGGCTGTCAGGTGGCGGCGCAGATCGCCGTCCGTCACCACGCCGACGAGCGCGCCGGAGGCGTCCGTCACGCCGACGCAGCCTAGGCGCTTCTGCGACATCTCGACCACCATCGGATGGAACGGCGTGTCGACCGTCACCAGCGGCAGCGCATCACCCTTCACCATCAGATCGCTTACATGCGAAAGCATCGCGCCGAGTTTGCCGCCGGGATGCAGCGCGCGAAAATCGCTGGTGGAGAAGCCGTTCGCGCGCAGCACGGCTACGGCCAGCGCATCGCCCAGGGCAAGGCAGAGCGTGGTGGAAGTGGTGGGGGCGGGCGTGTCGTCCATCGCTTCGCCCGTGTCGGGCAGGATGAGCTTCACATCGGCCACGTCCGCCAATGTGCTGTCGGAGGCGAACGTCATCGCCACCAGCGGCACGCCCAGCCGGCGCGCATGATAGACCAGATCGCTCATCTCGCGCGTTTCGCCCGAGCGGGAGATGGCCAGCACGCAATCGTCCGCCGTGATCATGCCCAGATCGCCGTGGCTGGCCTCGCCCGGATGCACGAACATCGCTGGCCTGCCGGTGGAGGCGAACGTCGCCGCTATCTTGCGCGCGATGTGCCCGCTTTTGCCCATGCCGGTGACGACGACGCGCCCGCGCACGCCGCGCAACACCTCGACCGCTTGCGCGAAGGCGCCGTCCAGCCGGCCCGCGAGCTGCTGCAGCGCCTCGGCTTCGGCGCGGAGCACTTCGCGGCCTATGGCGATGGGATCCACTGTCATCGGGAAAAACCGCGCCGGAAACTCTACTTGGCGAAAACGCGCCCGGCGCTTTAGCGGGCGAGCATGGCGAAAATAGCGCCAGGCGCGCCGACCGTGCGAGGCGCGCGGACGCGGACTGAACGCGAAGCGCCTGAGGCTGTCAAGCAGCGTCCCGCGGGCCCTTCTGGCAGGCCATTCGGGCTACGCCATCCTCCGTAAACAGAGCATCGCCAAGGGGGCCGCGGAGGGCCGCGGGCGCCTTCAACTTGCGCCGATTTGGCCCTAGACACGGCGAACCCTATCCACACGGAAGACTACATGGCCGACGCAGTGCGCCCCGGCGCAGACAAGATCGACGAAGCCTTCGTCGCGGCCTTCGAGGCGCGCGCGGCGGCCAGCGCGCTGACGATCGGCGTGATCGGCATGGGCTATGTCGGCCTGCCGCTGGCGATGGCCTTCGCGGCCAAGGGCTTCGTGCTGCATTGCTTCGATGTCGATGCGGCGAAGATCGAGGCGCTGGCCGCCGGGCGCTCGTATATGAGCCATATCGCCGACGCGCGGGTGGCGGCGTTGGCCGCAGCGCCGGGCTTCCACGCTACGGCGGATTTCGCCGGCCTCGATGCGCCCGACGTGCTGGTGATCTGCGTGCCGACGCCGATCTCGGCGCATCGCGAGCCCGATCTCAGCTATGTATCGCTGGCGGCGGAGGCGATCGGCGCGCGGCTGCGGCGCGGGCAGCTCGTGGTGCTGGAATCGACGACCTATCCCGGCACCACGGAGGACATAGTGCGTCCGCCGTTGGAGCGGCTCTCCGGCCTCATTGCGGGCCGTGATTTCGCGCTGGGATACAGCCCCGAGCGCGAAGATCCCGGCAATCCGAAATTCGATACGGCGACGATCCCAAAGGTGGTTGGCGCAAATTCCGATCTCGAGCGGAGGATGCTGGAGGCGCTCTACGGGCGCATCACACAGACCGTGCCGGTGCGCGATCTCAAAACGGCGGAAGCGGTGAAGCTCACCGAGAATATCTTTCGCATGGTGAACATTGCGCTGGTGAACGAGCTGAAATTCATTTTCCGCGGCATGGATATCGACGCCTGGGAGGTGATCGACGCGGCGAAAACGAAACCGTTCGGCTTCATGCCATTCTATCCGGGGCCGGGCCTCGGCGGGCACTGCATTCCCGTCGATCCTTTCTATCTCACCTGGAAGGCGCGCGCGTTCGGTGAATCCACGCGCTTCATCGATCTGGCGGGGGACGTGCTGACGCGCCTGCCGCGCTACACCATCGATCAGGTGAGCGAGGCGCTGAGCACGCGCCAGCATAAGGCGCTCGCGGGGGCTGAAGTGCTGGTGCTGGGCGTCGCCTACAAGAGGAATGTCGACGATTTGCGCGAAAGCCCGGCGCTGCTGCTGATCGAATTGCTGGAGCGGCGCGGCGCCAAGGTGCGCTACCACGATCCGTTCGTGCCGGCGATCGAGTCTGGGCACGGCGTGACGGTGAGCGCCATGCAATCGACGCCGCTGACAGCGGAGGTTCTGCGCGGCGTCGATGCGGTGCTGATCGCCACGGATCATGACACGGTGGATTATCGCCTCGTCTGCGAAAATGCGTCGCTCGTGCTCGATGCGCGCAACGCCACCGCCGCCCTGCAGAGCGAATTTGCCGACCGCATCGTGAAAGTGTGACCGCGATGGCGACGCGCCTTTTGGTGCTGGGCGCCCGCGGCCAGTTGGCGCGCGCGCTTGCGGACGCAAGTGCGCCGTTCACGATTACGGCGTGGAGCCGCGATCAGCTGAACCTCAACGATCTCGGCGCCATCGGCCCCGCGATCGAGACGTTCCGCCCCGATGCGGTGATCAACGCGGCGGCCTACAACGCCGTCGATGCGGCGGAAACCGACAGTGAGGGCGCTTTCCGGATCAATCGCGACGCGCCCGCGCACGCCGCTCAAGCGTGCGCACGGCTCGGCATTCCGTTCGTGCATGTCTCCACCGATTTCGTGTTCGACGGGACCAAGGGCGCGCCGTATGCGGAAACGGACGCGCCGCGTCCCCTGAACGTCTACGGCGCCTCGAAAGCGGCGGGAGAGCAGGCGGTGGAAGAGGCGGGCGCGCGCAGCGCCATTGTCCGCACGTCGTGGGTTCACTCCGCGCACGGAAGCAACTTCGTGCGCACCATGTTGCATCTGGCGGAAACGAACGAAACCGTGCGCGTCGTCGGCGATCAGATCGGCTCGCCCACCTGGGCGTTCGATCTCACCAGCGCTGTGCTCAAGCTGACGGAAGGATTGCTACAACGCGATCCTGGCGCGGAAGGCGTATTCCACTATTGCAATGCGGGCGGCGTGAGCCGCGCCGATTTCGCGGCCGCCGCCATCGCGGGCGCGGCGCGCCGCGGGTTGCGCACGCACGCGCGCGTGGTGGCGATCACGACGGCGGAATGGCCGGCGCCGGCTGCGCGGCCGCACGATTCCCGGCTCGATTGCGCGCGTTACGCGTTTTGGGCGGGGGCCGCGCCGCCTCCCTGGGAAGCCTCGCTCGAACGCTGCCTCGACGAGATGTTCGCGCCTCAGGCGGCGCAACCGTGAGCGACGTCTCCGTCATTGTGGTCAGTTATTTCACCGGGCCGGTGCTCGGAGACTGCCTGGACCGCCTGGCGGGCGACGCCAGCGTGCGCGAGGTGGTGATCGTGGACAACGGCAATCCCCCGGATGTGAGCATAGCGCTCGCCGCGCGCGCAGCGCGCGACGCGCGGTTCCGGCTGGTCGCCGGGCACGGCAATGTCGGCTTCTCGCGTGGTTGCAATCTAGGCGCGGCGGCGGCTTCCGGCGGCGTGCTCGCCTTCATCAATCCTGATGTGCGGATCGAGC
>JBFWWB010000113.1:0-8434 GCA_050246435.1 Hyphomonadaceae bacterium
CATACGCGCGTGCAGTCGGCGATTCCGATGGATGCGGTGTGCGAGCCCTATATCCGCCGCCGGGCGCTGCGCCATCTGGAGAAGGGCCGCGTGGTGATCTTCGCCGCCGGCCTTGGCAATCCTTATTTCACGACCGATACGGCCGCGGCCCTGCGGGCGGCGGAAATGAACTGCGATGCGCTGCTTAAGGGCACCAGCGTCGATGGTGTTTATTCCGCCGATCCAAAGAAGGAGCCGGGCGCGCAGCGCTTCGAGCGGCTAAGCTATCACGATGTGCTCGCCAAGGATTTGCGCGTCATGGACGCCTCCGCGGTGAGCCTCATGCGAGATAATAAGGTGCCCATCGTCGTCTTCTCGATACGCCAGCGCGGCGGCCTCATCGATGTCGCGCGCGGCGGCGGGGTGCGGACGTTGATCGGCGCGGACTGAGAGGAGACGCCCATGGCCAAAGCGCCGGAATTCGCCATCGAAGACATCCAAAAGCGCATGGACGGCGCGCTCTCTGCGCTGAAGCACGAATTCGCGGGCCTGCGCACCGGGCGCGCCTCGACAAGCCTGCTTGAGCCCATCCATGTCGACGCGTACGGCGCGTCCACGCCGCTCAACCAGGTGGCCACGATCAACGCGCCCGAGCCGCGGATGCTGAGCGTGCAGGTGTGGGATCGCGGCCTGGCGGTCGCGGTGGAGAAGGCGATCCGCAATTCCGGATTGGGCGTCAATCCAATCACGGACGGGCAGGTGATCCGCGTGCCGATTCCGCCGCTTTCCACCGAACGCCGCGCCGAACTGGCGAAGCTCGCTTCCAAATACGCCGAGCAGGCCCGCGTTGCGATCCGCAATGTCCGCCGTGACGGCATGGAGGTGCTGAAGGTTCTGGAGAAGGATCACGGCCTCAGCCAGGACGAACACAAGAAGCAGGCCGAGCAGGTGCAAAAGGCGACCGATCAGTTCGTGAAAAAGGTCGACGAAGCCACACGCGCGAAGGAAGAGGAGATCATGCAGGTTTAGGCCCGCATGATCTTCGGAGAAGGAGATGCCGCCAAGCGCCCAGGACACCGCGCCCATGCCCCGCCACGTCGCGGTCATCATGGACGGGAACGGGCGCTGGGCGCGCGCCCGCGGGCGCCCGCGCACGTTCGGGCACGGGCAAGGCGTGGAGGCGCTGCGGCGCACGGTCGAAGCCGCGGGCGATCTCGGGCTCGAATATCTGACCGTGTTCGGTTTCTCGACGGAGAATTGGAGTAGGCCGCCCGACGAGGTGAACGCGCTACTCGATCTGCTTCGCCTCTATGTCGCGCGCGATCTCGATCGGCTGGAGCGCGAGGGCGTGCGCGTGCGCGTGATCGGCGCCCGGGAAAGTCTCGCGCCGGATTTGCTGAGCATCATCACGCGCGCGGAATCGCGCACCGCCCGCAACACCAATCTCAATCTCACGATCGCCTTCAACTATGGCGGCCAGGACGAGATCGTCCGCGCCGCCCGCCGCCTGGCGGCGGAGGCCGCCGCCGGCCGCCTCGATCCCGGAGCGATCGACGAGCGGACGTTCGCCGCGCGCCTCGACACCGCCGATTTGCCGCCGCCCGATCTGCTGATCCGCACCAGCGGAGAGCGGCGCATCTCTAACTTCCTCTTATGGCAAGCGGCCTACACGGAGCTCATTTTTCTGGACGTGCTGTGGCCGGATTTCGATCGCGGCGCGCTGGAGCAGGCGATCAATGAATTCCGGCGGCGCGAACGGCGCTTCGGCGGCGCTGAACATGCGCACCCCGGCTAAAGTTGCGGAATCCGGGGAAAGCGTCGTACGGCCTGGCGTAGAGGATTTGGGCCCAAGGCTGCTTTCGGCGATCGCGCTGATCCCGCTGGCGCTGGGCGCTGCGGTGGATGGTGGCGCGTGGCTCGCCGGGGCGACGGGCGCCGCGGTCGTGGCGATGAGCTGGGAATGGGCGTCGATGAGCCGCCCGGAACGCCCGATGCCGGCCTTCTGGACGACCTTGGCTGGCGCGCTGGGCGCGGTGATGCTGGCGAGCCTGGGCTGGATCGCGTGGGCGCTGGCTTGGAGCGGGGCGTTGGCGACGGCCGCAGCGGCGTGGCCCGCAGCCGCCCCCTTGCGCCGGCGCGAGGCGTTCCTCGGCGTCCTTTATATCGCCTTGCCTTGCGTGGCCTTTCTCTGGATACGGGCGTTGCCGAACGGGGGGCTTGCGATCACGGTGGGGTTGTTCGCGATCATTTGGGCCGCTGACGGCGCGGCCTATTTCGCGGGACGTCTCGTGGGCGGCCCTCGGCTGCTTCCTCAGCTGTCGGCGCAGAAGACCGTGGCGGGCCTGGCGGCGGCCTTGGCGGCGGGCGCGCTCGCGGGAGCCGGCTATGGCGGGCTGCTCGGCCGGCATGCCTGGCCGTGGTGGGCTGCGGCGGGGCTGGGGCTTGCGGCCTGCGGCATGGCGGGCGATTTGTTCGAATCTTTTTTGAAACGGCGGTTCGGGGTGAAGGACGCGAGCCAATTGATCCCGGGCCATGGCGGCGTGCTTGACAGGCTGGACGGCCTGATGGCGGCGACCGTTGCGGCGGCGGCGTTGCTGGCGGCGTGGCCGGGCGCCGGTCGCGCCCTGCTTGAAGGCGCGCCATGAGCATGTTGCGCCGCCGCGTGACAATCCTGGGCGCCACCGGATCGGTGGGTCTCTCCACTGCGCGAGTGATCGAAGAACTGCGCGCCGGCGGCGATGAGATCGCCGTGGAGGCGATCGCCGGGGGCAGCAATGTCGCCGCCCTGGCGGATATGGCGCGTCGGCTGCGCCCGCGTTTCGTGGCGCTGGCTGCGGCCGATCAGCTCGAGGCCGCGCGCGTGGCGTTGAAAGGGCTCGATGTCGAGGTCGCCGCGGGACCCGAGGCCGTGGTCGCGGCGGCCGAGCGGGACGCCGAATGGGTGATGTCGGCGATCGTCGGCGCCGCCGGCGTCCGTCCGACTTTGGCGGCGGCGCGGCGCGGCGCGCTGATCGCTCTGGCGAACAAGGAAAGCCTGGTGTGCGCCGGCGGCTTGATCCAGGCGGCCGTCGCGAAATCGGGGGCGCGGATCGTGCCCGTCGATTCCGAGCATAACGCGATCTTCCAGGTGCTAGGCGATCCAGCCTATGTCGAGCGCCTCACGCTCACCGCTTCGGGTGGGCCGTTCCGCGGCTGGACGCGCCAGGCGATGGCGGCCGCCACGCCCGAACAGGCGCGCAAGCATCCCAATTGGGACATGGGGCCGAAGAACTCGGTCGATAGCGCCACGCTGATGAACAAGGGGCTGGAGCTTATCGAGGCGGCCCATCTCTTTGGCTTCCCGGTCTCAAAGCTCGATGTGCTGGTCCACCCGCAATCCATCGTGCACGCGCTGGTTTCCTATTGCGACGGCTCGGTGCTGGCGCAGATGGCCGAACCCGACATGCGGGTGCCGATCGCGCATGCGCTGGCCTGGCCGGAGCGCGCCGCGGTATCGACGCGGCGGCTCGATCTGGCGCGGTCGGGCCCGTTGGAGTTTGCCGCGCCGGATCTGGAGCGCTTTCCAGCGCTCGGCCTGGCGCAGCGGGCGCTCGAGGCCGGGGGCGCTGCGCCCACTTTGCTGAACGCGGCGAACGAGGTGGCGGTCGCGGCCTTCCTCGAAAGAAGAATTGGCTTCCTCGATATCGCCGGGATCGTGGAGGTTGTGTTGGCCCGGCACGCCGCCGGCGGCCTCGGCGACATCGCAAATTCGCCTTCATCCTTTGACGAGGTGATGGCGGTCGATACGGCGGGCCGGGTAGCGGCTCAGGCGGAGACGGCGCGCCGGCGCGCCGCGTAGGGAGACCGGGACGACATGATCACCATGGTGCAGGATGCGCTCGTTCATCTCAGCGCATTCGTGTTCGTCTTGAGCCTGGTCGTTTTCGTGCACGAATTCGGCCATTTCCAAGTCGCGCGCTGGTGCGGCGTGGCGATCGACACCTTCTCCATCGGCTTCGGCCGCAAGCTGATCGGCTGGCGCGATCGCCAGGGCGTGGAATGGAAGATCGGCGCGCTGCCGCTCGGGGGTTACGTAAAATTCATCGGCGACGCCGACGCCGCGAGCATGCAGGCCGAGGGCGGCGCGGTCGATGGCGCGGCGCAGGCTGAAGCGCGCCGGCGCGGCCTCTATCACGCGCAGAACCCGTGGGTGCGGATCGCAGTGGCGCTCGCCGGCCCGATGGCGAATTTCATCTTCGCGATCGTCGCGTTCGGCTTGCTGCTGATGGTGTTCGGCCGCGACGATACGCCCGTCGCGCAGCTCTCGCCGCGCATCGATCAGGTGCAGGCCGACTCCGCGGCATCGCGCGCCGGGCTGAAGCCGGGCGACATGGTCGTTTCCATCAACGATGCGCCGATCCGGTCATTCGGTGAATTGCAGAAAGCGATCTCCGGCAGCGCCAACAAGCAATTCTCGCTCGTGGTGAAGCGCGAGGGCGATCTCGTCGCGCTGAGCGCCACGCCGACTTCGCGCAAGGTGATGGACGAAGCGGGCGTGGAGCGCACGCAGGGCATGCTCGGCATCGGCCGCACGACCTTGCCGGGCGAACGCCAGATCAAGAAATTCGGGCCCATCGAAGCGATCGGCGGCGGCGCGAAACAAACTTGGCGCATCATCACCAGCACCGGCGCCTACGTCGCCAACGTGTTTTCCGGGCGCGCCTCGCCGGAGCACATCGCCGGTCCGCTCGGCATCATGGATCTGTCCGGCGAGGTGGCCAAGGTTTCAGGCCAAGGCCAAACGATTTTGGACAAGGCGGGCAATTTGGCGGCCGGCCTCATCGGCTGGGCGGCGACGCTTTCGGTCGCGGTGGGGATCGTCAATCTGCTGCCGGTTCCGATCCTCGACGGCGGCCATGTGCTGTTCTGTCTCGTGGAAGCGCTGCGCGGCAAGCCGCTCGATTCCCGCACCCAGCTGATCGGCTTCCGTGCCGGGCTCGCGCTGCTGGGATCGCTCTTCCTGTTCGCCACCTGGAACGACCTGCAACGGCTCAACGTCCTTGAGTTTCTAAGCGGGATACTGTCTTAACCCCGCGGGGACGCGGGATCGCTAGAGGCCTGGATGAGGCGCGTTTTTCGAGAAGTGCTTCTCGGCGCGGTAAGCTGCGCCGCTACTGTCGGGCTGGGCGGAGGCGCCTGGATCGGCACGGCTGCGACGGCTGTGGCGCAGAATGCCGGCGTGCCGCCCGCGCCTGCGCCATCGGCGAGCCCGCCTGCAGCCACGCCTGCAGCGCCGGCGCCGAGCCGAGCCGCCAGGCCCGCCGCGCGCGGGCAGGCCGGGCGCGCCGCGCAAGCAGCGCCCGCGCCCGTCATCCGCCGCATTGAGGTGCAGGGCAATCAGCGCGTCGAAGCCAGCACCGTCACGTCCTATCTGCTGATCCAGCCGGGCGACGCATTCGATGCGGAGCGGATCGATCTTTCGCTCAAGACGCTGTTCGCCACCGGGTTGTTCGCGGACGTGCAGATTTCGCAGCGCGACGCCGATCTCGTCGTCCGCGTGGTCGAAAACCCGATCATCAACCGGGTGATCTTCGAAGGCCTGCATGCGCTGAAGCAGGACAAGGTCGAGAAGGATTTGCAGGCCAAGCCGCGCGCGGTGTTCACCGCGGCGCGCGCGCAGGCCGATGTGCAGCGCATCATCGAGGTGTATCGCCGCTCCGGCCGGTTCGCCGCATCGGTGACGCCACAGGTGCGCGAACTGGATCAAAACCGCGTCGACTTGATCTTCAAGGTCGATGAAGGCCCGGTCACGCACGTGCGCAGCATCAATTTCATCGGCAACGGCGCGTTCTCCGACCGCGACCTGCGTGATGCGATCAAGACCGAGCAATCGCGTTGGTGGAAAATCCTCACCAGCCAAGACAATTACGACCCCGACCGTATGGAATACGACCGCGAGCTTCTGCGGCAGTATTACAGCAACCGCGGCTATGCGGATTTCCGCGTGGTCTCGGCCGTGGCCGAGCTGACGCCGGACCAGAAGGCCTTCTACATCACGTTCACCTTGGACGAGGGGCAAAAGTACAATTTCGGCGAGATCAACGTCGAAACCGAGCTCGACAAGCTTCCGAAGGATCTGCTGAAGGCTTCGGTGCCGATCCAGCAGGGCCGCGAATTCCAGGGCGAGCTGGTCGAGAAATCGATCGATGCGTTGACCTTCGTGGCGGGCACTGCGGGCTACGCCAACGTCGACATCCGCCCGCGGATCGATCGCGACCGCGAAACGCGCAAGGTCAACATCACGTTCGAGGTGAACGAGGGGCCGCGGGTGTTCGTCGAGAAGGTGAACGTCGTGGGGAACACCCGCACGGTCGACACCGTGATCCGCCGCGAACTGCGGCTGAGCGAGGGCGACGCGTTCAACCGCGTGCTGCTCGATCGCTCCAAATCACGCGTGCGCGCGCTCGGCTTCTTCAAGGATGTCGAAATCGAAGACAAGCCGGGCTCCCAGCCCGATCGCTCGGTCGTCAATGTGAAGGTGACGGAAGAACCCACCGGCGAGCTCGCGTTCGCGGCGGGCTATTCGTCGAGCGAATCCTTCCTGTTCGACGTGTCGGTGACGGAGCGGAATCTGCGCGGCCGGGGCCAATATCTGCGCTTGCGCGCCTCGACCAGCTCCTATCGCCAGCAGGTGGATCTGCGCTTCACGGAGCCGCGCTTCCTCGGGCGTAATCTCGCTGCGGGATTCGACATCTTCTCGCTGCGCACCGATTTCATCCAGGAATCTTCCTTCGAGAACCAGGCGACGGGCGCCTCGCTGCGCGCCAGCTTCCCGATCACCACGAATACGAGCCTGGGGCTCACCTACACGGTTCGTCAGGACGACACGCAGGTCGCCAATTTCTTCGTCGACCTCGATGGCGATCTAACCACGCCCGATCTGGTCGATCAGTGCGACCCGCGCAACATCAACCGCTCCGTGCTGTGCGATCAGGAAGGCAAGTTCCTGACGTCCGTGTTGAGCTATGCGTTCAACATCGACAAGCGCAACGATCCGGTGAAGGCGACGCGCGGGTTCGAGGCGTCCTTGCGGCAGGATTTCGCCGGGCTGGGCGGGGAGGTGAAATATCTCCGCACGGAAGTCGAAGGCAGCGCCTTCCACGGCTTCACCCGCAACTGGATCGCAAGCGCCAATTTCGCCACCGGCTACATTTTCGGCTGGGGCGACGACGAAGTCCGCATCAACGACCGCTTCTTCAAAGGCGGCTCGACGTTCCGCGGCTTCGACGTGGCCGGCATCGGCCCGCGCCAGATCATTCGCACCACGGACGCATTCGGCAATGTTTCCGATCAGAAGGGCGATGCGCTGGGCGGCAAGCTCTACGCGATCGGCTCGTTCCAGCTCGAATTCCCGACCGGGCTGCCCAAGGAGTTCGGCCTTGGCGCAGCGCTGTTCACGGAGTTCGGCACGGTCGGCCTGCTGGACACCCGCGACAAGCGCACGGTTGGCCCGTTCTTCAACGCGGACGGCTCCTCCATCACCAGCATCGTCAAGGACGACGCCTCGTTGCGGGCGGCGGCCGGCCTCAGCATCTTCTGGGATTCGCCGTTCGGCCCGGTGCAGTTCGACTTCGCCAGTCCGCTCGCCCAGACGGATTACGACAAGACCAAGAGTTTCCGGTTCAGCACGCGCACCCAGTTCTAAGCGGGCATCGCGCGACTTCTTTAGAGGTGTTCCATGTCGACATTGCGCATTCTGGCGGCCGGCGTCGCCGCGGCGGGTTTCCTGATGGCGGCGGCGCCCGCGCAGGCCGCCGGCGGCTCCGCCGTCGTGATCGATCTGCAGAAGGTCTACGCGGAGTCCCTCGCGGGCAAGGACGCCCAGGCCAAGCTCAAAGGCATCGCCGACAACGTCACCAAAGAATTGCAGCCGGAAGGCGCAGCCCTGCAAAGCGAGCAACAGCAGCTTGGCCCGAAATTCCAGAACAAGACGCAGCAGCAGATCATCGACGACCTGAAGAAGGATCCGGCGCTGCAGACCAAGTACAATTCCTTCATCGAGCGGTTGGACGCGTTCCAGCAGAAGCGCGCTCTGCGCCAGCAGGAACTGGCCGCTACCCAGCAGAAGGCAATCAGCGACGTGCTCAACGCCGCCCAGCCCGACGTCGACGCCGCGATGAACGCTAAGGGCGCGCAGATCGTGTTCGAGCGGGAGGGGATCGTCGCCGCCTCGCCGACGATCGACATCACCGCCGACGTGATGACGCGCTTCAACGGACGCGTGAAATCAGTCGCGGTGACGAAGGTCGATTTGACCAAGAAGCAGTGATGGCCTCATCCTGCGGCGCCTGAGAAAGGCGCCCGCGACCGTATGCACGACGAGCGTTTCTATATTGGCCACGGCCCGCTGACGGTCGAGGCGCTGTTCCCGGATTGCGAAATCCGCGGCGAGCGCGCGCGCGCAGTCGTGAGCGCT
>JBFWWB010000114.1:0-8310 GCA_050246435.1 Hyphomonadaceae bacterium
TCTTTTCCGCCTATCCGACGCGCTTTCGATCCATACGCGTCTGAGCGAGCGCACGCGCGGCCTCATCACCGCGCGCGAACTGGATTTGATGAAGCCCACGGCGCTGCTGATCAACACTTCGCGCGGGCCGATCGTGGTGGAGCGCGATTTGATCGCCGCGCTGCAAACCGGCGTGATCGCCGGCGCCGGGCTGGACGTGTTCGATATCGAGCCGCTGCCCGCCGATCACCCGTTCCGCGCGATGGACAACATCACCCTCGCGCCGCACCTCGGCTATTCCACGCACGACACGTTGGCGAATTTCTACGGCGACACGCTCGCCGCGATCGAGGCGTACGCCGCCGGCAAGCCGATCCGCATCGCCAACCCCGAAGCGCTGGCGCACCCCAAGCAGAAGCGCTGAGGCGCCGTCCGGCCCCAGCGAAAGCTGGAGCCAGCGCAATCTGCCGACGATGGCATTCTGGGCCAGTGTCCGCTTGGCCGAGACAGACCCTAGACCCCGGCCTTCACCTGGGCGCGGGCTTCGGCCAGCAATTCGGCCATCTTCACCCGCAGATCGGCGTCGGAGACTTTGCCGCCGAGATCGCCCTTGACCTTACGGAACACATCGTCATCGCCGGCTTCCTCGAAGTCCGAGGCCACAACCGTCTTGGCGTAGGCTTCCGCCTCGTCGCCTGATTTACCTTGTAGGCCCGCGGCCCACAGCCCCAGCAGCTTGTTGCGCCGCGCCTGCGCCTTGAACTCAAGCTCTTGACTTAGCTGGAATTTTTTCTCTTCGGAGCGTTCGCGATCGTCAAAACTGGGCATAGGAAAGGTCACCTTTGAACCGGCTCGATAGCGGGCCATACGGGTGGAATCAATCGTCAGGCTCGGACAGCGCGCCGCACAATCCAGTGAGGCGGGCGGTCATTGTTCCGCCCCGCCTCCTTCGCTAAGTTGAGTCGGCTGGCGCAGCGCCGAGTCTCCCCGTCCTTCTCGGGGCGAGCGGCGCCCCTGCTGCCGCGAGCAGTCTCCCAATCGCGGCGCCGGAGGTGAAGCGCGATGTCCCGTCGCAAGAAAATTTACGAAGGCAAGGCCAAGATTCTGTACGAGGGCCCGGAGCCGGGCACGATCGTGCAGCACTTCAAGGACGACGCGACCGCGTTCGATGGCACGAAGAAAGCCATCCTCGACGGCAAGGGCGTTCTGAACAACCAGATATCCGCCTTCGTGATGACGAACCTGAACGCGATCGGGGTGCCGACGCACTTCATCAAGCGCATGAACATGCGCGAGCAGCTGGTCCGCGAGGTGGAGATCATCCCGCTCGAGGTCGTTTGCCGCAACGTGGCGGCGGGCTCGCTGTCCAAGCGCCTCGGGCTCGAGGAAGGCACGCCCCTGCCCCGCTCGATCATCGAATTCTATTACAAGAACGACGATCTGCACGATCCGCTGGTCGCGGAAGAGCACATCACCGCGTTCAACTGGGCCTCCACCCAGGAGATCGACGACATCATGGCCCTCACCCTGCGGGTGAACGATTACCTGTTCGGGATGTTCGCGGCTGTCGGCATCAAGCTGATCGATTTCAAGATCGAGTATGGCCGCCTCTATGAGGGCGACATGGTGCGCACCGTGATCGCCGACGAGATCAGCCCCGACTCCTGCCGCCTTTGGGACGTGACCACCAACGAAAAGCTCGACAAGGACCGCTTCCGCCGCGATCTCGGCAACGTGACCGAGGCGTACACGGAAGTCGCCCGCCGGCTCGGCATCCTGAAGCACGCCGTTGGCGGGGACGCCGCTTGAAGGCCATCGTCACGGTGGCGCTGAAGCCCGGCGTGCTCGACGCGCAAGGCAAGGCCGTGGCCGGTGCGCTGGGTGAGTTGGGCTTTCCTGGCGTGCGCGCCGCACGCGTCGGCAAGGTGATCGAACTCGATCTCGACGATGGCGATCGCGCCGCCGCCGAGGCGCAGGTCAAGGCGATGTGCGAGAAGCTGCTCGCCAACACGATCATCGAAACCTACCGGGTCGAGATCGCCGGCTAGGGCAGCCGGTGCCTTGCCGGCGAGAGCCGCCTGGAAGGCGGCGGTCCATGCTTGGCGAGCGCGGCGACGCAGGCTAAGGCGGGCGGATGAAATCCGCCGTGATCGTCTTCCCCGGCTCCAACTGCGACCGCGACGCCGCGACCGCGCTGGAGCGCGTCACCGGCGTGGCGGCGGACATGATCTGGCACAAGGAACCGCACCTGCCGATCGGCTGTGATCTGGTGGTGCTTCCCGGCGGCTTCTCCTATGGCGATTATCTGCGCTGCGGCGCGATGGCTGCGCGCAGCCCGGTGATGGCGGCGGTGGCCGCGCACGCCGAGCGCGGCGGCTACGTGCTGGGCATCTGCAACGGCTTCCAGATCCTCACCGAAGCGGGCCTGCTGCCGGGCGCGCTCACCCGCAACGCCAGCCTGCATTATGCCTGCAAAGACGTCGGCCTCGAGATCGCCAACGCCAATTCTCCGTTCACCCGCGCCTATGGCGAAGGGCGCGAAACCACGATGCCGATCGGGCATGGCGAAGGCCGCTACGTGGCGGACGAGGAAACCCTCGATCGTCTCGAAGGCGAGGGCCGCGTAATATTCCGGTACCGAGCCAATCCCAACGGCTCAATGCGCGACATCGCCGGCATCGCCAGCGCGCACGGCAACGTCTTGGGCCTCATGCCCCACCCCGACCGCAGCGCCGATCCGGCGCTGGGACGCACGGGCGGCTGGAATGTCTGGAAAAGCGTCGCGGAAGCGGCGGGTTGATCGCGGGAGCCGAAAAGATGGGTTTCGATGACGAAGTCGACGATGCGCGCAAACGCCTCGAAGCGGCGCGCGATGAAGCCGGCGAAGCCGGATTCGACGATCTCTCCGCGCTGCAGAAGCTGCTGCCGGCGCTGACGGAGAAGATCCAGAGCCGGCGGTTGAGCTTCGCGCTCAGCGACGACGAGGAGGACGTCTCCATCGAGGTCGTCCACACGCCGAGCGAAGAGGTGCTGGGCATCATCTATGCCGACGAAGGCGAGTTCGCGTTCGAATCCGAACAGGACGGCTATTTCGACGACTTCGTCGACGACGACGCCGGCCGTTTCGTTTCGCGTCTATACGAAACGCTGCGCGCCGATCTGCCGAAATTCGAGGTCGAGCAGGAAGAATAGCGCCTCCGCCCGCATCCCGCCTTCAGGCGTCGGATTGTTCGTAGGCCCGCTCGCGCGTGATGTAGAAGCCGAGGCCGACGGCGTAGATGATCGGCGTGAACCAAAGCAGCAGCTGGAAATCCAGCAGCGCGCCGTTGGTGAACCACACGAACGCGATGCCGGCCAGCGCGCCCCAGAACGCGACTGCGCTGGCGAGGATTGGCGAGCTGAGCTCGACGTAATCGTCGCCGCCGTGTTTCGAGAATTCGCGGATGCTGATCCATACGCTGACGGGCCACAGCGCGTAGCGCCAGATGTGGCGATTCTTCATGCCCAGCTCCCTCCGCTCTCCAAGAGCCGTGCCGGAGAGCCAAAAAAAAGACCGCGGGCCTGCGACCATACGCCTGCGCCGGCGCACGCGCTATCAAGATCGCGTTTTCGCCCGGTTGCGGGCGCGCGCGCAGCACCGTAAGCAACGGCGATGCCGCATCCTCATCTCGCACCCGCAACAGAAGCGCTGGCGCTCGAATTCGGTCTCTCCACGGAGGAATACGCGCAGATTTTACGCCATCTCGGACGCACGCCGAATTTCACCGAGCTCGGCGTCTTCTCGGTGATGTGGAGCGAGCATTGTTCGTACAAATCCTCGCGCATCCATCTGGCGAAATTCCCGACGCAAGCCGCGCACGTGATTTACGGCCCTGGCGAGAACGCCGGCGCGATCGACATCGGCGAAGGTCTCGCGTGCATCTTCAAGATGGAAAGCCACAATCATCCCAGCTTCATCGAGCCCTATCAGGGCGCGGCCACCGGTGTCGGCGGAATCCTGCGCGACGTGTTCACGATGGGCGCCCGCCCCGTGGCGCTGATGAACGCGCTGCGTTTCGGCGCGCCCGAGCATGAGAAAACGCGCCGCCTGGTTTCCGGCGTCGTCGCGGGCATCGCAGGCTACGGCAATTGCGTCGGCGTGCCGACGGTTGGCGGCGAGACGAATTTCCATCCCGGCTACAACGGCAACATCCTGGTCAACGTGATGTGCGTGGGCCTCGCGCCGAAGCATCGCATCTTCACTTCCGCCGCGACGGGCGCGGGCAATCCGGTGGTGTATGTCGGCGCCAAGACCGGGCGCGACGGCATCCACGGCGCCACGATGGCGAGCGCGGAATTCAACGAAGAGGCCGAAAGCCAGCGCCCCACGGTGCAGATGGGCGATCCGTTTCTCGAAAAACTGCTGATCGAAGCCTGCCTCGAACTCATGCAGCACGATGCCATCATCGGTATCCAGGACATGGGCGCGGCGGGGCTCACCTCATCGTCGCTGGAGATGGCCTCGAAAGGCGGCGCGGGCATCGAACTCATCGTCGACGATATTCCCGCGCGTGAAGAGAATATGAGCCCCTACGAATTCATGCTCTCCGAAAGCCAGGAACGCATGTTGATGACCCTGAAGCCCGGCCACGAGGCCGAGGCGATGGCGATCTTCCATAAATGGGGGCTCGACGCGGTGGTGATCGGGCGCACCACCGACACCGGGCGCTTCGTGCTGAAATGGAAGGGCGAGATCGCCGCCGATCTGCCGATCCGCCCGCTGGCGGACGATGCGCCGAAATATGATCGCCCGCATGTGAAGCCGAAACCGGCCGAGCCGCTGCATTCCGGCGTGCTGGCGCAGCCCCATCCTGCGCCGCTCACGGCGCTGCGCCGCCTGATGGCGTGTCCGGACATGGCGTCGAAGCGCTGGATCTGGGAGCAATACGATCGCCACGTGATGGCCGATACGGCGGCTGATTCCGAAGGCGGCGGCGATGCGGGAATCGTGCGCATTCACGGATCGCATCGCGCCCTCGCGATGACGTGCGACGTCACCCCCCGTTATGTCGCGGCCGATCCGTTCGAAGGCGGCAAGCAGGCGGTGGCGGAAAGCTTCCGCAATCTCTGCGTCGTGGGCGCGACGCCGCTGGCGATCACGGACAATCTCAATTTCGGCAATCCGCAAAAGCCCGAAACGATGGGCCAGATCGTCGCCGCGATCGAGGGCATGGCGGAAGCCTGCCGCGCGCTCGATTACCCCGTGATCAGCGGCAATGTGAGCCTCTATAACGAGACCAACGGCGAGGCGATCCCGCCGACGCCGGCGGTCGGCGGCGTCGGCCTCATCGCCGATCTGGCGCGCAAGGCGAGCCCCGGCGCGATGGCCGAAAGAGATGTGCTGATCCTCGTCGGCGATAGCCAAGGCCATATGGGCGCCTCGCTCTATGTGCGCGAAATTCTGGGCCGGGAGGAAGGCGCGCCGCCGCCGGTGAACCTCGCGGCGGAGAAGCGCGCCGGCGGTTTCGTCCGTAGGCTGATCGAACAAGGCGTGGTGCGGGCCGCACACGATCTCTCCGACGGCGGCCTCCTGTGCGCCGCCGCTGAGATGGCGCTGGCGGCGAATATCGGCGTGACGCTCGCCAATCCGTCCGGCCTGCTCGATGCGGCCTTCCTCTTCGGCGAAGACCAGGCGCGCTATCTCCTCGCCGTACCGCCCGAACGCGAGGATGCGGTCTACGCTGCGGCCCAGGCCGCGGGCGTGCCGGCGGAGCCCGTGGGCGCGGCGGGCGGGGCGGAAATCCTGTTCGGCGAGGACGCCTTGGCGCTGGCCGATCTGCGCGCCGCGCACGAAGGCTGGCTTCCCGCTTATATGAGCAAAGCGGTCTGACGGAGAAGCGCCATGGCGATGCAGGGAAACGAGATTGAGGCGCTGCTGCGCGAAGCGTTCCCCGACGCCGAGATCGAGCTGACCGACACCGTTGGCGACGGCGATCACTGGAAGGCGCGCATCGCCTCGGCCGCCTTCGCCGGCAAGTCGCGCGTGGCCCAGCACCAGCTGGTCTACGCCGCCCTCAAGGGCCGTATGGGCGGCGTGCTGCACGCCCTGGCGCTGGAAACGCGGGCGAAGTAGCCCCCGCCTCGGCTTGAACGCCGCCCCGGCGCGCCTTAGGTTTAACCCGTCTCCGGAGCGCCCTCATGGCCGAACCCGCCGTTTTCGAGCAAATCCGCCAAACCATCGCCGATCATGACGTCGTGCTGTTCATGAAGGGCGTGAAGGATCGCCCCGAGTGCGGCTTTTCGCAGTTGGTCGTGCGCGTGCTCGATCATCTGGGCGTCGATTTCCACGACGTGAACGTCTTGGCCGACAATAACATCCGCCAGGGCATCAAGGCCTTCTCCGACTGGCCGACGATTCCGCAGCTCTATGTGAAGGGCGAATTTGTCGGCGGATGCGACATCATCAAAGAGATGTTTGCCCAGGGCGAACTGCAGGATTACCTCGCCGAGAAGGGCGTCCTGATCGACGCCTAGCCGCGTCCGCGGCGATCTAGGTCATCCGCGCCCACCATCCCCCTCCTGACCTTTCAGGAGGAGAATGGGCGCTAGCTTTCAGGCCCGCCGCTTTTCCTCCGGCCGCTGCACGACATCCAGCGACAGGTTCACGATCACGCCGTCGCGCAGCACGGTCAGCGCCAGCCTGCGCCCGATCGCGTCGCGGCTCAGCACCTTGTGGATCGCATCGACAGACGGCGTCGCCTGCCCGTCCAGCGACAGCACGACATCGCCCGGGCGCAGGCCCGCTGCATCACCCGGCCCGCCGGAGACGATTTGCACCACCAGCATGCCCGCTTCCGCATCGAGCCCCAACCGGCGCGCCAACGCCGTGGACAGCCCTTGCGTCTGCCCGGCCACGCCCAGCCAGCCGCGCGCGACGCGCCCGTCGCGCATCAATTCGGGGATGATGCGTTTGGCGGTGTTGATCGGCACCGCGAAGCATAAGCCCTGCGCGCCGCCGATGATCGCGGTGTTGACGCCGATCACGCGGCCCAGGCCGTCCGTCAGCGCGCCCCCGGAATTGCCGGGATTGAGTGCTGCGTCCGTCTGGATCACATCCTCGATCAGCCGCCCGCTTTCCCCGCGCAGGGTGCGCCGCAGCGCTGAAACGATTCCGGCCGTGACGGTCGCCTGGAAGCCCAGCGGATTGCCGATGGCGATGGCGATTTCACCCACGCGCAGCGCGTCGCTATCGGCCAATTCGGCCGCATGCAGGCGCGCCGCGCCGTGCAGGCGCAGCAACGCGAGATCGGTGTCCGGATCGGCGCCGACGACCTCCGCCGCCACGACGAGCCCGTCATGCAGCACGGCGTCAACGCGTTCTGCGCCTTGGATAACGTGATTATTGGTCAGCGCGTAGCCGTCATGGGCGACGATGACGCCCGAGCCTGCGCCCTCGAACGCGTCCTCCCGGCCGCGCCCGGCGGAGCGCCGCCGGCGCACGCCGATGACGCTGGGCGCGGCCCGCTCCACCGCTGCGATCACGGTGTCGGAAAACGCGTCGCGCAGCGTCTGCTGCACGGCGTGGGCTTGCGGCTGGGCGGCCGCATCGTTCGCGGCAATTCTCTGGCGGGTGCGGCCAAACATGATGTCCTCCGCAAAAGGCGCGGAGCCTCGCCGCTCCGCGCTGGGGCCATCATATTGGAACGCGCGGGCGCTTCGTCACCCCCCCTGGTGGGCGCTAGCCTGGCTTGGCGCCTGCCGCGGGCGCTTTCACGCCGGCATCCGCCGCGCGGCCGACCACCGCATCGGGAACCTTCTTGCTGTCCACCAGCGCCTTGGTGAGTTTGCGCGCGCTCTCCGGCGACATGCCGCCCATGATTTCGGCGAGGTTCGCCTGCTTCATGCGGCTCGACACTTCGAGCAACACATCAGGGTCCAGCCCTTCGAAGATGCGCGCCGCATCCTTCGGCTTCATCTTGGAATAGACCGTCACCATCGCGGCGACGCGCGCATTCTGCTCTTCATCGAGCTTGCCGAGCATGCCTTCGACTTCGCCCTGCACGCGCTTCAATTCGTTGAGCCGCTCCTCCACGCGCTTTTCGGCCGCGACGAGCAATTGCGCCTGCGTCGACATTTCCGTTTCGCGCTGATCGAGCGCGGTGCGCCGCGCGCCCAGCGATTGCAGCACTTCCACTTCCGTCGCCGAAAGGCCCGCCTGCTCTGCGAAGCTTGGCGCGGCGCACTGCGCGCAGGACGCCGCAGGCGCAGCGACCGTGCTCGCCGGCGCTGGCGCGAGCGCCTCGGATGCGGCGGCCGCCACATCGCCGGCGCTTTCCGCCGCGGTAGCGGCCA
>JBFWWB010000115.1:0-8211 GCA_050246435.1 Hyphomonadaceae bacterium
CTACGCCAAAATGGGTACGTGTCCCCGGGGCGCATTACAACAGCCCGCCGCGTTCGCGTCAGGTGCATCAATAAATGCAATACCAACGTTTAAGCCGCTATCCGCGGCCGCGGCGAAGGCCCTTTGAGCAATCGAGCGAGCGCTAAGTTCACTGGAAAAGTACGTGTTAGCCAGTGACACACCGTCCAGCAAATCTACGTAGCTGTAGTTGTTCGTATCTTCCCCTTTTATTACTACGACGTTCGCGCCCGTCGTGTTTGAAAGTGGCCGTTGATAGATGTAGCCACGCGTAAAGATGCCGCCCGCAGCTTCAAGTTTCGGATTTTCGGCCATCGCTTCGCCCCTTCATCTAACTTTGAATGGCTGGTCTTGATTGCGGTTGCAGTCGTATGACTGCTCTAGCGCAGCCACCTTTGCGGCATCGGCATATGGCACCCACGCTCGCATTGCAGCGTCCGCATGGAAAAGCGCCAGCGCCCGGTTTTTGAGCGGAGATGAGCAATTTGCGAATATTTTTGCGAGTAGCAAATGTGCTTCCGGCAATCCATTCGCACACTCATACTTTCCATCATCAATATATCGGCATTCGGAGGCAGATGGCACACTCTTTGGCTTCGCTGCTTCAACCAAACTTTTGAAGCCTATCGCAATCTCGGAAGTTGAATTGCCGTCTGCGAATGCCGATAGAGCAGATAGATACAGCGGGAGCTGATCCCCGCTCTGCAGTGCGCAGTCGAACGCGTCTCGACTTGGTTCAAATGGGTGAAGCCGAGACAACAGTAACACTCGGAACTTTTGGTCTGAAGTGTATGGCTTCGCCGCACCATAGCCCTTTCTGAACGCAATCGCGTTCTCCCGACGAAACTCAATGTAGGACTGCGAAAACTTGTCCGCGGTACAAGCGGAAACCGGCGATGCGACACACCATGCGCTGAGTGCGACAACGAAACCGGCAATAAACGCGCGCAACCCCGCTCGGCGAGAGCACTGTGTCATCTTTCCCTCCCGGCTTCTGCCACACGCCGCGCGAGTGGCGAGAGAAGGTATTCGATGATCCTCCGATCGCCCGTGCGTATTTCCGCAGTGGCGGCCAGTCCTGGTTCGAGCTTCACCCATTGTCCAGCTATCCTGATCATGCTGTGCGACAGTTTGATTTGCGCAGGATAGACGAGACCGAGTTTTTCGTCTTGTACGCTGTCATGGGAAATGCGCTCGACGCGCGCCGCCACGACGCCGTAGCGCGTGAACGTCAACAGGGGACACGTACCCATTTGAACGGCGAGCGAGCCTTTCGTTCTCAGCGCGACAATGGGTACGTGTCCCCGCGCTAATCACGCGCTCCGCCGTTGCGCCCGCAGCCACGCCGCCCTACCTTCGCGTTCATGGCGCGTTCCCCCAATCTCCCCGCCGCCGCGGCGTTCGATGAAACCGCCGCGATCTGGCAGCCCCACCGCCCCGAACGCGGCTGGGAAAAGCTCGAAGGCGGCAAGCGCTTCAAGCTGGTGAGCGATTACGAGCCGGCGGGCGATCAGCCGACGGCGATCGCCGAGCTGGTCGAGGGCGCGAACCGCAACGAGCAGGATCAGGTGCTGCTCGGCGTCACCGGCTCGGGCAAGACGTTCACGATGGCGAAGGTGATCGAAACGGTGCAGCGCCCTGCGCTGGTGCTGGCGCCGAACAAGACGCTCGCCTTCCAGCTCTACGGCGAGTTCAAGAATTTCTTCCCGGAGAATGCGGTCGAATATTTCGTTTCGTATTACGACTATTACCAGCCGGAGGCGTATGTCCCACGCACCGATACGTATATCGAGAAGGAATCCAACGTAAACGAGCAGATCGACCGGATGCGCCATGCCGCCACCCGCGCGATCCTCGAACGCGACGACGTGATCATTGTGGCTTCGGTGTCGTGCATCTACGGCATCGGCTCGGTCGAGACGTATACGTCGATGACGTTCACCACCAAGGTCGGCGAAACGCGCAGCCAACAAGCGCTGCTGCGCGATCTGGTGGCGCTGCACTACAAGCGCAACGAGCAGGGCTTCGGGCGCGGGCTCTTCCGCGTGCGCGGCGACGTGGTGGAGGTTTTCCCGGCGCACCTAGAAGATCGCGCGTGGCGCATCTCCTTCTTCGGCGACGAGGTGGAAAGCATCGACGAGTTCGACCCGCTGACGGGCAAGCGCACCGAACAGCTGCAATACGTGAAATTCTACGCCAACTCGCATTATGTGACGCCGCGGATGACGCTGCAGCAAGCGGTCGATCAGATCCGCATCGAACTGCGCGCGCGTTTGGATCAATTCACGCAACACGGCCAGCTGCTGGAGGCGCAACGGCTGGAGCAGCGCACCAATTTCGATCTCGAAATGATGCTGGCGACGGGATCGTGCGCCGGCATCGAAAACTATTCGCGCTATCTGACGGGACGCAAGCCGGGCGAACCGCCGCCCACGCTGTTCGAATACATCCCGCAGAACGCGCTGCTGTTCGTGGATGAATCGCACGTCACCGTGCCCCAGCTGGGGGGCATGTACCGGGGCGACTACAATCGCAAGAAGACGCTCAGCGATTACGGCTTCCGCCTGCCCTCCTGCATGGACAACCGGCCGCTCAAATTTGAGGAATGGGACGCGATGCGCCCGCAGACGGCGTATGTTTCGGCGACGCCGGGCAATTGGGAGCTGGAGCGCACGGGCGGCGTTTTCGCCGAGCAGGTGATCCGCCCCACCGGGCTGATCGATCCGCCCATTTTGGTGCGCCCGGTGGCGAAGGACGGCGCCTCCCAGGTGGACGACGTGATCGCCGAATGCCGCGCCGTGGCGCAGCAGAACATGCGCTGCCTCGTCACCGTGCTGACCAAGCGGATGGCGGAGGATTTGACCGAATACATGCACGAACAGGGCCTCAAGGTCCGCTACATGCATTCCGACATCGACACGGTGGAGCGCGTGGAAATCATCCGCGACCTGCGCCTCGGCGTGTTCGACATCCTCGTCGGCATCAACCTGCTGCGCGAAGGGCTCGACATCCCGGAATGCGGCCTGGTGGCCATCCTCGACGCGGACAAGGAAGGCTTTCTCCGCAGCGAAACGAGCCTCATCCAGACGATCGGGCGCGCCGCGCGCAACGTCGATGGGCGCGTCATCCTCTATGCCGATCAGATCACCGGCAGCATGGCGCGCGCGATGGCCGAGACCAGCCGCCGGCGCGAAAAGCAATCTGCGTACAACGCGGAAAAAGGCATCACGCCGCAATCCGTGCGCTCGCGGATCGCCGACATCATGGAAAGCGCGTACGCGCAGGACTCGATGACCATCGATCCGCGCGATCCTTTGCGCAACCTGCCGGGCGCCAAGGGCGGCCCGAAGGGCAAGAACGCCGCCTTCATCGGCCACAATCTCAAGACTTATATCGCCGATCTCGAGCGCGAGATGCGCGAGGCCGCGGCCAATCTCGAATTCGAAACCGCCGCGCGCCTGCGCGACGAGATCAAGCGCCTGCAGGAAACGGAATTGCTGATCGCCGACGATCCCCTCGCCCGCCAGCACGACGTCGAGCGCGACGTGGCGGTGAAAACAAGCGGGCGCGGCGACGGCGGGCGCCCCAGCCGCGGCCGCCCGCGCCCGAACGGCCGGCCCAAAGGCGGCATGGGCGGGCCGATGCGCCGGCGGGGATAAGCGGAAAAGCGCCGCACCCCATGCGCCTGCTATTCTTCCTGCTCACCGCGTTCCTCCTCGCCGCGCCCGCGCACGCTGCGCCGCAAGCCAAATTCGCGCTGGTGATCGCCAACTTCGACTATGACGGCGACGGCAAGACGGACGCCTCGCCCCAAGGCGTCACCCGCGCGCGCGAGCGCGGCTATGCCGGCGATCTCGCCAATCCCTGGTTCGACGCCGTGCGCGTTGGCGAAGCGCTGAAGGCTGCCGGGTTCGCGGTCGAAACCGCGCAAAACGCCGATCGCGCGGCGATGCTGGGCGCCATTGCGCGGCTGCGCGCACGGGCGAACGCCGCCGGCCCCGCCAGCGCCAGCGTGATCTATTACGCCGGCCACGGCGTGCAGATAAACGGGCGCGCCTATCTCGTTGCGCCGCGCACGCAGCTCGGAAACATCAAAGTCGAAAACGCGGAAGACCGCGACCGCATCGGTTTCGCGCTGGGCCCGTCGCTGATGGAAATCCTCGCCGGCGCACGCCAGCCGACGGCGCCCGGCTACGAATTGCTGCTGATCGATGCGTGCCGCGACGATCCCTGGGAAGCGCTCGCGCGCGCTGAATTCGCAAAAGCCGGGCGCGACTATGCGGGCGAGCGCGCCTATGGCGCGCTGACGCCGCCCTCGCCGCGCGTCGTGATCGGGTTCTCCGCGCAAGGCGGGCAGTTCGCGCAGGACGGCTTCAGCGCGGCGAGTTCGCCGTTCGCCAACGCCGTCTCTCGCCGTGCGCGCGAACGCGGCGCGGCGATCGATCAGCTGCTGCAGGGCGTGATGGGCGAAGTCGCCGCCAGTTCAGGCGCCCGGCAAATCCCCGCGATTCTGGGCCGCTTCGGTGACGCGACGGCGCTGGCCGAGTAATCGCCACGAGGGCTGCAGAACTTGCCGGGCGCCGGCAGCTTTGACCCCTGGCCACGTCGGCGCGCGCCGCAACAACCACGTACTTTCAAATACTTCGACGGTAAATTTTCTGGCGCGGCGCTTGCTGCGCAGCTCCCCGACAAAATGTCCTCGGGGCTCCCCCTGGGGTGCGCCGGGTTTCTCCATCAGAACGGGAGCTCTCGATGTCGGTAAGCGTCAACACCAACTACAGGGCGATGGTCGCCCTGCAGAATCTGAACAGCACGAACCAAGAGCTGGACCAAGTCCAGAACCGGATCAATTCCGGTTTCAAGGTTGGCTCCGCGAAGGACAACGGCGCGACGTTCGCGATCGCTCAGTCCATGCGCGGCAAGGTCGCCGGTTACGGCGTCGCCAAGGACACCATCGATAAGGCGATAAGCACGCTCGATGTGGCCTTGAGCGCCGGCAACACGCTCTCGGATCTGCTGAACCAGATGAAGGAAAAGGCGACTGCGGCGCGGGACCCCTCGCTCACCACTGCTCAACGCGCGGCGTACAACGCGGACTTCGTCCAGATACGCAACGCGATCACGCGCACTGTCACGAACGCGGAGTTCAACGGTTCCAACCTGATCAAGTCGGGCGGGAACAATGTCGTCGCCTACGCAAACGATACGGGTTCGTCGCTCATCACCATCACGGCCGTCAGCTTCGCGCTGTCGGGCGCGACGGTGACGATCACCACGACCGATGCGGTCGATACGCAAACCAATGCGATCGCCGCGCTGTCGCGCGTGAACATCTCGATCACGAACCTGAACCGGCAATTGGCTACGCTCGGCTCCGGCTCGAAGGCCCTGCAGGCGCACCGCGATTTCGTGGGCAAACTGTCGGACACGCTCGAGGCCGGGATCGGCAATCTGGTCGACGCCGACATGGCGAAGGAAAGCGCGAAGCTCCAGGCGCTGCAGGTCAAGCAGCAATTGGGCGCCCAGGCGCTCTCGATCGCCAATCAGGCGCCGCAGATCCTTCTGCGGTTCTTCCAGTAGGCCACGCGGGGCCGGCGCACCCGCCGGTCCCGCGCCTTGCCTTAAATTTTACAACGGCACGTCAATTGCTGCGCACGGATCGCACAGGTCTGCGCCGGCGGTGGGCGCGGACCCCCAATAGGGTCCGATCATGACCACGATCGCTCCTGTTTCCGTGGGCGCCACAGCGCCGTCGCGCCCGGCCTCCACCCCGAGCGCGCTTGCGCCGGAACTGTCGGCCGCGGCTCAAAACCTTAAAGAAACCAAAACCGAAGCCTTGCGCCTGCCGAACCTCACGTTCGGCTACGTGTTCCGCGACGCCGCGACCGGCGAGGTCAAAGGACGCTGGCCGCTGCAGGGTGCTGCGCCCGCGCCGCTCGGCCAGAAGGCCTCCCGCACCGCCTGAACGCCCGGCAGCTTTTGCCGGCTTGCCCGGCAGTATTTGCCGATCGCCCGGCAAAATTTGCCGCGCTCCCGCACCGTGTGGCCGGCGAAAGTGCAATCAATACAAAAGAGCGCTCCGCGTTTCCCCTATGGCGCGAGCGTTGCAGCCGGAGCCGTCAGGCCAGAAGGCCGGGCGCGCATAATGCGCGTCGCATCACCAGAAGGGAAAAGACGCTCATGGCTAGCGTGAACACGAATTTTGGCGCGATGATCGCGCTGCAAAACCTCAACAAAACCGACGCTGAGCTGACGCAAGTCCAGAACCGGATTAATTCCGGCTTCAAGGTCGCGTCCGCGAAGGACAATGGCGCCACGTTCGCCATCGCCCAGTCGATGCGCGGCAAGGTCGCCGGTTACGGCGTCGCCGCCGACACCGTCGACAAGGCCATGTCGACCCTCGACGCCGCGATCGCCGGCGGCAACTCGATCTCCGACCTGCTGACGCAGCTGAAGGAGAAGGCCACGGCCGCGAAGGATTCGTCGCTGACGACCGCCCAGCGCGCCGCCTACAACGCCGACTTCACGCGCCTGCGCGATGAAATCACCTCGATCGTGACGAACGCCGAATTCAACGGCGCGAACCTGATCAAGGCCTCGGGCAACAACGCGGTGGCTTTCGCCAACGACACGGGCTCCTCGCTCATCACCGTCACGGCCGTTTCGTTCGCGCTCTCCGGCACGACGAACACGATCACGACGTCGGAAGCGATCGACACCGTCACGAAGGCGACGACGGCGCTGACGCACATCAACGCGACGATCACCGCGGTCAACAAGCAGCTGGCGGTGTTCGGCTCGGCGTCGAAGGCGCTGCAAACGCACAAGAACTTCCTCACCAGCCTGTCGGACACGCTGCAAGCGGGCATCGGCAACCTGGTGGACGCGGATATGGCCAAGGAAAGCGCGAAGCTCTCCTCGCTCCAGGTCAAGCAACAGCTGGGCGCGCAAGCGCTGTCGATCGCCAACAGCCAGGCGTCGATCCTGCTGCGCTTCTTCCAATAAAGAAAACTAAAACAGAAAAACTAAGGGCGGCCCGCAGGGGCCGCCCTTTTTGTTCGAACCGCCGCCGGTTGCGCGCAGCTTAGACGTTCACCGTCTCGTTCAGCCATTCAACGATCTTGCTCTTCGGCATGGTGCCCACGCGCGTGGCCGCGACCTTGCCGTTCTTGAACAGCATCAGCGTGGGAATGCCGCGCACGCCGTAACGGCTGGGCGCCAGGGGATTATCGTCGATGTTCAGCTTGGCGATGGTGACCTTGCCGGCCATTTCGGCGGCGATCTCTTCCAGCGCGGGGGCGATCTGCTTGCACGGCCCGCACCAATCGGCCCAGTAATCCACCAGCACCGGCGCATCCGATTTCAGCACGTCCGTTTCGAAGCTGTCGTCGGTGATCTTGACGCTCGCCATTGAAAATCCTCTCCGCGTGCGGCCCCAGCGCGGACCGCGATGATCTGGGCGAAGATGTATGCGCGATTCCGTGGCGTTCAACCAAGAAGTCCGGTTTCGGCCAGCCGTTCAGCGGGAATTTCCATAAGCGCAGGCGCCTCAGTCCAGAGGAAGGCGCAGCGCACCGTCTTGCCCGGGAACGCCGCCCGCAGCGCCGCGGCGTAGGCCGCCATCTGGGCGAGATAGCCGGCGGGCAATGCTGCGGGATCCATCGGGGCGGGGCGGTCCGTCTTGAAATCCAGAACGAAAACCTCGCTTTCGGTGACCGCCAGACGGTCCACGACGCCGGCGATCCGCGCTCCGTTGGCCAAGCTGGCGACGATCGGCGCTTCCGCGCGGCTTCCGGGGCCGAAGATCGCGGCGAACGCTGGATCGTCCAGCACGCCCAGCGCCTCGGCGGCGAGCACGCCCGCCTCCCCCGCCGCCACGCCGCGCGCCTTGAGCCAAGCCGCCGCCGCCGCCGGCCGCGCCGCCGGCGCGAGATCGGGCAGCCGCTCCAGCAGGCCGTGGATCAGCCGGCCGCGGCGGAAGCGCCGCCGTCCCTGCGCGCGCGCCGACAGCACGGGCGGGGCGTCCAGCAGATGCGACGGGCTCAACGCCTTGTTCGCCGGCGGCGCGGGCGCGGCGGCGCGGCGCGCCCAGCTCGGCGAGGCCGCCGGCGCCGCGGCCGCCGCGGACCCGCGCGCAACGGCGCCGCCGCGGCCCAGCCGCAGCCCCTCGCCGAACGGCGTCTCGCACGGCGC
>JBFWWB010000116.1:0-8130 GCA_050246435.1 Hyphomonadaceae bacterium
GATCGCGCCGCCAAGGCCGGTTTCCGGGATGGGCGCCGCGGCGATCGCCGCCACGCCGGCCGCATCCAGCCGGCGGAGATAGGCGTAGAGGTTGGCCGCCGCCTCCTCCAGATCGCCGCTGGCGGAAAGGTTCAGCGCGCCGGCCGGCGCTTGCGGTCCGAACGCGAGATAGGCTTCGCCGCCTTCGGGCGCGGCGGCGTTCAAGCGCAGGCGTGCGCGCGGCGCGTAATGGCGCGCCAGCATGCCCGGCGCGGCCACCGCGTCGCCAGTTTGCGCGCGCGGCAGCGGGCCGAACAGCGCCTCCAGCGCCTCCAGGGGCACGCCGCCGGGGCGCAGCAGCCGCGCCGCGCCGTTCGCCGCGAAACCGACGATGGTGGATTCCACGCCGATCGGGCACGCGCCGCCGTCGAGGATGAGATCGACCGCCTCGCCCAGGTCCGCCGCGACATGGGCCGCCTCCGTCGGGCTCACCGCGCCGGAGCGGTTGGCGCTCGGCGCCGCGAGCGGCGTATCGAGCAGGGCGAGCAACCCCTGCGCCGCCGGATGGCGGGGCGTGCGCAGCGCGATCGTATCGAGGCCGGCGCGCGCCAGATCGCACACCGGCGAACTTGAATTGAACGGCGCGACGATGGTGAGCGGCCCGGGCCAGAAGCGTGCGATCAGCTCGCGCGCCGGTCCCGGCAGCGCCGCATGGCGCATGGGATGGTCGTACTCGCTCAGATGCGCGATCAGTGGATTGAAGGCGGGCCGGCCCTTCGCGGCGTAAAGGCGCGCGATGGCGCGCGGGTTCGCAGCGTCCGCCGCCAGGCCATAGACGGTTTCCGTGGGGATCGCGACGAGCCCGCCGCGGCGAATGATCTCCGCGGCCTCCGCGATCGCATCCGGCGTGGCGGGCGCGATACGCATCAGTGTGTCGCGCGCAGGGTGACGGCCACCGCGATCGAACCGGAGGCCCACGCCATGTCGGCGCCTTGCGTCGTGGCCACGCCCTGACCGACGCCGAACGTCAGGCGGTCGATCTTCGTCGATCCTCGCACCGTGGCGACGCCGTTCTCGATGCGCAGCAGGAACGGCATCGAAACCGGCGCGGATTTATCGCGAATCGTCAGCACGCCATCCGCTTCGTAGCGGTCGCCCGCGAGGTGACGGAAGCCAGTGGTCTTAAACGTCGCGGTCGGGAAGGCGGAAACGGCGAACCAATTGTCTTCCTTGAGTGCTGCGGTTCCCGTGGGATCGGGGATCACGGCGGATTCCATGCGGATCGTCACTGTCGCGGTCGAGGCGGCGAGCGCGTCCGGGCTGAAGCGGACGTCGGCGCTCCAAGCGCCGAACTGGCCGGTGAACGGGCCTGCGGGCGCGGCGCCGCTGAATTCGATGCGCGAGTTCGCCTTGTCGATCTTCCACGCAACGGGCGCTGCTCCGGGCGCCGGCGGCGCAGCGGACGTCTGTGTTTCGATCGGGGTTGTCGCCGTGGGCTCGGCGGGCGGCGCTTCGGCGCTGATCGGCGCCGGCGCCGTTTGCGCGGCGATTGGCGGCGGCGTTCCGCGCAGCATCAGCGAGGAGATGGTCTGCGTCACCGCCAGTGCGGCCAGTACGCCCGCCGCGATCGGCCACAGGATGCTCTTGCGCGCCCACGGCAGCATCCGCACGAGCACGTCGTCCTTATCCATGAAGTGATGTTTGAGGGCCGCGCCCGCGTGCAGCACCACGAGGCCGAGACCGCCCCAGGCGAGCGCCGCATGCGCCGTCAGCGCGGCTTCCGCCGCCGATTTGCGCGCAGCGTTCGTTGCATCATGGAAGAAGGGCAGGTGCGGAATCTGAACTAGGCCGAACCAAACCGTCGGCACCGCCAGCGGCGCGTTGTTCGGCGCCGACCAACCGGTCGACACGTACAGCCAGCCGGAAAGCGGCGCGCCGATCATTACGACATAGAGCAGCGCATGCGCGGCGCGCGCGGCGAACGCCTCCCACGCCGGCATCGCCGGCAACGGCGGCGGCTTGTGCGCAAGCCGCCAGGCAAGCCGCGCGAAACTCAACGCGAGGATCGTGACGCCGATCGATTTGTGCACCTGGAACGTCTGGTAGGCGACGGCGCGGGTTTCCGCGAAGCCCGCCGCCTTGTGCATCCAGAATCCCATCGGGATCATCACCAGGATCGCCACGGCGATCAGCCAGTGGAGCGCGATCGCCACATGGGCGTAGCGCGCGCTTTCCCGCGCCGGCGCGTCGACGGCGGCCATCAGCTTTTATTGGCTTCGGTCTGGATGAGGATCTCGACCTCGTCGCCCGCGAACAGCGCCCATTGCGTGGCGCCCCAATCGGAACGCTTGATCACCATGCGTCCGCCGAAGCCCACGACCATCTTGCCGGAAAGCGGGCTGACCTTGCCGTCTTCGAAGGTGACTTCCATCGTCGCCGGTTTGGTCACGCCGTTCATCGTGAGATCGCCTTCGACGAGGCCGGTTTTCTCGCCTGTGCGCGTCACGCTTTTGGAAACGAAACGCAGCTGGGGCGTCTTCTCCACGCCGAGCGCCTTGGCGATTTCGCCGTCGAAGGAAAGCTTGCCGTCCTTGTCGCGCAGGCCGGTGGAGACGGAGGCGACGTCCACCGTCGCATCGACTGTGCTCTTGCTCGGCGCGGCCGGGTCCAGCGTGATCACGCCGGCGGCCTTATCGAAGCGCGCGGTGTAGAGCGACAGGCCCATGTGGCGGATGCGGAAGACGACGCTGGTGTGGCGCGGATCGAGCGCATAGGCGCCGGCCGGCACGGCGATCGGCGCGTCCGCGATGGGGGTCGCCGCTGCGGGGGCCGCGGCGATCGGGGCGATCTCGGCGCCGGAGCCGGTGGCGCAGCCGGTCACGATCAGGGCGGCCGCAGCCAAAGCATATCTCATGGACGATCTCCCCCTTGGGCAAGGCGGGCGCTCTGTAGCATGACTGCCGCCCGAGGCGTGAGGCGGCCGGCAGCCGGCTGGCCCGAATCCCGCTAGGACCGCTGCCGAAGCCGGCAAGGAAGGCCGATGAGCGAATTCGACGTCGATACCCTGGTGGTTGGCGCTGGCGCGGTGGGCCTGGCGGCGGCCTATGCGCAGGTCAAGCGCGGCCAGAGCGTGATGGTGCTGGAGAAGGAGCGCCGGATCGGCACAGGCGTGTCCGCGCGCAATTCCGAAGTGGTGCACGCGGGCCTTTATTACCCCACCGGCTCGCTGCGCGCCAAGCTCTGCGTCGCGGGCCGCCGGCTGCTGTATCCCTTCCTTGAGGCGCACAACGTCGCGTTCGATAAGAGCGGCAAGCTTGTGGTCGCCACCGACGAAAGCGAGCTGCCGGCGCTGGCGAAGATCGAGGCGCAGGCCGCCGCCAACGATGTCGAAGGCATGAGCCGGCTAACCGGTGAGGAGGCCCGCCGGCTGGAGCCTGAGGTGCGCGCCGTGGCAGCGCTGCTCTCCACCGAAACCGGCGTGTTCGACAGCGCGGGCTACGTTTTGGCGCTGCAGGGCGAAATCGAAGCGCATGGCGGCGCCATCGCGCTGGCGACCCCGTTCGAGGGCGCACGCGCGCTAAAGGGCGGCGGTTTCGTGGTGCAGGCGGGGGGCGCGGAGCCGATGGAGCTCACCGCCGCGCGGCTGATCCTGGCGCCGGGTCTTGGCGCGCAGGCTGCCGCCGCGCGCGTCGCGGAGTATCCAGGCGCGGAGATTCCGAAGCTGTATTTCGGCAAGGGCAATTACTTCACCGTCGATATGAAGGCGCCGTTCCGCTGCCTTGTGTATCCACCGCCGATTCCCGGCGCGCTCGGCACGCATTACCGCCGCGATCTCGGCGGCAAGGCGCATTTCGGGCCCGATCTCGAATGGGTGGACCGCGAAATCTACGAGGTGAACCCCGCGCGCGCGGAAAGCTTCTACGCCGCGATCCGCAAATTCTGGCCGGGGTTGCCGGATGGCGCACTCGTGCCGGATTACGTCGGCGTGCGCCCGAAGATTCACGGCCCCGGCGAACCGCAGCCTGATTTCCGAATCGACGGCGCGGAGCGCCACGGCCTGCGCGATCTGATCGCGCTGTTCGGCATCGAAAGCCCCGGACTCACCTCATCCCTCGCCATCGGCGAAGAGATCGCGGCGCGTCTGCTGGCGGATTAAGTCAAAGCTCGACGTAGCGCGCCATGGCGTCGCGCTGGCTCATCGGCTGCAGATCGCCCAGGACGTTCTGCACGATCCAATCGCCCGCCCGCGCCAGCCGCGCGCCGCTTGCGGTGCGAACGCGCGCCGGCTCCGGCAAAGTGAAGTAACGCAGCACCACGTCGTCGCGCGCTTCGTAGCGCCCGTCGCCGCGCCGGCGGTAGAGGCGCGCAAAGGCTTCGTTGCGCAGCACCACGTATTCGCCCGGCGCGCGTTCGACGATCCAGTGCCGGCTTTTGTAGTAACGCTGCGCGCCGAGCCCGGTTGCGATCGCGCCGTCGCGGTGCGCGGGCCATGCCCGCAGGACCACGGAGCGGCGCTGCTTGATGTTGCGCCAGGGCGCGTCGGCGGGCGGCCTGGCGATCAGGGGCAGCCGCGGCGCGCGCCGTGCGGCGCTCCTCGGAAGGCCCATCAACTCCAGGAAACTCATCGCTCTTTCTCTCCATGCCTCCCCAATCAAAGCAAACCGGCCCGGCGAGTTCCTTCACAGTCTGAGAGTAGAAGATCATTTGATAATGTAGGCTTTTTTGATCCGGTTAGGATCGCGTGCGCGCAAGGTGGGCGCACAGGCGATGGCGGATCACGCAAATGCTTCCGGAGGGCTGCCGCGCGCGCCGGGCCGCGGGCTGGTGATCGAGGACGATGCGGTCATCGCCATGGCGATCCGCGAGGCGCTGATCGAGTTCGGTTTCGCCGCCGCCGACGTGGCCTACACCCTGAGCGAAGCACGCGCCGCAGCTGAAAGCCGAAGCTACGCGCTGGCCACCATTGATATGCGCCTGGGCGCAGAAACCGCGCTGGCCGCGGCCCAAACGCTGCGCGCGCGGGGCGCGGCGCTGGTGTTCGCCACCGCCTTCGACGATGCACCGCGCGCGGATTTTCCCGAAGCGGTGTTTCTCGCCAAGCCGTTCGACGATGCGGCGCTGCACGAGGCGTTCGCCAAGGCGTTGAAACGCGGGCGGAAATGCGGATGACCGCGCGGGCCGCAACCGGCGCGCCGGAACCCTACGCGACTTTTGCGGGTTTTCTCGCTGCGGGGTCCGAACATGAACACGTTGCTTTCTCGCTTGCGATTCTACACTGCCTTGTCCGAACCTGACATTTCGGCGCTTCTGAAATTGGCGCACCGGATTGTCGTGAAGCAGCCCGGTCAGATCATCGTGCCTGCCGGCGAGCGCCTGCGCGAAGTCTTCGTCGTCGAGAAAGGATGGGCGATCCGCTACCGCATCCTGGACGACGGCGGCCGTCAGATCGTGAACTTCATGCTGCCTGGCGATTGCTTCGATCTGCAGGCGATCGTCGGCGCGCAGGCCGATCACCACGTTTCCGCGCTCACGCAGGTGACATTGCGCACAGTCGCGGCGCCGCATTTCCTCGCCGCGATGCAAACCAACGCCCAACTCGCCACCGCCTTCTGGTGGAGCGCGGTGCAGGAGGAATCCACCTTGCGCGAGCATATCGTGCGTATCGGGCGGCGTACGTCGCGCCAGCGTTGCGCGCATCTGCTGATGGAATTGCATCGCCGGCTGACGATGGCCGGCGTGCCGGTGGAGGAACGCGAGGTGCTGCCGCTGACGCGCGACGTGATGGCTGATACGCTGGGCCTTTCCGCCGTGCACGTCTCACGGTCGATCGCGTATTTGCGCGGGCGCAAGCTGATAGACACCACGCGCGGCGCCATCCGCATCCGCGATGCAGCCGGGCTTGCCGAAGTCGGCGAATTCAACGCGCGCTACCTCCATGTCGACGATCGCCGCGTGCTCGCGCCGCTCTCCAGCGACGTCGAAAGCGCCTGAGCGCGAAACCGCGCGCCCGCGCGCGCGTTGAGCAGGCGCGCGAACAGAAGAGACGAGCGCGGAAGGAGAACTCCGATGAAGAAGATTTTGCTGTCGACCGCCTTCGCGGCGGGGCTGGCGTTGGCCGCCTGCGGGCCCAAAGCGCAGGATCAGGCCGCGATGCCCGCGGCCGAACAATCCGCCAGCCCGATGACCGCGGTGGAGGCGCCGCTCGATCCGGCGGCGAAGACGCTCGAATTCGCCACCAAAGCGGTGAAAACCAGCATGGTCTCGGTGCAGACAAGCCAGGCTGCGATCGCGAAGACGAAGAACGCCGACGTGAAGAAATTCGCGCGCGCGCTGGCGGCCGATGGCGCGAAGGCCGAAACCGAGCTCAAGGCCTGGGCCGGCAAAACCACGGTGATGCTGCCGGCTGGCCTGGACGGGCTTGAGAAGGCGAATGTCGACAACGTCGTCAGCGCCGACGCCGAGGGCTTCGACGACAAGTATCTCGATACCGTGATCGACGCGCAGGAAAGCAGCGTCAGCGCGTTCAACGATTACATCGCCAATGGGCAGGAGCCGGGCTTGAAGGCGTGGGCGCAAACCACCCTTCCGGCGCTGCAGGCGCAACTCGATCAGGCCAAGGCGCTGCGCGACAAGGTCAACGCCGCCAAGAGCGGCTGATCGGCTGGCGCGCTAAACGACGAAGCCCGGCGCTGCCATGGCGGCGCCGGGCTTTCCCGTTTCGCGGTAGGAGGTTGCGCCTAGAAGAAGCGCTCGCCGATGCGCACGGTGTCGCCCGGCGCCACCATCGTGGAAGCCTTGAGCGGCAGCGATTTCTCGCTCGCCTCGCCAGCGCGTTTGATGAACACGCGGCGCTTGTTGGCGCGGTAGGTGAAACCCCCGGCGGTGGCGACGGCGTTCATCACCGTCATGTCCGAGGTGTAGGGATAGGTGCCGGGCTTGGTGACTTCGCCGAGAATGTAGAAGGGCCGGTAGTTCAACACTTCCGCGCTGACGCGCGGCTCGTTCACGAAGCCCTCTTTGAGCCGCGCCGTCAGATCGGCCACGAATTGCGGCAGCGTGCGGCCCGTGGCCGGAATGTCGCCCACGAGGGGGTAGGAAACCGTGCCCTGCGGCGAGACGAAGAATTCGCCGGTGAGCTGTTGTTCGCCGAACACGATCACGCGCACGCGGTCACCCGCGCCGAGCACGTAATTGTCGCCCACGACCGGCGCGCCCGCGACCGCAGCGGGCGGCGCTGCGGCATCTTCCGGCGTAGCGGCGCTCGCCGGCGCCAGGGTGGCGGCGGTCAAGCAGATCAGAGCCAAAATCGGGCGTATCACTGCACCAATCATCTCTCTTCAACCCCATTGGCGCGCGCCATGCGCCGCCAAAATCATAGACGCCGCCCACGGGCTTGTCCCGCCATGAGGCGCCGCGCGGACGTGCGGTCTCATGTGCAAGAAGCGGGCGTCGCGTCGCTTCATGCTTGCTGCGAGGTTAATGCGGCGTTTTGCGCCAAGATTTTGACTGCTCGCCTACCAGGCGCACGAGGTCGCCCATCGCGAGATTTGTGTCGATGAAGTGGAGACCCCATTCCGGCAACGCCTTACCGCCGGCGGACATGTCGCCCGCGATTTCATCCGCCCGCGGATCCTGCGGATCGCCGTTCACACGGATCGCTAGATACACAGCGCCCGCCGTGCTGGCGCAGCTCGCGGTGACGAGTCCCGGAACCTTCACAAAGGTTGTGGCGATAGGTTTCTCCGGCGTCACCCAGGGTTGGGGCGGGGCGCCGGCGCCGTTGCGCGTGCCCTGCGCCAGCAAATAGGAATCGAGCGGCGCCGGCCCGCCATGCGTGAGGTCCGCCGGATTGGTGCAGGATGAAACCATGCCCGGCTGCTTCACCCGGCCGAACAACGCATTTGCGGGCGGCGGGCTCGCGGCGCGAAACGAAGCGTAGGTGATCACGCAGCCGAACTGGCCGGGCTTGCGGCACAGCGGAATGGATTGGAACGCGCCGCCCTTCGTCTTGCCCGGCGGCACGGCGATGCTCGTCCCCAGCAGCAGCGCGGAAACGAGCCGCGTCTGCAGCGGCTTGCCGTCGATCTCCTCGCGGTTGAGCCGCGCCAGCAGCATTGCGCCTTGGCGATGGCCGTTCAGTACGATTCCGCG
>JBFWWB010000117.1:0-8004 GCA_050246435.1 Hyphomonadaceae bacterium
AGGTGGTCCCGCGATACATACGAATCGAACCAGCGGCGCTCCGCGTCGAGACGCACCTCGCGCACCAAGCCCGCCGCCTCGAACTGGTTCAAGGTATTGTAGACCGTGGCGAGCGAGAGATCGGCGCGGGCGCGCACAGCCTCTTCATAGAGGCTTTCGCAGGAAACGTGGCGGTGGGCGTCCTGGAACAGCAGCGCGCCCAGCGCAAGGCGCTGGCGCGTCGGCTTCAGGCCGGCGGCGCGCAATAGATCAGCCAGATTGGCGCTATCCTGCTTCATGACGTCAAATATATCTTAGTTTTATTCTAAATTGCAAGAAGTGCGCCCTCAAGGGAGGCCCAGGCGCTTCTTCTCGGCCTTGTTAAACTGACGTTTGGCCACGGCGAACACCCCATGGCGGCCATAGAGCTTCTCTGGATCGAGCGTGGAGAGCCCCGCGGAAAGCACCACATCCAGATCGGCGTTCTGCTCCCCGAGCGGACGGCGGCGGCGCTTCAGGCGCACCTCCCACCAGGCGCCGTCGCCCAGCAGGTGCGCCTGCACGCCTGGCGCCAGCTCGCGCATGCGCGCCGCGCGTTCGGCGGCTTCGGCGGCGCGCGCCTCCGCGAACGCCCGCGCGATCGAGTAGGCCTTCGGGTTGCGCAGCAGCAACCCGGTGCGGGGATGGACGTAAAGCTTGCGCGTGTCGCGCGCGAGGGGATGCTCGCCGCTCCAGTCTGTCGCCACCCAAACCTCGCCGGCGCGCATCCGGCAGTGCAGTGCGACGATGTCGCCGACGTGATCGCGCACATGCTGCTGCACGGTGCTCGTCGGCTTCAGATGCTCCGAAATCTCCGAATACACCTTGCGCCAGGGGCGGCCGGCTTGTGCGGCGAGGAAGCGGCGCAGCGGCGCGAGATTCTCGTTCAGGCGCTTGGTTTTTTGCTGGCGCGTGCGTTTGGGCGCACGAACGCGCAGCGGCTCGCCGTCGTCGTCGAGCAGCGGCGCATCGCGGCCCGGCCGGGCGCGCGCCTTCGAGCCCAGGCGCGGGCGCTCGACGATCACCTTGGCCATGTCCTTGCGCATGGAGCGCGAGATAACGCCGGCCTGCGCCAAGTTTAAGGCGCCAGGCGGCGCGCCCTCCTCATGTGGAGAGGACGGCCTCTCACGCCGCCTTCTTCTGCGCCGCGCCGAAGCGGCCGTAGAACGTCTCGTTCTTCGCGGCCATCTCGCGCAACAGCGCATTCGGCGCGAAGCGCGGCCCATATTTCTGCGCCATGGCGTCGAGGGCTGCGACCAAGGATGGCAGGCCCACCGCGTCCATGAGGCTCACCACGCCGCCGGTGTAGGGCGCGAAACCCCAGCCGAGGATGGAGCCCACGTCCGCGTCGCGCGGCTCGGTGATCACGCCTTCCTCGAAGCAGCGCGCCGTCTCCACCGCCTGGCGATACAGCAAGCGGCGCTTCAATTCCTCGCGCAGCGGCGGGGGGCATTCGCTCACCGTCACGGGCGCCACATCGGAAAGACCGGGCCAGAGCGTCTTCTTGCCGCCATCGGCGGGATACTCGTAGAAGCCCTTGGCGTTCTTGCGTCCGTAGCGGCCGAGCTTCTCCACCATCTCGCCGAGGATGCGGTCTCCTGCGGTGGGCTTATAGGCCGCCCCGAGCGCTGCTTTCGTCTCCAGCATGATCTTGTGGCCGAGATCGAGCGCCACGTCGTCGTACATTTCGAGCGGCCCGCGCGGCATGCCGGTGAAGCGCCCGACATTCTCGATGATCGCCGGCTTGATCCCCTCGCCTAGCATCTCCAGCCCTTCGGAGATGTACGTGCTGAACACGCGCGATGTGTAGAAGCCGCGCGAATCCTGCACCACGATCGGGGTCTTGCGGATCTTCAGCACGTAATCGATGACCTTAGCGATCGTTTCCCGGCTCGTTTCCTTGCCGACGATGATCTCCACCAGGCCCATGCGATCCACCGGCGAGAAGAAGTGCACGCCGACGAAATTCGCCGGCCGCACGCTCGCCTTCGCCAGCCCGGTGATCGGCAAGGTCGACGTGTTGGAGCCGAACACCGCCGATTCCGCCAATTGCGCTTCGGCCTTCTTGGTGACCTCCGCCTTCAGTTCGGATTTCTCGAACACCGCTTCGATCACGATGTCTGAACTTTTTACGGCGGCGTAATCGTTCGTCGGATGGATGAGCGCGAGCACGCCGTCGGCGCGGGCGCGATCCATGCGGCCGCGTGAAACCTGGCGCTCCAGCAGATCCTTCGCATGCGCTTTGCCCTTCTCCGCCGCTTCTTGCGAAACATCGATCAACACCGTCTCGATGCCGGCCAGCGCCTGCACGTATGCGATGCCTGCACCCATCATGCCGGCGCCGAGCACGGCGGCCTTCTTCACCTCATATTTCGCGAAACCTTGCGGGCGGTTGGCTCCCTTGCCCAGTTCCTGCATCGACAGGAACAAGGTGCGCATCATGCCCTTCGCCGTCGGCGATTGCAGCGTGCGCACAAAATAGCGCGCCTCGATGCGCAAGCCTGCATCGATCGGAACCTGGATGCCCTCGTACACCGCCTTCAGCAGATTGGTCTGCTGGGGATAGTTGCCGTAGGTCTGTTTCGAGAGCAGCGCATTGGCGCCAATGAACGTCATGAAGCCGCCGGGCGTGTACGGGCCGCCGCCGGGAAGGCGATAGCCCTTATCGTCCCACGCCGCTTTCGCGCCGGGATTGGCCTTCGCCCAGGCGCGCGCGGCGGCCACGGTTTGGCCGGGCGCCACGACTTCCTGCACGAAGCCCATCGCTTTCGCTTCCTGCGGCTTCTTGCTGTCGCCTTGCGACATCATCAGCAGCGCGGCCTGCGCGCCGACGAGACGGGGCAGGCGCTGCGTGCCGCCGCCGCCGGGCATCAGTCCGACCTTCGCCTCCGGTAGGCCCAGTTGGATTTTCGGATCGTCAGCGACGACGCGGTAATGGCACGCGAGCGCAATCTCCAGCCCGCCGCCCAGCGCCAGGCCTTCCAGCGCGCACGCCACCGGCTTGCCGCACGTTTCCAGCGCGCGCAGCGATTTGGAGAGCGCGAACGCTGCATCGAACGCACCCTGCAGCCCCGCCGCCCCCGCCCCGGCGAGCGCGCCGGATTCCAGTTCGCCCAGATCAGCGCCGGCGCAAAAGCCGCTTGCCTTGCCGGAGGCGAGCACCACGCCCTTGATCGCCGCATCCGTTTTCACGCGCTCGGCGATCTCGGCCACCTCGCGGATCACACCAGCGGTGATCGTGTTCATCGAGCGGCCCGGAACGTCGAACGTGATCAGCGCGATGCCGTCGCCGTCGACGTCGATCTTGAAGTTTTCCATCTCCGGCTCCCGGCTCAGACGCGCTCAATGACAGTGGCGGTGCCCATGCCGGCGCCGACGCACAACGTGATGAGCGCGCGCTCCTTATCGGCGCGCTCCAATTCGTCCACCATGGTGCCGAGGATCATCGCGCCGGTGGCGCCGAGGGGATGGCCCATCGCGATCGCCCCGCCGTTCACATTGACCTTCGCGGGATCGAGATTCATCGCATCGATCCAGCGCAGCACCACGGCGGCGAACGCCTCGTTCAGCTCCCAAAGGTCGATATCCTTCTGCGTCATGCCCAGCTTGTTGAGCAGCTTGTTCGTGACGAATTCCGGCCCCGTCAGCATGATCGAGGGCTCGGTTCCGATCGAAGCCGTGCCCACCACGCGCGCGCGCGGCTTCAGGCCCATCGCTGCGCCGGCCTCCAAGCTGCCGAACAGCACCGCGGCGGCGCCATCGACGATGCCGGAAGAATTGCCGGCGTGGTGGACGTGATCGACGGCTTCGATCTCGGGATAACGTTGCAGGATCACGCTATCGAAGCCGGGCATGCCCTCGCCTTGCGCCTTGAAGGAAGCCTCGAGCGCCGCAAGCGACTGCATCGTCGTATCCGGGCGCATGTGTTCGTCATGGTCCAGCAAAGTCAGGCCGAGTTGATCCTTCACCGGCAGAATGGATTTCTTGAAGCGGCCTTCCTTCCACGCCTGCGCGGCGCGCTTCTGGCTTTCCACCGCGTAGCCGTCCACGTCGGCGCGGGAGAAGCCCCACTTGGTGGCGATCACGTCGGCGCTGATGCCTTGCGGCACGAAATAAGCCTTGAGCGCGATTTCCGGATCGACCGGCCAGGCGCCGCCGTCGGAATTCATCGGCACGCGGCTCATGCTTTCCACGCCGCCCCCGATCGCCAGATCGACCTCGCCGGCGCGCACCTTGGCGGCGGCCATGTTGCACGCCTCGAGCCCCGATGCGCAGAAGCGGTTGATCTGTACGCCCGCCGTGGTTTCGGCGTAGCCCGCGTTCAGCAGCGCCGAACGCGGGATCACTGCGCCCTGTTCGCCCACGGGCATCACGCAGCCGAATATCACGTCGTCCACCTTGCTGGTGTCGAGCTGATTGCGGTCGCGCACCGCCTCCAGCACCTGCGTAGCAAGCGAGAGCGCGGTCATCTCGTGCAGCGCGCCGGTGGCCCGGCCGCGTCCGCGCGGGGTGCGCACCGCGTCGAAAATATAGGCCTCGGGCATCGTGCTTCCTCCGTCTCAGTCTCAGAATGCTTCCGCTGGCAGCGCCATCAGTGCAGCGGCGCCCGTCTTCAGTTTCGCCAGATGCGCCGCGCCTTCGGGCGCGACGCGTTCAAAGAAATACCGCGCAACCGCGAGCTTCTCCTCATAATAGGGATCGCCGCCCTGCGCGTTCGCGGCCAGCGCCGCCTCCGCGATGCGCGCCCACATGTACGCAAGCGCCGTGATGCCGAAGAGGCGCGTGTAATCGTGGCTGGCGGCGCCCGCATTGTCGAAATTCGAGAGCCCGTTCTGCATGAGCCACACCGTGGCTTCCTGCAATTGCCCCTTCGCCGCCGCGAGCCCTTCCGTGAAGGGCTTTAAGTCGGCGTTGTCGGCGTGGGCCTGCGCATACTCTTCGATCTCGCCGAAGAACGCATACACCGCGCGCCCGCCGTTCGCAGCCAACTTCCGGCCCACGAGATCGAGCGCCTGGATGCCGTTGGCGCCCTCATAGATCATGGCGATGCGCGCATCGCGCACGAACTGGCTCATGCCGTTTTCTTCGATATAGCCGTGGCCGCCGAAAACCTGCTGGCTCTTAACCGCCGTCTCGAAGCCCATGTCGGTGAGATAGGCCTTCAGCACCGGCGTCAACAGCGCCATCGCGTCTGACGCCTTCTGGCGCGTCTGCTCATCGGGCGAGCGCGCGGCGAGATCGCCCTGCAACGCAGTCCAGAGCGCGAACGCGCGCGCGCCGCCGACGAACGCCTTGCCGTCCATCAGCATGCGGCGCACGTCGGGGTGCACGATGATCGGATCGGCCGGGCCATCGGCGTTCTTCGGGCCCGTCAGCGCGCGCCCCTGCAGGCGCTCGCGCGCATAGCGCCCGGCGTTCTGCAGCGCGGCTTCCGCCTGCGAAAGCCCCTGCACGCCGACGCCGAGGCGCGCCTCGTTCATCATCGTGAACATCGCGGAGAGGCCCTTATTCGCTTCGCCGATCAGGAAGCCTGTCGCCTCGTCGTAATCCAGCACGCAGGTGGCGTTGCCGTGGATGCCCATTTTTTCTTCGAGCTTGCCGCAAACCACAGTGTTGCGCGCACCTGGCTTGCCTTCTGCGGTCGGCAGGAATTTCGGCACGATGAACAGCGATATGCCGCGCGTCCCGGTCGGGGCGCCTTCGATCCGCGCCAGCACCAGATGCACGATATTCTCGGAGAGATCATGTTCGCCGGCGGAGATGAAGATCTTCTGCCCGCTGATGCGGTAGGTGCCGTCCGCCTGGGGAACAGCCTTCGTGCGCAACAGGCCCAGATCGGTGCCGCAATGGGGCTCCGTGAGGTTCATCGTGCCGGTCCAGGCGCCGCTGACCAGGTTCGGCAGATACACATCTTTCTGCGCCTGATCGCCGTGCGTGCTGATCGCGGCGTACGCGCCATGGCTCAGCCCCGGATACATGCCGAACGCCATGTTGGCGCTCGACACCATTTCGCTGAACGCAGAAGAGACGACGCCCGGCAAGCCTTGCCCGCCATAGGCCGGATCGCAGCCGAGAGCCGGCCAGCCCGCCGCCACATGCTGCCGATAAGCCTCCTTGAACCCTTGCGGCGTGCGCACGCCGCCGTCGCTGTCGCGCACGCATCCTTCCCGGTCGCCCACGGCGTTGAGCGGCGCCAGCACCTCGGCGCAGAATTTTCCGCCCTCTTCCAGCACCTGCAGGATGACGTCGAGCGGGGCATCGGCGAAGCCGGGTAAATTGGCGTAGCGCTCGATCTTCAAGACATCGCGGAGAAGGAATTCGTAGTCCCGAAGCGGCGGCGAATACTCGGCCATGATGGACTTTCTCCCTACTCTGGTTTCCGGCGCCGGAAACTTAGGAGGCGCCCTCCAGCCGCTGGCGCGCCACCTGATCGAACGCGCGCGCGGCGTCCGCTGCAGCGGGTGCTGCGCCTTGCGCGAGCATGTCCTCGATGCGGACGATCGCATCGCGAATCTGTTCGATCGCTTGCTCCACATCGTCGCGCTGCGTCAGCAGCGCCGCAAGCCGGGCGCGATATTTCGGCAGCGCCACACGCAGTTGTGCGAGGCCGGTTTTGTCCGCGTCATAGAGATCGAGCAATTCCTTGATCTCGATGAGCGGGAACCCCAGCCGCTTACCGCGCAGGATCAGCTGCAAGCGGGCCCGGTCGCGGGCGCTGTAGATGCGGTTGAGCCCGTCCCGGCGCGGCGCCAGCAGCGCCTTGTCTTCGTAGAAGCGCAGCGCCCGCGCCGTCACGGCGAATTCGCGCGCCAGCTCGGAAATGGAATAAGTACGATCATTCTTGGCCATCCGCGACGCTATCTTGCCGTTAACGTCAACGTCAATAGCGCCAGGCCTGTGGATGACGGGCCTTAAGGCGCCTTTATGCGCGCAGGCATTGTCGTCCATGCTGCATGTGGCGCCCTGATTCTTATGGGCCACAGGATATAGCGCGCCGCGGCGCGGATGAGGGCCGGATGGGCGAAGCCACCAGCACGAAGCGCTCCCCGCAGGAGCCTACAGCCCCTTGGAGCGTCAAGGGCATCGATCCGCGGGCCCGAGAAGCCGCGCGGGAAGCGGCGCGCCGGCGCGGCATGACGATCGGAGAATGGCTGAACCAGGCAATCCTCGCGAACGATGCGGCGCTCGCCGCCATTCGCCGCGAGCCGGACGATGCGCCCGTCGCCGCCGCGGCGGACACAGCGCCGGAAGACGCCGCGCTCGTGGAAGCGCTGGCCATGCTGTCGGAGCGGGTGGACCGCAACGATCAGCGCGCGGCGCTGCACATCGGCAATGTCGACCGCTCGCTCGCCGCCATCGGCCAGCGCCTCGAGGTCGCCGAGCAGGCGATGCGTGAGCGCGGCGCCCCCGGCGATCCGGGCGCCGGCGCCGCTGTGGAAGCGATGATCACCGAATTGCGCGAAGCGCAGGGTGCGCTGCTCACGCAGATGCGCCGCCTCGAAACCGAAGACGTCGCCGCATTGCGGCGGGCGGAGATCGTGCGCAAGGAGCAACTGAGCGGCGTCGAGGAAAGCGTGAGCGCGCTGGCCGCGCGCGCGGCGCGCACCGAGGCCGATACCGGCGCGGCGCTGCAATCGCTCGAAAGCGCCATCGCCACGCTCGACGAGAAGATGGCCCGCGCTGACGCCGCCAGCGAAGGCATGGTCAGCGCGCGCTTCGCGGCGCTGGCGGAAGACATCTCCGCGCAGGTCGATCACACGCGCGCCGAACTGGCGCAGGAAGTCGCCGCGGCGCTGGGCGAACTGAAGCCCGAGGAATTGCGCGCCGCGCTCAGCGATCTCAGCAAGCGCGTAACCGCGACGGAGCGCCGCCACGCGCAAACGATCGAGGCGGTCTCCATCGAGATCAAGCGGCTCAACGAATCGATGGAGCGCCGCCTGCGCTCCATCGAGCAACGCAACGACGACGGCGCCGCCGCGCGCGAAG
>JBFWWB010000118.1:0-7970 GCA_050246435.1 Hyphomonadaceae bacterium
GTAATGCGCTTCCATCGAATGGGGCGTCTCGTCGTAGCCGCCCATCGCGTTGGGCAGGCCGGCGTTGGGATAGGCCGAGACCGGGCATTCCGCCACGCGCGCGAGATCGGCGATGAAGGCGCGCATGTCGCCCGGCCCCAGCGCGCAATTGAGGCCGACAGCCCAGGGCTTGGCGTGGCGCACCGCGTTCCAGAACGCCTCCACCGTCTGGCCGGAAAGTGTGCGGCCGGAGCGGTCGGTGATCGTCGCGGAAATCCAGATCGGCAGCGCCTCGCCGGTCTCGTCGAACGCCTCCCAGATGCCCCAGAGGGCGGCCTTGGTGTTGAGCGTGTCGGTGATCGTCTCGATCAGCAGCAGATCGCTGCCCCCGGCGATGAGCCCCAGGGCCTGCGCCTTGTAGGCCTGCGCCATTGTATCGAAATCGCAATCGCGGAACGCCGGATCGGCCACCACTGGCGACATCGACAGCAGCTTCGTCGTCGGCCCCAGCGCGCCGGCCACAAGGCGCGGGCGCCCATCCGCCGCCTCGAAGCGATCGCAGGCGGCGCGCGCGATGCGGGCGCCTTCCTCGTTCAGATCGCGCACGATGGCTTGCAGTTCGTATTCGGCCTGGCTGATCGTGGTGGCGCTGAACGTGTTCGTCTCAATGATGTCGACGCCGGCTTTCAGATAATCCTCGTGCACGCGCGCGATCACGTCCGGCCTCGTGAGCGAGAGGACGTCGTTGTTGCCTTTCAGCAGCGCCTTGTGATCGGCGAACCGCTTGCCGCGATAATCCTCTTCCTTGAGGCCGAAGCCCTGCAGATACGCGCCCATCGAGCCATCGAGCACCAGCACGCGGCGCTTCAGTTCTTCGTCCATGCGGGCGAGGCGTTCCGCGCGCGTCATTGCAGCGCCTCCTGCGTCTTGACGCCCAGCAGCCGGCACAGCGCCAGGGTGAGATCGGCGCGGTTCAGTGTGTAGAAATGGAAATCCTCCACGCCTTCGGCCGCCAGCCGCGTGCACAATTCCGCCGCCACCGAAGCCGCCACCAAGCGGCGCGTATCAGGGTCGTCGTCCAGCCCCTCGAACAGATGCGCCAGCCAATCCGGCACGGAAGCGCCGCAGCCCGCCGCCATCTTCCGCAAGCCGGCGAAATTCGTCACCGGCATCACGCCCGGCAGCACCGGCGCGTTGACGCCCGCGGCGGCCAGCCGGTCGCGGAAGCGCAGGAAGGTGTCGGCGTCGAAGAAGAATTGCGAAATGCCCCGCGCCGCGCCCGCATCGAGCTTGCGCTTGAAATTGTCGATCTCGAACTCCCAGCTCGGACTTTCGGGATGCCGCTCAGGATGCACCGCGACGGAAATCTCGAAATCGCCGATGCGCTTGGCCCCCGCCACCAGATCGGCGGCGCGCGCATAGCCTTGCGCGTGGGGTTCATACGCGCCGCCCGCGCCCGCCGGGGGATCGCCGCGCAGGCACACGACGTGGCGCACGCCCGCCTCCCAATAATCGCGCAGCACGCCGTCGATCTCCTCGCGTGAGGCGGCGACGCAGGTGAGGTGCGCGGCGGGCTTCAGGCCTGTTTCGTTGACGATGCGCGACACCGTGCGGTGCGTGCGGTCGCGCGTGGAGCCGCCCGCGCCATAGGTCACCGAAACGAAATTCGGCGCCAGCGGCTCAAGTTTGCGGATCGCCTCCCACAATTGCTGCTCCAGCTTTTCCGTTTTCGGCGGGAAGAATTCGAACGACACGCGGGGACCGCGCGCGCGGTCGGATGTGCGTGCGATCAGCCCGTCATGGTTCGCTGTGGCCGCGTTCATGCGCGCTTCTCCTTCAGCTCGATCTTGTCGCCGGCCCAGATTTTCACGGTCAGCGCGTCCGCGCGCCCATCCTTGGAGGCGAGCGTGCGCACGCTGAGCGACGGCACGCCCGCCGCCGCGCACCAGCGCGCCATTTCCTCGTCGGAAAAACCGAGCCGGCGGTGGGCGTGGCTTTCGCGGAGGAATTCCAGCGTGTGCGGCGCGAAATCGCAAATCACCAGCCGCGCCCCCGGTTTCAAGAGCGCCGCCGCGTTCGCCACGGCGCGCCCGGCGTCGGGCAGGAAGTGCAGCACCTGATGCACCGTCACCAGATCGGCCGAGCCGGGGGGAAAAGGCGGCGCATAAATATCGCCTTGGCGCACCCCGGCCTTGCCTGCCGGCAAATCGTCGAGCGCGGAGCGCGCCAGCGCGAGCATCTGGCGGTTGGTGTCGAAGCCGTCGGCGCGGCGGGCGCGGTCGGCGAACACCACCAGCATCCGCCCGGCCCCGGCGCCGACATCGATCATCTGCTCGAACGGGCCCGGCCCCGCCGCCTCGCGGATCGCGGCCTCAATATCGGCTTCCGGCAAATGCAGCGCGCGCAGGCGGCCCCAATCGGCGGCGTTCTGGGCGAAGTAAGCCTGCGCCGCCTCGGCGCGCGCGCCGCGGATTTCGGCCAGGCGGCTGCGGTCACCCGCGAGGACTGCATCCTCCGGAGCCAGCGAGGCGATCAACCGGTCCACCAGCGCACGGGCGGGCGCGCCTTCATCGGGCAGCCTATAAAACACCCAAGCGCCTTCCGGCGCGCGCAAGGCCAAGCCAGCTTCGGTCAACACGCGCATATGCCGGCTCACCCGGGGTTGGCTCTGCCCAAGCGCTTGGGCTAACTCGCCCACGGCCAGCTCGCCTTGCGCCAGAAGCGCAAGCGCGCGCAGCCGAGAGGACTCGCCCGCCGCGCGCAATGCGCTTACGGCGTCCTCCAGGGAGCGCTTCGCGTCGCTCAGGCCATTTTGAGATATAAACATGTCTTTATATGACATAGCTGGAAAGGTTGGTGAAGCCTTCATTATTGAAAACCATACTTGCAGACCGATATCCGCTCACGCGAGGGGAGACTGATGCGTTTGGACGCCGCCGCCGCGGTTCTCTCATTAGCCGGCGGGCTCGCTTTGGCCGGCGCAGCCGCCGCAGCGCCGCCTGCCACGTTGACCCTGGCCGTTTCGCGCTCGGGCGCGGCGCCGGCATCGCCCACGCAGGCCGCGGCCCCCGAAGCCGCGGGCGAAACCGCAGCGCCCGTCCCGGAAACGCCGGAGCCGGCTGCCGTCGCGCCGCAAGCGGGCGCCGAGACCACGCAAGCCGAGCCGCCCGCTGAAGCGCCGCCCCCCGCCCATGGCGGCGACCCGTGGGAAAGCTTCAACCGCAAGGTTTTCGCCTTCAACGAAGCGATTGACCGCGCCGTCGCCGAACCGATCGCCAAAGCCTATCGCAGCGTGACGCCGGGGCCGGTGCGTTCGGGCGTGCGCAATTGGGTTTCTAATCTCGGCGCGCCCGTGGTGCTCGCGAACGATTTGCTGCAAGGCCAGCCCAAGCGCGCCGGCGTCACGGCGCTGCGCTTCGGCGTCAATACTACAGTCGGCATCCTCGGCGTATTCGACGCCGCAGCCCCGATGGGACTGGAGCGCCATGTCGAGGATTTTGGCCAAACCACGGGCGTCTGGGGCGCAGCGCCCGGCCCTTATCTGATGCTGCCGCTGCTGGGCCCGTCCAATGTGCGCGACGCCTTTTCGCGCATCGTCGATATCGCCCTCGACCCGATCACCTATGCGTCTTTCCCCGGCAGCCCCGCTGTGAAGGGCGCACGCGTTTCGCTCGATCTTGTGACCCAGCGCACAGATTCCATTGAGGCGGCGGAAGATTTGCGGCGCACATCCGATCCTTACGTCACCATGCGTACCGCTTATGCACAGGCGCGGCGCAGTGCGATACGCAACGGTCAAGAAAGCGTCGAAGACTTGCCCGATTTCGTCGACACGCTACCTGATGGCGGAGAGTCGACGGAGAACCCTGTTCCATGACCCTGTTCGAGACGATGCGCCGGCGCGCCATTCTCGCCCTTGCGGCGGGTTTTGCGGCGTTCGCCTTCGCCGCGGGCCCCGCCGCGGCCAGCAAGACCACGGAGGATTACGTCCAGACGAACGCGCAAGCCGTGCTGACCTCGCTCGGCGCTGCGAAATCCTCCACTGAGCGCCGGGCGCAATTCTCAGCGCTCATGGATAAATTTTCAGACATGCGCCAAGTGGGCGAAACCGTGCTCGGCCGGTATGCGCGCCCGCTGCGCGCCGACCCCGCGCTCTATCAGCAATGGCAAGCGACGTTCCGAGAGTACGGTCTGGCCACCTACGAAGACAGCCTCGATAAATATCGCGGGCGCGACATCAAGGTGCTGAGCAGCGTCGACCTCACGAAGAACGGACACAATTACTCAATCGTGCGCTCGCAGATTTCGCAGAAGAACGGTCAGCCGCTCCGCGTCGACTGGACGCTTCTGCAAATGCCGGACGGCTGGAAGGTCGTCGACGTCGCGCTCAAGTTCGACGAAAGCTCGCTTTCGCTCGTCGTTCAGCAGCAGGGCGACTTCCTCGCCAAGCTCGACAAGAACGGCGGCGATATCCGCAAGCTCATCGATTACGTGAAGGCCGACACCGATCGCATGCGCCGCAACATTGAGGCGCGCAACGGCGGCGCCAAGCCGGGTTAAGCCTTCACGATCCCTGCATCGCCTTCAACACGAGCTCCTTCGGCGCGCCGGCCGTCCAGTCGGCGCCGCCGGAGACGCGGGCGAGTTCGCGGCCTTGCTTGTCGTAGATGATGGTGACGGGAAAGCCTGGGGCCTGCGCATCGAAGGCGATGGCGTAGGTCGGCTCGTTGTAGAAAGCGAGCTTGCCGCCGCTCAATTGCGCCAGCGTTTTACTCGCGGCTTCAGGCTCCTTGTCGACGCTGATCGCCAGCACCTCGCCGCCCTTCGCGCGCAACTCATCGGCCAGTGCGGCCAAGGTCGGCATTTCATGAACGCACGGCGCGCACCATGTCGCCCAAAGGTTCACCACCACCACTTTGCCGCGCCAATCCGCCAGGGTGCGCTTGGCGCCGGTGGCGTCGAGGAAAGCGGTCGCCGGCTGGGGCGGGGGATTGGCCAGCCGCTCGATCGTGTAGGTTTCGCCGCGCTGCGCGCTCGCGGCCGGCTTTGAATCCAGCCGCAAAACCACGTAGACGATCAGCGCCGCCCCGATGAGGGCGCCCGCCGCCAGCAGCCACGGCCATTTCGCCTTGGGCGGCTGCGGCGTTTGTCGCTCGGTTGTCTGCTCGCTCATGTCTGGTTCGAAGTCCAAATCTCAGCCGCCCGAAGGCCAGGCCATGTGGGGCGGGCGCTTCGCCGCCAAGCCGCACGCGACGATGCAGGCGATCAACGCCTCCATCGACGTCGATCAGCGCCTTTGGCGCGAGGACATTGCGGGCTCGAAAGCGCACGCCGCGATGCTCGCCGCGCAAGGCATCATTAGCGGCGAGGACAACGCCGCGATACAGGCCGGGCTGGATCAGATCGCCGCGGAGATCGAAGCTGGCGCCTTCGTGTTCGCGCAGGATCTGGAAGACATCCATCTGAATATCGAAGCGCGGCTGGCCGAACGGATCGGTGAAGCCGGCCGGCGTCTGCACACCGCGCGCTCGCGCAACGATCAAGTCGCCACCGATTTCCGCCTGTGGGCGCGCGCCGCGGCGGGCGAGGCGGAAGCAGCCCTCGCCGCCGTCCAACGCGTTCTGGCGCGCCAGGCCGAGGCGCACGCCGATTGGATCATGCCGGGCTTTACGCATCTGCAGACGGCGCAGCCGATCACGCTGGGCCATCATCTGCTCGCCTATGTGGAGATGTTCGCGCGCGATCGCCGCCGCCTCGCGGCAGCCGCGGCCGGCAACAACGAAAGCCCGTTGGGCGCAGCAGCGCTGGCCGGCACCGGCTTCCCGATCGACCGCGACGCCACCGCCCGCGCGCTGGGCTTCGCGCGCCCGGCCGCCAATTCGCTCGACGCCGTATCCGCGCGCGATTTCGCGCTGGAGCTGCTAGCGGCCCTTTCCATCGCCGCGACGCATCTTTCGCGCCTCGCGGAAGAAATTGTGCTGTGGACGAGCCCGCAATTCGCCTTCGCCCGGCTGAGCGACGCGTGGTCCACCGGCTCCTCGATCATGCCGCAAAAGCGCAATCCGGACGCCGCCGAGCTGATCCGTGCCAAAGCCGCGCGCATCGGCGCCGATTTCGCCGCCCTCAACGCAATCGTGCAGAAGCTGCCCTTGGCCTACGCCAAGGATTTGCAGGAAGATAAGGCGCTGACCTTCGCCGCGTTCGACGCGTTCATCCTCAGCGCGCAGGCGATGGCCGGCATGCTGGAGACGATCGCCTTCGATCGCGCGGCGCTGCGCGCGGCGGCTGGGCGCGGCTATTCCACCGCGACCGATCTCGCCGATTGGCTTGTGCGCGCGCAGGGCGCGGCCTTTCGCGACGCCCATCACGTCGTCGGCGCTGTGGTGAAGCGCGCCGAAGCGCTGGGCGTGGCCGATCTTTCCGCGTTGCCGCTGGGCGAGGCGCAAGCGATCGATCCGCGCATCACGCAGGAAGCGCTCGATCTTCTCTCGGTGGAGCGCGCGGCGGAAAGTCGTGCTAGCTACGGGGGCGCCGCGCCCGCGCGGGTGCGCGAACAGGCGGCGTTGTGGCGCCAGCGGTTGGGAGAAGAAGAATGAGGCTGCGCCTACTGGCCGCCGCGCTGATTTTCGCGCTGTCGGGATGCGGCGTGCGCGGCTCGTTGGAACGGCCCGCGCCGATGTGGGGCGAAGCGCGCGCGCAATACGAGGCCGAGCAGGCGCGTATGAAGCAGGCCGGTGAAACGCCCGCCTCCGTCACGCCGCCGCTCTCGCCGGAGCCGCAGCCCCCAATTCAGCCCGTTCCGCGTTCGCCGATCCAGGCGCCGTTGCCGCAATAGGCGCGCGCCATGCATCATTTCGACTATCGCGACGGCGTGCTGCATTGCGAGGGCGTGAGCCTCGCCGACATCGCCGCCCGCCACGGCACGCCGGCCTACGTGTATTCGCGCGCCACGATCGAGCGCCATTACGATGTGTTCAAGGCCGCCTTCGCGCCGCGCACGGTGCTGATCGCCTATGCGGTGAAAGCCAATTCCAATCTCGCCGTGCTGGCCGCACTCGCCGCCCGCGGCGCCGGCGCCGACACGGTCTCCGCCGGCGAGATCGTACGCGCGCTGAAAGCCGGCGTGCCGCCAGAGCGCATCATCTTCTCCGGCGTCGGCAAGACGGAATCCGAAATCGAATTCGCGTGCGCGAACGCGATCCATCAGATCAATGTCGAAAGCATCGCCGAGCTCGACATGGTGGAGGCGGTGGCGCGCCGCGCGCACGCGCGCCCGGGCGTGGCCATCCGCGTCAATCCCGCCATCGGGGCCGGCGCACACGGCAAGATCAGCACCGGCGGCGAAGATGCGAAATTCGGGGTGAGCCCGCAGGACGCGCTGGCGCTGTATGCGCGCGCCGCGAGAAGCTCTCACCTGAAGGCGCAAGGGCTCGCGGTGCATATCGGCAGCCAGATTCGCGATCTGTCGCCGCTGGCGGAGGCGTTCGGCGTCGTCCGCCGCATGGCGGAGCAATTGCGCGGCGAGGGCATGGGCGTGGAGCGGCTCGATCTCGGCGGGGGACTCGGCGTTCCATATTTCAACGAGCCCGATCCCCCGCCGCCGGCGGAATACGCCGCAATGGTCGAGCGCGCGTTCGCGGGCATGGACATCGATCTTGCGTTCGAGCCGGGCCGGTTGATCGTGGCGAACGCCGGCATCCTGCTGTCGCGCGTGATCCGCGTGCAGACGCGTGCGGCGGCGCCCATCCTGGTGGTCGACGCCGCGATGAACGACCTCATTCGCCCCGCCATGTACGACGCCTATCACGACATCCAGCCCGTGCGCGAAGCCGATCGCGGCGCTGCGCGCGCGGCGATGGATGTGGTCGGGCCGATCTGCGAAACCGGCGACACCTTCGCCCGCGCCCGGCCGCTGCCGCCGCTGGCGGCGGGCGATCTCGTGGCGTTCATGACCGCGGGCGCCTATGGCTCGGTGATGAGTTCCACGTACA
>JBFWWB010000119.1:0-7930 GCA_050246435.1 Hyphomonadaceae bacterium
AACGATAAGAAATCCAGGCCCGTTGCGTCATGGCATTCCTAATTCTCGCGGAGCACGCGGGCGTGCTCGCAAAGCATGTGCCGCATCCGTTACCTGATGCTTAACGGCAAATAGCGTAAGAAATTTGTCTTGAACAAGGTCGCACCGCAGCCAGGCGATTCCCAGCCGGGTTGCTGCGTTTCGCCTCCGGCGTGTTGCTGCACTGCACAAAAAAGCGGTTGACTTCGCACCTGCAGCATGGGAGCCTGAGTCGTGAGGCGGGCGGCTAGACGGCGTCGGCCGCGTCGGGCGTGAGCCCAGTCCCGGGGGCGGCAAGCCCGGCGAAGGAGATTATGGATGGCCAGTTCAAAAGCATCGCAGAGCGTTCGAGAGGCGAAAGACGCGGCGGAAGCCGCGGCGCACTCTTTTGAACGATTCGCGAATGGCTCGGGTGAAGCGATGAAGGGCAACATGGAACGCGCAATGACGGCGGCGGCCGAAATGAACGCCTTCGGCAAGGAAAATTTCGAAGCCTGGGTCGCGTCCACGGCGGCGACGACCAAGGGCATGGAGGCGATCTCGGCCCGCGCGGTCGCGTTCTCCAAGCAGGCGCTTGAAAATCACGTGGCGGCGACGAAGTCGCTCATGACCGCGAAGAGCGTCCAGGAAGTGATTGAACGCCAAACCGAATACGCGCGCAGCGCGTTCGATGGCTATGTCGCCGAACTGACCAAGATGTCGGACCTGATGGCCGGTTACGCAAAGGACGCGCTGAAGCCGCTGAACGAGCGGGTCTCGGCGGTGTCCACGATCATGCAGAGCGCGCGCGTCCGCTAGGATCGCCGCTCATTGAGGGGGCAGGCAAGGCCCGGTCGCGAAAGCGGCCGGGCCTTTCGCATTTTGGCGGGCCCTTTGCGCCGAGGCGAGTCCTTGCGGCTTTTTACGGCCTTCCGGCGCCCGATCGGGCGGCGCCGCGCAGGGCAAGTCCTGTCAAGGGCTTCCATAAAATCGAGAAGGACATAGATAATTAGGCGTGAGGCGGCGGGATCGTGGGTTCCGCCGGCTCTTCGGCAGGGCAAACTTTGCAGGAACCCCACTGGAAGCCCACTGGAAGCCCCATGAGTGAACGACGCGACGACGAGGGCGGAGACGGGCAGGACAACGACACTGGCGTTGTCACGCGCACCCGCACGCAAACGAAAAAGCCCTCACTTTATCGCGTGGTCATCCTGAACGACGACTACACGCCGATGGAATTCGTCGTCTACGTGCTGGAGCGCTTCTTCAGCAAGAGCCGCGAGGAGGCCACCCGGATCATGCTGCACGTGCATCAGCACGGTGTCGGCGTGTGCGGCGTGTTCACCTACGAGGTGGCCGAAACCAAGGTCGCCCAGGTGCTCGATCTCGCGCGGCGAAACGAACATCCGCTGCAATGCACGATGGAAAAGGAATAAGCTCCCCATGGCGACCTTCTCGCGCACTCTGGAACAAACCCTGCGCCGGGCGCTCGCGCTCGCCAACGACCATCGCCACGAATACGTGACGCTGGAGCACTTGCTGCTGTCGCTGATCGACGACGAGGACGCCTCGGGCGTGATGACGGCGTGCAAGGTCGATCTTGAGAAGCTGCGCGGCAGCCTCGAATCCTATCTCGACGACGAGCTGGACAATCTGGTCGTCGACGGCCGCGACGGCGAAGACGCGCGCCCGACGGCCGGCTTTCAGCGCGTGCTGCAGCGCGCCATGCTGCATGTCGACTCGAGCGGCCAACGCGAGGTCAGCGGCGCGAACGTGCTGGTGGCGTTGTTCTCCGAACGTGAAAGCCACGCCGCTTATTTCCTGCAAGAGCAGGACATGACCCGCTATGATGCGGTGAATTACATCTCCCACGGCCTGGCGAAGAAGCCGGGTTCGGGCCAGTCGCGCCCGGCGCGAGGTTCGGGCGAGGGCGACGAGGAGGGCCGCAACGTCAAGCAGGGCAACGAGGCGCTCGCGGCGTATTGCGTGAACCTCAACAAGAAGGCGAAAGAGGGCAAGATCGACCCGTTGATCGGCCGTGAAGCCGAGGTGCTGCGCTCGATCCAGATCCTCTGCCGCCGCCAGAAGAATAATCCGCTGCTCGTCGGCGATCCTGGCGTCGGCAAGACCGCTATCGCGGAAGGCCTCGCGCGCAAGATCATCGAAGGCCAGGTGCCCGAGGTGCTGGCGGACGCCACGATCTTCGCGCTCGATATGGGCGCGTTGCTGGCGGGCACGCGCTATCGCGGAGACTTCGAAGAGCGCCTGAAGAGCGTGATGAAGGAACTAGAGAACCACCCGAAGGCGATCTTGTTCATCGACGAGATACACACCGTGATCGGCGCCGGGGCGACCAGCGGCGGCGCGATGGATGCGTCCAACCTGCTGAAGCCGGCGCTGCAATCGGGCCATCTGCGCTGCATGGGCAGCACCACCTACAAGGAATACCGCCAGCATTTCGAGAAGGACCGCGCGCTGGCGCGGCGCTTCCAGAAGATCGACGTGAACGAGCCCTCGATCCCGGATGCGATCCGCATCCTCATGGGGCTGAAGCCCTATTTCGAGGACTATCACAAGGTGAAGTACACCGATGAGGCCGTGAAGGCCGCGGTGGAGCTTTCCTCGCGCCATATGGGCGACCGTAAGCTGCCCGATAAGGCGATCGACGTGATCGACGAGTCCGGCGCCTCGATGATGCTGCTGCCGCCCGATCAGCGCAAAGGCGTGATCGGCGTGGAGGAGGTGGAGGACGTGGTCGCCCGCATGGCGCGGGTGCCCCCGAAGGCCGTCTCCAAGGATGACGCCGAGATGCTGCGAAGCCTCGACGCAGATCTGAAGCGCGTCGTGTTCGGGCAAGACAAGGCGATCGAAAGCCTCTCCGCCGCGATCAAGATGGCGCGCGCGGGTCTACGCGAGCCGCAAAAGCCGATTGGCTCTTACCTGTTCGCCGGGCCCACCGGCGTCGGCAAGACGGAAGTGGCGCGTTCGCTCGCCAAGATCATGGGCGTCGAGCTGCTGCGGTTCGATATGTCCGAATACATGGAGCGCCACACGGTGAGCCGTCTCATCGGCGCGCCGCCCGGCTATGTCGGCTACGATCAAGGCGGCCTGCTGACCGACGGCGTCGATCAGCATCCCCATTGCGTGCTGCTGCTGGATGAAATCGAAAAGGCCCACCCGGACCTGTTCAACATCCTGCTGCAGGTGATGGATCATGGCACCCTGACGGACGCCAATGGCAAGAAGGTCGACTTCCGGAACGTCATCCTCATCATGACGACGAACGCCGGCGCCGCGGACGCCGCGCGTCAGTCCATCGGCTTCGGCCGCGGGAAAAAAGAAGAGGAGAACGAAGAGGCGATCAAACGCCTGTTCACGCCGGAATTCCGCAACCGCCTCGACGCCGTCATCCGGTTCGACGGGCTGACGCCGGAAATCATCCGTCACGTCGTGCAGAAGTTCGTCATTCAGCTGGAAGCGCAACTTTCGGAACGCAACGTCCAGATCGAGCTGACCGATGCGGCGGCCGATTGGATCGCCAAGCGCGGCTTCGACGAGGCCTTCGGCGCCCGGCCGCTGGCGCGCGAGATACAGGAGCACATCAAGAAGCCGATGGCCGATGAACTGCTGTTCGGCTCGATGAAGAATGGCGGCATCGTGAAGGTCGATATCGACCCGAAGGACGATGATCGGCTGGCGTTCCAGTATTTCCCGGAACAGCCCCCGGCGTCGCCGCCCACGAAGAAAGCCGAGGCGGCCTAAACGCCCGGCGCAGCGAGAAGGGAACGGCCGCGTCGCAAGGCGCGGCCGTTTTCGTTGCGGGCTTGCTCATCACGGGCCGGCGCGCGCACACTCGCTGAAAAATGGGGAGGCGCGGATGCCGTACGCCGAGAACGGGGCCGCCAAAATCTATTATGAGACAGAAGGCGCGGGCGCGCCGCTGCTGCTGATCCACGGCTTCACGGCACAGCTTGTAGGCTGGCGCGCGGGCTTGAAGGCGGCGCTCGTGCGCGCCGGCTTCCGCCTCATCCTGCTCGATAACCGCGACGTCGGCCTGTCTCAGAAATTCGGCGGCCCGGACGATGTCGACGGCGGCTACGATCTTTCCGATATGGCGCGCGATTGCGTCAGCGTGCTCGACGCGCTGGGCGTGGGTAAGGCGCACGTCATGGGCCAGTCGATGGGCGGCATGATCGCGCAGCTGATGGCGCTGGAGCATCCCGATCGCACGGCTTCGGCCGTGTTTGTCTACACCACGCCCAATCAGGGATTCCGCGTCGGGCCGCAGCCGTCGCCGCACCCGATGTCGCTGCGGCCGGAGCGTCTGGCGCGCGAAGCCGCAATCGCGGCATGGCTGGAGCGGGAGCGTGAATGCCGTTCCACGGCGTACATGTTCGATGAGTCCTGGGCGGCTACATTGGGCGCGCTCAACTTCGATCGCTCTTACGCGCCGGACGGCAACGCGCGCCAGTTTCATGCGATGCGGCGCTCATACGATCGCCTGCCGCGGCTCGGCGAGATCACGCTGCCCACGGCGATCCTGCATGGGCGCGAAGATCGTCTTCTCGAATATAATGGATCGATCGCGATGGCGCAGGCGATCCCCGGCGCGGAGCTGCACCTCTACCCCGGCATGGGGCACGAATTGCCCGCACCGCTTTGGGAGGAGTTCGCCGCCATCGCGCGGCGCACCGCCGCGCGCGCGGAGGCTTAGTTCGGCAGTTTCAGGGTATGGCGCGTGCCGTCCGGGCCCGTCTCCACGGTTAACTCGCCGTTCGCCTGCATCACGAAAGCCTCGATCAGGCGCCGGCCCAGGCCCTGGCTGGCTTCGGCATCCTCCGGCAGACCGCGCCCATCGTCGGCGACGACGAGTTCGTAGCCCCCCTCGGCCGCACTGAACTTCACGATGATCCGTCCGCTTTCGCGGCCGATGAATGCGTGCTTGGCGGCGTTCGTCGCCAATTCATTGACCAGAAGGCCGACGGACACCGCGCGGTCGCGCGGCAGGAAGGCCATGACGGCCTTGCTTTCGATTCTGATCGCGCCACGCAGGAAGAGCGCCTCGTTCAGCGCGTCGCACAGCTCGGTTAGATAATCGCGCATCTCCACGCTCGCGACGTCGCCGGAGAAGCGATAGAGGTGGCGGTGCGCGCGCGCGATGCTGTCGACGCGCGCCAGCGCCTCGCCCAGCGCCGCTTTCGTCGGCTCGTCTTTCGCGCGCCGTCGCTGCAAATCGAGCAGGCTCGCCACCACAGTGAAGTTGTTTTTCACGCGATGCTCCACTTCGCGCAGGAACAGATCGCGCTCCTCCAGTTTGGCGTTGCGCTCATCCACCGCGTGGCGCACCGCCTGGCGGAATGCCTCGGCGATGAAGATCATCAGGCAATTGGAAAGGAAGATCACCGCGATGCGCGGGCCGTCCGTCGTGTCGGCGAGCGCGAAGCTGTTACGGAACGGCAGCACGAAATACCACGCCGCCAGAACGCCGATCACCAGCGCCACGAAACCCGAGAGCCAGCGCGCGAGCAGGGTCGCCGTCAGTACAGCGGGATAGATCAGCGCGAAGGGCCCCGCGTCCGCGGCGAACGCGTTGATCGCCACGCGGATGGCGGCGGCCACCGCATCGCAGAGCAAGGCGAAAAGGATCTGGCTGGCGAGGGGCGGAAGGTATGGGGACAGCCGTTCCGGCACGTCCAGTTCGCCCAGGCGCTTCATGGCTTTACCGAACGATCCCGCGCGCGGCGCGTCAAGCGCTCACAGCCGAACCAGCCCCGGTCATTCCCCAGGCGGTTGCAAATCGCCGCTTGATCCCCACCGCATTTTCGTCGAAATGCGCGGCGATCTCAGAACACGGCGAAGTCGCCTCAGGAGGAAAAGCATGAAAATCGCACTCGGCGCCGCGCTTGCGGCCCTCGCCCTGGCCGCCGCGGCCCCGACCCTGGCGCACGCCCAGGCGGCTTGCCCGGCGTTGCCCGCCGCCGCCCCGGCGATCCCGGATGGTGCGACCGCGAAGCAAAAGGACATGACCGCCGCGGGCAAGGCGATGTCGGCGTGGGTCACGAAGGTGAACGCCCATAGCGATTGCGAACGCAAGAAGATCGAGGCCGAGCGCGCCGCAAACCCGACCTTGGCGCAGTATTTCGACCTCCAAACCAAGCTGAAGGCCATCCAGGACGCCCCGGAAGTGAAGGCCCACCTGGCCAAGGTGGATTCCTTCAACACCGAGATGGCCGGCCCGGCGGCGACCGCCGAAAAGTGGGAAGCGGCTACGAAGGTTTACAACGCCCGCATCAAGAAGTAGCGCCGCGGGAAATCCCTTGTTGACTAAAGGTTAAAGCTCCCCGTGGTTTGGTCGGCCGTGAAGTCGGGCGGACCGCGGGGCGCATGAACGACATCGATCCAGTTTACGAGCTGGAGGCCGATCAGGAGGCGATGTCGCGGGCGCGGACGCTAATTGCGCAGCGCTTGGCGGACATCGTCACCTGGCCAGCCACCCGCATCGCCCCGCACGAGCGCCAGCTCGCGGGGGACATACTCATCGGGCTGTTGCGGACCAGCGCTGCGGATGTTCGCGCGCGCTGCGCCGAACGCCTCGCCGTCATCGTCGATGCGCCGAAAGTCGTGCTGCGCTATCTCGCGCGCGACGACATCGCCATCGCGCGCCCCCTGTTGGAAAACTCTCCCGCGCTGGACGACGCCGATCTCGTGGCCACCATCCGCGCCGGCTCTCCGGAGCATTGGCGAGCGATCGCCACCCGCCGCAATCTTTCGGAATCCGTTACCGACGCGCTCATCCGCACCGGTGATGCGCCGGCGATCCAGACCATGCTGGTCAACGCGTTCACGCGGCTTTCCGCGCCGGGTGTGGATATGATCGTGGCGCTCTCGCGCGAACACCGCCAGCTCGCCGGGCCGCTGCTCGGGCGCGAGGAAATCAAGCCTGCGCAAGGCCTCACGCTGTTCTGGTGGGTGGATTCGGAGGTGCGGCTGCACATTCTGCGCCGCTTCGCGGTGGACCGCGCGGTGCTGCTCCAGGAGGTGTCGGATCTGTTCGCCCGCGCGGCGCAAGAAAACTGGACTGACATGGAGGCCCGCCAGGCGCTGGCCTTCATCGAGCGCCGCCAGCGCAATCGCGGCGCCGCCCAGCGCAGCGCGTATTCGACCCTGGAGAACGCCGTCACCGCGCTGTCGGAAAAAGGCGTGACGCGCGACATCGTCATCGAGATCGCGCTGCTTGCCGGCGTGAAGCCCGCCACCGGCGCGCGGATTTTAAGCGATCCCGGTGGTGAGCCGATCGCCATTCTTGCGAAGGCCACCGGGCTGAAGCGCGACTATCTTTTGATGCTCTGGAAGGGGCTGAAGCGGCCGGTGGACGCCGATCCGAAATCGCCGTTCGGCCGCACCAATTTCATCTTCGACACTTTGGCGACGGCGAAGGCGCAAACCGTACTGCGCTACTGGAATTGGGCGCTGACATCGGACGCGCCCGCCGGCGTTGCGCGCACGGATCCGCTAGATCAGGCGCTTGAGTTCGCGCCGGCCCGACGCACCGCCTCGCTCGTCCTCGGCTGGCGGCAGAGTTAGCGCCGCTCACAGGCGAAGGCGCCCCAAGCTGGCGTCGGCGGCGGCGCGAGGCTAAACCCGATTTCGCCTTTCTGGTGAGTCGCGGGGCTGAATTCCGATGGCGCACGTCGCCGTGCTGTTGGCGGGCCTGGGCGCGCTCTGGCTGGCGCTTGCGCCGGATATCTTATCACCGGCTTGGCTGATTTCCGGCGCCGCCGCGGCGGCTGTGGTTGGGCTCGCTGCATGGCGGCTGCGCCTTGCCGATCGGGAAGGCGCATTTTATGCGCGCGCGCCGGGCCTCTTGGCGTTGCTGTTCGCGCACCTGCCTGCGGCCTTCGCAGCGCACGCCTTCCTCGTGCGCGCCGCCGCG
>JBFWWB010000120.1:0-7897 GCA_050246435.1 Hyphomonadaceae bacterium
GTCACCGTCAGCGACGTTGAAACCGCGCTCAACGCGCAAAACGTGGAGCTGCCGGCCGGCGCGCTGGAATCGGCCGCGAACGATTACACCGTCAAGGTCAACCGCCAGTACGTGACGCCGGACGATTTCGCCAATCTGCCGGTGCAGAGCGCCGGGCGCACCGCGTCGGCCGGCGGCGTCACGGATGTGCGCAGCACCTATGTCACGCGGCTGGGCGACATCGCCCGCGTGGAGGAAGGCGCCGACGAACGCCGGCGCTCGTTCCGCGCGAACGGGGTCGAGCAGGTCGGCATGGGGCTGACGCGGCAATCGCAAGCCAACGATCTCGACATCGCCAAGCAGGTTCGCGCCGCGCTTGCGGAAGTGAACAAGACGCTGCCCAAGGGCACGCGCCTCGTGATGGCCGCCGACTACACCGTGTTCACCTCCGAGGCGATCAAGGAGGTGTGGTTCACGATGGCGCTGTCGCTTATTCTGGTGGCGGCGGTGAACATGCTGTTCCTGGGCAGCTGGCGTTCGGCGCTCATTCCCTCGATCGTGGCGCCGATCTGCATTCTCGGCACGTTCACCGTGCTGGCGCCGCTGGGCTTCTCGCTCAATTTGCTGACGCTGCTAGCGCTGGTGCTGGCGATCGGCCTCGTCGTCGACGACGCGATCGTGGTGGTGGAGAACATCCAGCGCCGCATAGACGAGGGCGAACCCCCGGAGGTCGCCGCCGAGCGCGGCGCGCGGCAGGTATTCTTCGCCGTCGTCGCCACCACCATCGTGCTGCTTTCGGTGTTCGCGCCGCTCATGTTCCTGCCCGGCTATATCGGGCGGCTGTTCGTCGAACTGGCGGTGGCGATTTCGGCGGCGATCTTCTTCTCCGCCCTCATGGCGCTCAGCCTGTCGCCGATGCTGAGTTCGAAGATGCTGCGCCCGGCGAGCGGAGAGGGCTGGCTCGCGCGCAAGATGAATTGGGCGATGGAGAAGCTGCGCGATTCCTATCGCGGCTCGCTCGAAATGCTGCTGAGCACGCGGAAATGGACCTATGTTGCCGGCGCCGCGGTGGCGGCGCTCGCGCTGGTGGCGGGCGGGCTGTTCCTGGTGCTGCCGAAGCAGCTGGTGCCCAACGAAGACCGCGGCCGTATCGACATCAACATCGCCGCGCCGGAAGGCGCCGGCTACGACTATACGCTCGCGGCGGCGAACAAGGCCGTACCGGTGTTCGAACGTCTGCGCCGCGAAGGGCTGCTCGAACGATACATTATGGGTGTGCCGCGGTTCGGGCAGAACCAGTTCAACGCCGGCTTCGCCAATCTCGTGATGACGGACTGGGGCAAGCGCGACGAAACCGCCGACGAAGTGGCCGCGCGACTCAACCGCGAGCTTCAAAGCGTGACGGGCGCACGCATCATCGCCAGTGTGCGCGGACCGTTCCAACGCGGCGGCGGCTCCGGCGGCGGACAGAACGTTGATCTGATCGCGCAGGGCAACGACTATCCGGAAATCGCGCGCTGGCTGCAGCCGATCGTGGAGGCGGCCGAGCAGAATCCGGGCCTGGCGCGTCCGCGCGTCAATTACGAGCCGACATCGCCGCGCCTGCTGATCAACATCGACCGCGAAAAGGCGGCTACGCTGGGCGTTTCCGCCGAAGCCGTCGGGCGGACGCTGCAGGTGATGCTCGGCTCGAGCCGGGTGACGACCTACGTGAAGAGCGGCCAGGAATATGACGTGATCCTGCAGACCGATCTCGACAAGCGGCGCACGGAAAACGATCTCAACACACTCTATGTGCGCGGCGCGAGCGGCGGGCTCATCCCGCTGGCCAGCGTCGTGACGACGGAAGTGCGCGGCGACACGCCGGATCGCCAACGCGTCGACCGCCAGCGCGCAATCACGCTGACCGCGGAATTGACGCCGGGCTACACCGTGGCCGATGCGGTGAAATTCTATCAGGCCGAAACCGCCAAGCGCGCCAACGCCGGCATCGTGGTGGCGTGGGGCGGCCAGGCGCGCGACTATCTGCAGGCATCGAGCGGCGTGGGCTTCGCGTTCGCGATGGCGCTGTTGCTGGTGTTCCTCGTGCTCGCTGCGCAATTCGAAAGTTGGATCCACCCGGCGATCATCATGTTCACCGTGCCGCTGGCGGCGGTGGGCGGCCTGCTGGGCCTCGCGCTTTCGGGATCGTCGCTCAACACCTACAGCGAAATCGGCTTGATCATCCTCATCGGCATCGCCGCCAAGAACGGCATCCTGATCGTGGAATTCTCAAACCAAATGCGCGCGGCGGGGCGCAGCGTGCACGATGCCGTGATCGAGGCTTCGGCGCTGCGGCTGCGCCCGATCGTGATGACGTCGGTTGCGGCGTCCGTCGGCGCGCTGCCGCTGCTGCTGGCGCACGGCCCCGGCGCAGGCAGCCGCGGCACCATCGGGGTGGTGATTTTCGTCGGCGTGCTCTTTGCGACATTGCTGACGCTGTTCGTCGTGCCGATCTTCTACGCGCTGCTGGCGCCGCTCGCGGGCGCGCCGGAAGCGGTGTCGCACAAGATCAAAGAGTTCGAAACGAAAGAGGCCGCCGAGGCGGGCGCCGCCTCGGCGGCCGCGCCGGCGGGGCGGAGCTTGGCGCTGCTGAGAAGGGCCACCGCCGCGGCCCCCGCGATCACGATCGCGCCCGCCAGGAGAAAGGCGGCTGTGAAATCCCCGGTGGCTTTCACGATCAGGCCAGTCACGAACGGCGCTGCGATCCCCGCGATATTGGCGACGAACACGAGATAGCCGGTGACCCCGCCCAGATGCCGCTCCGGCACGCTGGCGGCGGCCAAGGGCGTATAGTTCGCGCCCGTCACGTACATAAAGAAGATGGCGGCGGCCATCAGCGGCAGCGCCGTAGCCGGCGTGCGGAATTGCGGCGCGAGCGCCACGCAGACCGCGGCGGCGGCGAGCGCCCAGACGATCATCAGCTTGCGGGCGCGCGCCTCGTCATTGAGACGCCGGGCGAGATGATCGGACGCGAAGCCTCCGGCGATCAGCCCCAGCGCGCCGGCCGCCCACGGCGCCGCGGTGGCCAGCCCCATCGTCTTCAAATCCATGCCGAGGTTCTTCGCCAGATAGCTCGGGAACCAGGAAAGGAAGAAGTAGAGGAGGTAGCCGTAGGCGAAGAAGCCGGCGGCCGCCGCAGTCACGTTTCGGTGCGCGATCGCCTGCAGAAGAGAGGCGCTGGCCTCTGTTTCGGCGGGAGCCGGGCCTTGCGCAGCCGGCGTCACGCCGCCGCCGGGGCGCTCACGCGCCAGCCAGAGCCACGCCAACAGCCAGGTGACGCCGATCGCGCCGATCAAGACGAACGCCGCGCGCCACCCCCACGAGGCGGCCAACACGCCTACGAGGGGGCCGGCCAGCGCCCCGCCTAGGGGTAGGCCGGCGTTGGAAAGGCCCACCGCGCCGGCGAAGCGCTTGGCCGGAAACCAGGCGTGCGTGATCTTGCTGGTGGCCGGTGTGAAGGGCGCTTCGCCCGCGCCGAATGCGAAACGCACGGCGAGCAGCGTCGCGAAACCGCCCACGGCGCCCGTCAGCGCGCAGAACGCCGACCAGACCGTCATCGCCGCCGCCAGCACCCGCTTGGCGCCGATCCGGTCGGTCAGGTAACCGCCGATGAAGGTGAAGAGGGTGTAGCCAAGCGAGAAACAGCTTAGCGCCAAGCCCATCTGGGCAGGATCCAGGGCCAGGTCTTCCTGGAGCAGCGGGGCCAGCACGCCGAACGCGGCGCGGTCCATGTAGCTGATAGCGCCGCCGCTGAAGATCAGCGCCAGCAGCGTCCATTCCCTGCGCGTGTACATGCCCCACACCCCTTGCGCGGCGTCTCTAGGAGAAGGCGGCCGACGCGTCGATCCCGTTGCGAGGCGCGCAAACCGTTGACAAGGCGCGGGCGCGTTGTAGAGCTAAAGGTCCGACCATTGCGTTGGCGCGCGATGCGCAAGAAACAGCCGCAGGGACAACTCTTTCCTACGCCGTGACTTGTGAGGCGCGCGCCGGGTTGACAGCCCCAAGCGCCAGTGATCGAGTCCAGAAAAACCGGGGGGACGCTAGGCGCGGCGCCACTTCCCGCGAGAGCAGCGCAAAAGAAACGAGAAGGACCAATGGCCGATATCCTTGCACTCGGAATTTCGCACTATCCCCCGCTCGCGGGTGCGGACAACCGCATGGCGGGCATCCTGAAGCGGATGCTGATGAATCCGCAACTCCCCGCCAACCTGCGCGACTCGGCCAATTGGCCCGAAGAGATGCAGCGTGAATGGGGCAACGACCAGGGCACCAGTTCAGCTGCGCGGCACCGCGAAGAGCTGGTCAGCTGGATGATGAAGGCGCGCAAAGCGCTCGACGATTTCAATCCCGATTTCGTGCTGATGTGGGGCGACGACCAATACGAGAACTTCCACGAAGACGTGATCCCGCCGTACTGCATCTCGGCGCACGACCGCATCCAATTCACCTCGCCGCCGGACAATGTTTGGGGTGAGTCGGTCGAGAAGGTCTGGGAAGTCCCTGGCCATAAGGAAGCCGGCAAGTATCTGGCGACGCGCCTGCTCGAAGAAGGGTTCGATTGCGCCTATTCGTACAAGCCGCTGCACCACAAGCTGGGGCACGCGTTCTCGAACGGCATCCAGTATCTCGATTACAACCGCCAGGGCTTCAACTATCCCTTCATCCCGTTCGCGATCAATTGCTACGGGCGGTACGTCATCTCGCAGCGGGGCGGCACGCCGAACTTCGATAAGGTGCTGACCGCGGACGACCTCGACCCGCCGGCGCCCACGCCGAAGCGGCTTTTCGATCTGGGCGCGGCCACCGCGCGCATTTTGAAGGAATCGCCTTGGCGCGTCGCGATCATCGCGTCGTCGGGCTGGTCGCACGCCTTCCTGACGAAGAAGAACTACTACCTGTACCCGGACACCCCGGCTGACAAAATGCTCTACAAGGCGCTGGTCGAACGCGATTTCGACACGTGGCGCAACTACAAGGGCAGCCAAGTCGAAGACAGCGGCCAGCAGGAAGTGCTGAACTGGTCGTGCCTCGTCGGCGCGCTCAGCGAACTGCCGGAACAGCCGAAGGAAACCGGCTTCGTCACCACCTGGATCTTCAACTCCTCCAAGGCGTTCCTGATCCAACCGGCGCGCGCCGCGGCGTAAAGCACGCGCAGCCTGAAGTCTGATGCGGCCGGCGCGGGGATGCTCGCGCCGGCCGTTTCATTTTGGCGTTTCATATTCGCGAAAATGCATGCTGGCCGCGCGCCGGCGTTGACGCGGGCGCACGCCGCTCCTGATGATCCGCGCATAGCCGCCGCGTCTGGGCGCGGCGGAAAAAGCGATTTGTAGGAGGAAATCATGGCTTCACCCGCACGCGGCGTCACCGACGAGGGCATCATCGATCTGCCGGGGCTGGCCAGCCGCTGGGTGCGCCTGGAGAACGGCGCCAAAGCGCATTACATCACCAGCGGAGACAAGGGCCCAGCCGTGTTGCTCTTGCACGGCGGCATCGAGGGCTCCTCCGGCACCGCCGGCTTCCGTTTCATGGCGCCCTTCCTGGGCGCGAACGGTTTCCGCGTATACGCGCCCGACCGGCCCGGCTACGGCCTCTCCGACACGAGCCATCCCGACTATCTGCGCGCCGACGCGAAGGCGAACGTCGACTTCGTAAAGATGTTCGCGGACGCCCTGTGCCTCGACAAATTCCATCTCAGCGGCAACTCGGCCGGGTGCATGGTTTCGGCCAATTTCGTCGTTAGCCACCCCGAACGGGTGTTGAGCGTGGCGTTCATCGCCGGCGGCCTGGGCGACGTCAGCCCAAAACCGCGCGTGATGGGGCCGGAGGGCAAATTCACGCCCAACCCGAGCTACACGATGCCCGCCTGGGACGGCACGGCGCAAGGCATGTACGACCTGATGGCCGGCATCATCTACGCGCAGTCCGCCATCTGGCCGGAGGTGATCGAGATGCGGGTGAAGGCGGCGCTGGCCCAGCGCGAAGCGCGCGGCGGCAAGTTCAGTGCGCTAACGCCGGCGACCGATCCGAACCTGGTGCAGATCTTCTCGACCAAGGGGCGGATCGACAAGCTGACGATCCCGATGATCTATCTCTTCGGCCTGCAGGACGTGCTCGCCCCGGTGGAGAACGGATTCAATCAGGAGGATTCCGTCCCCAACATCCAATTCTTCTACCCCGACGAATGTGGTCACCAGGGCCAGACGGACCAGCCGGAAATCTTCAATCAGACGTTCCTGGAGTTCTTCCGCGACGGCAAGGTGAGCTGGCCGACGGCGGTGCGGGCGGGCGTTTCGCTGCGGCGGGCGATCAATCCGAAATTCGTCGCCGAGCCGGCGGGCGGTTTCCCGAAGCCAACGCCGGAAATCTACGCCGGCACGGAGGCGCTGCGGAAAGGCCTCGCGGGCATCAAGCAGATGGCGAAATAGACGCGCGCGGCGGGCGGCGGCGCAGGCCTTGCGCCGCCGCGAACGCTCGCCCGCGGACGGCGTTCCGGCAACGCCGCTATGCGCTCCGCCGCCGGAGTTGGGCGTTGCGACCGCCCCCTTTTGTTGTTACGGAATCAGGTGTTGGACCCCGTTGGACGACCCGGCCGCATTCTCCGGCCGTCGCACGAAAACGCGGTCAGGCAGCGTGGACATTGAGGCGGCGCGGGGAGGCGGCGTCCTTGGTCCGCTCGGCGGAGACACCCGGTTTGAGCAGTCCGCGTCGATATAAACTTCAAGAAAACGCTTCGGACCAACCATGAACACCGCGCTTATCAGCCAACTCGCCGACCGCCTCGAAAAGGCCGAGTCTTCCGTTTCCTCGATTCCGCCGATCGTGGCGGATCTTACCGCCGGCGACGTCGCGTCCGCCTACGCCATCCAGAGCGAGCTGACGCGCCGCGGCGTGCGCCGCAACCGCCGTCTCGTCGGCCGCAAGGTCGGCCTCACGTCGCAAGCGGTGCAAAAGCAGCTGGGCGTCGATCAGCCCGATTACGGCGCACTGTTCGCCGACATGGAAATCCCGAACGACGGCGTGGTCGACACCGAGCGGCTGATCCAGCCGCGCATCGAGGCCGAGATCGCGTTCGTGCTGCGCAAGGGCCTGCCCAATCCCGACACGACGATGGGCGAGCTGATGAGCGCGATCGATTTCGCGGTGCCGGCCCTTGAGATTGTGGATTCGCGCATCGCCGATTGGAAGATTTCGATCGTCGACACGATCGCCGACAACGGCTCGAGTGCGCGCTATGTGCTGGGCGCCGCGCCGCGCCGGCTGACCGACGTCGATCTCGAAACTGCCGGCATGATCATGACGGTGGACGGCGCGCCCGCCTCGCTCGGCTCGGGCGCCGCCTGCCTCGGCCATCCGCTGCTGGCGGCGCAATGGCTGGCGCGCACGATGGCGAAGGCGGAAACGCCGCTCGCCGAGGGCGACGTGATCATGAGTGGGGCGCTGGGCCCCATGTATTCTGTGAAGTCGAAGCAAAGGGTCGAAGCGCGGATCGGGGGATTCTCTCCCGTGCGCGTCACATTCGGATAGGTCCATGTCTAACAAGATCAAGGTTGCGATCATCGGTTCGGGCAATATCGGCACCGACCTCATGATCAAGGTGATGCGGCTTTCGAAGGTGCTCGAAATGGGCGCCTTCGTGGGGATCGATCCGGAATCGGACGGCCTGAAGCGGGCCGAACGGATGGGCGTTCCGGTCACCGCCAAGGGGATCGACGGGCTCGTCGAGCTGCCGAACTTCAAGGACATCAAGATCGTGTTCGATGCGACCTCCGCGGGTGCGCACAAGCGCCATGTCGAAGTACTGCGCAAGCACGGCAAGTCGATCATCGATCTGACGCCCGCCGCGATCGGGCCCTACACGTTCCCGCCGGTCAACGGC
>JBFWWB010000121.1:0-7659 GCA_050246435.1 Hyphomonadaceae bacterium
GCGCCTGCGATCCGGCTCCACCGGCGCCTTATAGCGGGTTGCCGCGCCGAGGCGAGCCATGCCGCCGCCCCCGCCCTTGCCGCGGGGCGGCGCGCGCCTGATAAAGCGGCATGTTCATTTAGATATGTGAGGATCAAGCATAATGGCGGACGAAGCGGTCGAACGCGAGTTCATGGAGTATGACGTCGTCATCGTCGGCGGCGGGCCGGCGGGGCTGGCGGCGGCGATCCGGCTGAAGCAGTTGGCGGCGGCCAAGGGCGGCGAAATCTCCGTGGCCCTGCTCGAAAAGGGATCGGAGATCGGCGCCCACATCCTTTCCGGCGCGGTGATCGATCCGATCGCGCTCAACGAATTGATCCCGGATTGGCGCGAAAAGGGCGCCCCGCTCGATACGCCGGTGAGCGACGATCGCTTCTTGTTCCTGGGACCGGCCGGCGCGTTGCGCATCCCGCAATTTCCGATGCCGCCGCTGATGAGCAATCACGGCAATTATATCGCCTCGCTTGGCAATCTGTGCCGCTGGCTGGCGGCGCAAGCGGAGGAATTGGGCGTCGAAATCTATCCCGGCATGGCCGCATCCGACGTCGTGTTCGACGAGCAGGGCGCGCTCAAGGGCGTGGTGGCGGGCGTGTTCGGCATCGCGAAGGACGGCCACAAGAAAGCCGACTACCAGCCCGGCATGGAGCTGCACGGCAAATACGTGTTTATCGCGGAGGGTGCGCGCGGCTCGCTTTCCAAGCAATTGCTGGCGAAATTCGATCTCGCCGCGGAGAGCGACCCGCAGAAATTCGGCCTCGGTCTCAAGGAATTGTGGGAGGTGCCGGCGGAGAAGCATCAGCCGGGCCTGGTGATGCACACCGCCGGTTGGCCGCTCGACAATTCCACCGGCGGCGGCTCGTTTCTCTATCACTGGGGCGAGCGGCTGGTGTCGATCGGCTTCGTCGTGCACCTCAATTACAAGAACCCCTATCTTTCGCCGTTCGACGAATTCCAGCGCTTCAAGCAGCACCCGGAAATCCGCCAATTCCTGGAAGGCGGCAAGCGCCTCGCTTATGGTGCGCGCGCGATCACCGAGGGTGGTCTGCAATCGGTGCCGAAGCTGGTGTTCCCCGGCGGCGCGCTGATCGGCTGCTCGGCGGGCTTCGTGAACGTGCCGCGCATCAAGGGCAGTCACAATGCGATGAAATCCGGCATGCTGGCGGCGGAGGCCGCGTATGACGCGATCGCCGGCGGCCGCCAACGCGACGCGCTCGACGCCTATCCCGAAAGCCTGCGCAAATCGCACGTCTGGAAGGACCTGAGCCGCGTGCGCAACGTGAAGCCGCTGTGGTCGCGCTTCGGCACGATGCTGGGCTTTGCGCTCGGCGGCTTCGATATGTGGACCACCACGCTGTTCGGCGGCTTCTCCTTCTTTGGCGCGTTGAAGCACGGCAAGACGGACGCCGCCGCGACCGAGCCGGCGGCCAAGCACAAGCCGATCGCCTATCCGAAGCCGGACGGGGTGATCAGCTTCGACAAGCTCTCCTCCGTGTTCCTCTCCAACACCAATCACGAGGAAGACGAACCCGCGCACCTGACGCTGCGCGATCCCACCGTGCCGATTAGGATCAATCTGCCGGAATACGCCGAGCCGGCGCAGCGTTATTGCCCCGCGGGCGTCTATGAGGTGCTGACCGACGAGGCAGGCCAGGCGCGCTTTCAGATCAACGCGCAAAACTGCGTGCACTGTAAGACGTGCGACATCAAAGACCCGTCGCAGAACATCGTCTGGGTCACGCCGCAGGGGGGCGAGGGGCCCAATTATCCGAACATGTGACAGCCCGCGGCGCAGGCGCGCCCTTTCGCCCCGCCCTTCATGCCGTAAGATGGCGCGCAGGGAGCGGAGGAGCGTGATGGTTTCGCGGCTTTCAGCGGCCGCCCTGTTGGCATGGTTCGCGGCGGCGGTTACGGCGGCCGCCGCGCCGTTGGCGTGGCCGGCGGCGGCGCCCGTCCTCGCGCAGGCGGCGCCGAACGACATCCTGCTCTCCGCCGATGTCGACAAGCTCGTCGCCTATGCGCGCGACACGCCCCCCGGCGGCCAGCGCAGCGCGCAGGCGAGCATGGTCATCGCCGTCGACGCGCTGACCGCGGGCAAACCGAAGGACGCGCGCGCCGCGCTGAACGAAGTGCCGCTGGAGCTGCGCGCCAGCGCCGGCGATCTGTTCGAGATGTGGGTGCTGCTGGCGGAAGGCGATCCGCAGAAGGCGCGCTGGCGGGCTGAGGACGCGCAAGGACGATTGCCGCCGGGCCTGGGAGCATTGGCGCCGGCGCTGCTGCTGGAGGCGAGCGGCCAGCTCAGGGAGGCCGCCCGCGCGTATGACGCGTTGGCCGCGGGCGCCGCGCCGCCCGCAACCGGGCCGCCGACCACGGCGGCCGATCTCGCGCGCAGCTTCGAGGCGCCGCGCACCGCGCAGATTCTATTCCGCGCCGCGCAGGTGCATCACCGCCTCGGCGAGCGCAAAGACGCCGAACGGCTCTACCGCCTTTCCGGCGCGCTGGCGCCGAACTCGCCGGACGTGGCCATTAATGTCGAGCGGCTGAAGGGCGGACGCCCGCCGCTGGATGCGCCCCTCAATGCGCGCACGGGGCTAGGCCGCTGGCTGCTGTTCCTCTCCTACGATCTCACCTTGATCGAGACGCTGCGCGCCACCTTGGCGAGCCCGATACCGGCGGCGCGGCTCTCCGCGCCGAACGGCATGATCTACGCGCTGCTGGGCCTGCGCCTCGACCCGGACGCGCACGACTGGCTGGTGTCTACCGCCGGCGAGCTTGCATCCGCCGGCGGCTATGCCGGCGCGGAAAAGCTGCTCGCGCGGCTGCCGCAATCGAGCGTCTATGCGCCGGACGGCGAATTGGTGCGCGCCCGGGCGGCGCTGCGCCAGAAGGACGATGCCGTCGCCGCCGCCGCCGCCGCGAAGGCGCTGGCGCTGGCCCCGTCGCGCTGGGCGCTCAAAGGCGAGGCCGGCGCGCTGCTCTCTCTCGCTGGGCGCGACGCGGCGGCGATCGCCGCGCTCGATGCGATGGTGCGCCAGGCCAGCGGCCCGGAAGACCGCGCGGCTGCCTTGCTCGCGCGCGCGCAGGCGCACTACCAGGCGGGCAGGATGTCGGCGGCGGGCGGCGATGCGCGCGCGGCGATGGCGCAAAGCCAAACGGATTCGGTGCGCGCCACGGCCGCCGCGATGCTGGCGCTCGATCCCGCGACCTGGAGCGAGGCGGTGCGCATCAATCGCGAGCTGCTGCAGGCGCAACCGGATTCCGCGAGCCGCCTCAACGGCTTGGGCTACACGTTGATCCAGCGTGAGGAGAGCCTCGATGAAGGCTTCAAGCTACTGCGCCGCGGCGTCGCGGCGTCGCCGCAGAGCTTCGACATCGTCGATAGTCTTGGCTGGGCGTATTATCTGTTCGGTGATTTCGAAACCGCGCGGAAGCTTGTGGCGCGCGCCCACGAGTTGACGGGCGATCAGCCGAACGCGGAAATCCTCGATCACCTGGGCGATATCTACTGGCGGCTTGACCGCGCCGACGACGCGCGCCGCGCCTGGCGCGACGCGCTGGACGCACGGCCCGACGGCCAGCGCCGCGCGCTGCTGGCGGCGAAGATCGCCGCCGGGCTGAAGGCCGCCGCGCCGAAATCGCGCACCCCGCCCGACGTCGACCTCAAACCGCGCCGATCGGCGCCCGCCATTCCGATTTGATGCGCGCCCGCTTCGCAGCCGCGGCGGCGGCGGATATAGAGGCTGAATGATCGCCTCGGTGCAGCGCCGGCTGCTTTTGTTGTCGTCTGCGTTCGCGCTCGTGAGCTGCGCCAGCACCGCGCCGCCGGAAACGCCGGCAAGCGTCTACAGCGATTACCTGATCGGCCGTTACGCCGATCTCACGCGTGAGCCCGCCGCCGCCGCCGACCGCTATTTCAACGCGCTGAAGGTGGTCCCGAAAGACGCCGTGCTGCTGGACAACGCGGTGGAGAGCGCGGTCGCCGCGGGCGATCTCGATCGCGCCGCGCAGGCCGCGCGGCTGGCCCAGCGCAACGGCGCGCGGGTGGAGCTTGGGCGGCTGACGCTCGGCGCGCTGGCGCTGCGCCAGGCCCGCTATGCGGATTCCCGCCAGCAGCTCGGCGAGCTCATGGGCTCCTCCTTCGATCGCGTCGCCGCGCGTGTGATGATCGCCTGGGCGCTCGCGGGCGAAGGGCGGACGGACGCCGCCGTCGAGCGGTTGACTGAAAGCGCCGACAATGCGCCGTTCGCGCGCCTGCTCGACGGGCAGCGCAGCCTGCTGCTGGATTACGCCGGGCGCACGGATGCGGCGCTCGCCGGTTATGCGCGTGGAGAACGCGCCGGCGTGCGGCTGCCCCCGGCGGTGCTGGCGCACGGCGAATTGCTGGAGCGGCTGGGCCGGAAGGACGAAGCGATCGCGCTCTACGCGGATTTCCTCGAGAACGGAGACGAACCTTCGATCGCTGCAGCCCTGGCGCGCGCGAAAGCCGGCGGCGCGCCGCCGGCGAAAAGCATCGCCAACCCGGCGCAGGGCGCGGGCATCGGCCTTTACGCGCTGGCCGGCGCGCTGCTGGGGCAGACGGATCCGGCCTATTACATGCCGTATCTCACGCTGTCGCTGAGCCTGGATCCAGATCTGGAGAATGCGCGGCTGATCTATTCCGAAGGCTTGCGCGAAAGCGGGCGGGTGGACGAGGCGCGCGCCACGCTCGAAAAAATTCCCGAAACGTCGCCGGCATATGCGCTGGCGCAAACGCGCATCGCGTGGCTGTGGCGCCAGGCGGGCGACGATGACCGCGCGCTGGCCGTCGCGCGTGCGATCGCTGCAAAAACTAACGACCGCATGGCGCGGCTGACCCTCGCTGATCTGGAGCGCGCGAACGAGCGCTGGAGCGAAGCGGAAAAGCTGTATGATGGGCTGCTGCAGGAGGCGTCCGGTCCCGGGCCGAACGATTGGGCGCTGCTCTATGCGCGCGGCGCGGTGCGCGAACGGCTGGGGCGCTGGCCCGAGGGCGAGGCCGATCTCAAGGCGGCGCTGAAGCTCTCCCCGGATGAGCCGGAAGTGCTGAATTATCTGGGTTACGCCTGGGTCGATCAGGGCGTGCATCTGGAGCAGGGCCTGGAGCTGTTGCAGAAGGCCGTCTCGCTCGAGCCGGAGTCCGGCTACATCGTCGACAGCCTTGGCTGGGCGCAATTCAAGCTCGGCGATTATCGCGGCGCCGTGGAGACGCTGGAGCGCGCAGTCGAGCTCATGCCCGACGATTGGACGCTCAACGATCATCTGGGCGATGCGTATTGGAAGCTGAAGCGCCGCGCCGAAGCGCGCTTCCAATGGGAGCGCGCGTTGAGCCAGGGCCCGGCGCCGGGCGAGCAGGCGCGCATCGCGGCGAAGCTGAAAGAAGGGCTGCCCGAAACGCCGCCGCGGCGCGCGCGCGGGGAAAGCGCCTCCGCCGCCGCCCGGGCGAAATAGCGTGGCGCGGGTTTCGGCTTTCGCGCCGGCGAAGGTGAACCTCACCTTGCAGGTGGGCCGGCCGCGCGCGGACGGGCGCCATCCGCTGGCCAGCCTCGTGACGTTCGCCGACGTGGGCGACGAGGTGATCCTGGAAGAGGGCGCGGGTTTTACCGTCGAAGGCCCGTTCGCGGCGGACGCGCCCGCCGGCGAGGATAATCTCGTACGCCGCGCGCTGGCGCTGCTGGGCGTTTCCGCGCGCGCCACCTTGGTGAAGAATCTTCCCGTCGCCGCCGGGCTGGGCGGCGGCTCAGCCGATGGCGCGGCCGCGCTGCGCGCGGCGAACCTGTTCGCCGGCATCGGCCTGGACGAAGCGGCGCTGGCGGAGCGCGCGCGCGCGCTGGGCGCGGATGCGCCGGCGTGCGTGCTGTCGGCGCCGCTTTGGATGGCCGGCGGCGGCGAAACCGTGGCGCGCTACGCACTGCCCGATCTCAACGCCGTGCTGATCAATCCCGGCGTCTCCTGCGGCACGGCGGCGGTGTTCGCCAAGTTCGACGAGATGGGCTTGGGGGCGGCGGTGGACGCGACCCCCCCGGCGGCGCCGCGCGACGCGGAGGCCGCGCTGCTGCTGATCGAGGCCGGCGCCAACGATCTCACCGCGCCGGCGCTGCAAATCTGCTTCGAGATGGGCGACGTGCTCACCCGGTTGCTGGCGGAGCCGCGCGCGGTCGTCGCGCGCGTCACGGGCAGCGGCGCCACCTGCTTCGGGCTGCTCGCCGGGGCGGGCGAAGCCGAAGCGCTCGCGGCGGCTATCGCCGCCGAGGAGCCGGGGTGGTGGGTGCGCCAGGCGCGCCTGGGCGCGATTGACGCCGCCGCGCGCCGGCTCTAACGGCGGCGGGGCATGCCGCTCGATCCTTTATTCGTGGCGCTGTTGGCCGCGCTCGTCAGCGCGATCATGGCGCCCGTGGTGATCGCCGCCGGCGTGCCGGACGCGCCTGATCAGCAGCGCAAGGCGCATCAGGCGGTGACGCCGACTTGCGGCGGCTTGGCGATCGCGGCCGGTTTCGCGCTTTCGCTGGCGGTGATGTGCCTGCTGCCGGCGGCGCGCTGGGAGGATCAGCTCAACGTCGACATGGTGGCCCGCCTGGGCGTGGCTGCGGCGCTGGCGTTCGCCGCGCTCGCTGTCGGCTTCGTTGACGACGTGCGCCCGCTAGGCGCGCGGCTGAAATTCGCGGTGATCGCGGCACTTTCCGTCGTCGCCGCACTGTTCGTCGCGCATACGGAGGCGCTGCCGCTGGCCGGGGAGGCTACCGTGCGGCTGGGCTTCGCGGTGGGCGTGCTGGGTTCGGCGCTATGGGTGTTCACCCTCGTCAACGCGACGAATTTCGTCGACGGCGCCAATGGGCTTTCGATGGGATCGCTGGCCATCGGGCTGGGCGGCCTCGCCTGGGTGAGTTACGCCGCTGGCGCGCCGCACGCCGCGATCCTGGCGCTCGCCGGCGTCGGCGGCGCGATCGGCTTCCTGCTCTGGAATTTTCCGCGCGGGCTGGTTTTCGCGGGCGATGCGGGCGCGCTGTTCATGGGCACGCTGGCGGCGTGCGCCGCGCTCGTTGCGGTGATGGACGGCGGAGTTTCGCCGTTCATTCCGCCGGTGCTGTTCTTTCCGATCCTGGCCGACGTGCTGCTCACCTTGGCGTGGCGGCTGAAGCGCGGACGCCCGCTGCTGGCGGCGCATCGCGATCACCTGTTCCAGATCGGCCTGCGCGCCGGATTGGGCCACGCGCGTGTGACGCTGCTGTTCTGGGCGGCGACGGCGGTTTCGGCCTGCATCGGCGTGTGGGCGGACGGCGCGCAGCGCGCCGGCGGCGTCCCGCTGGCGGGCGATGAAGCCGGCGTTGCGCTCGCCTGGCTCGATTCCGCGGCGCCAGCGCTGGCGCTGATGGGGTTGGCGCTGGGTTCGATCGCGCTGGCGATCCGGCTGCGCGCCTATGCGCGGGGCCACGGCCTCGATCTCGACTGACGCTAGTAGGCGCGGTCGACCACGAAATCGCAGAGATCGTTGAGCGCGCTGCGGAACAGATTGTCGGGCGCCACGGCGAGCGCGGCGCGCGCGGCCTCGGCCTGCTCGCGCGCGGCGTCCAGGGTGCGCTCGATCGCATCGCGCCGGCGCAGCAGCGC
>JBFWWB010000122.1:0-7546 GCA_050246435.1 Hyphomonadaceae bacterium
CTGGCGCCGGCCCTCGTCCACCACGTCTTCCCACCAGACCCGACGCCTTCGGAAGGGGCGGCGCGAGGTCGGTTGCGCATTTCGCGTCTGACCCAACCTAACTGGAAACCATGAATTCTCCGTTTCCTTCAAAGGAAACAATATCTTAAGATGATCCCAGGTTTAGCGGCGCCGGGCTTCGCCGGCCCTAGATGTGGGATCGCGCATGACCAAGCTTGAAGTCGCGGCGCTTTATGCAGGCCTCAACATCCTCATTTTGCTGTTTTTGGCCGCGCGCGTGCCGCTGATGCGCCGCCGCCTGCGGGTGTCGCTGGGCGACGGCGGCCATTTCGAACTCCAACGCGCCGTGCGCGCACACGGCAACGCCGCGGAATACGTGCCTGCGGGCGTGGCGGCCCTTCTTTTCCTTGCCCTGCTCGACGCCGTGGCGCTGCAAACCGTGCACGTCCTCGGCGCGGGCTTCACCGCCGGTCGGGCGCTGCACGCCTGGGGCCTCTCCGTACAAGCCCCGAACGCCGGACCGCCGCCTGGCCGTTTCATCGGCATGGTGCTGACCTTCGCCGCCTATGCCGGTTTCGCCGCCGCCCTGCTTTGGGGCGCCGTGGCGGCGACGCTCTGACGCGCGTTGCAGCGCGGCGGCGAACAGGCCATCTAACGGTCATGCCCAGAAATCCCGCGGACGAAGCCCTCCTCCAAGACCTGCTGAACGCCGCCCGCAAGGCGGGCGCGGAAGCCGCCGACGCGAGCCTTTCCCGCCGCGAGAGCCTCTCCATCGATGTGCGCCTTGGCGAATTGGAAGGCGTGGAGCGCGAGGAAGGCCGCTCGGTGGCGTTGCGCGCGATGGTGGGTAAGCGCCAGGCCGGCGCCACTTCCACGGATTTATCGCCCGCGGGGCTCGCCGCCCTGGTCGAGCGCACTGTGGCGATGGCCAAGGCAGCACCCGAAGATCCCTATTGCGGGCTGGCCGACAAAACCCTGCTGGCGGCTTCGATCCCCGCGCTCGACGCGGAAGACAGCGTCCGCCCGGACGCCGCCCGCCTGGAAGCGCTGGCGCGCGAAGCGGAAGAAGCCGCCCTCGCCGTCGCCGGCGTCACTAATTCCTCCGGCGCCAGCGCAGCGTTCGACATGGGCGCGTTTGCGTTTGCGACGACGCACGGCTTCGCCGGTTCCGCCAGCGGCACGCGCTATCATGTCGACGTCTCCCCGCTCGCCGAACGCGACGGCCTCAAGGAGCGCGACTGGGAAGGCCGCACCACGCGCTTCTTCGCGGAACTGCCCAGCGCCTCTGAGATCGGCCGCATCGCCGGCGAGCGCACCGCCGCGCGCCTCGGCGGGCGCAAGATCGCCAGCGGCGCTGCACCGGTGATTTTCGAGAACCGCGTCGCCGGGCGGCTTATCGGCCCGCTGCTGGGCGCGATTTCCGGCGGCGCGATCGCGCGCGGCGTCTCCTTCCTGCGCGACAAGCTCGGCGCGCGCATCTTCCCAGAAGGCTTCGAGATCGAAGACGATCCGTTGCGCCCGCGCGGCCTTTCATCCCGCCCGTTCGACGGCGAAGGCGTCGCCGTCTCGAAACGCAACCTGATCGAGGACGGCGTGCTGACAACGTGGCTGCTCAACTCCGCCGCCGCGCGCCAACTCAATCTGAAAACCACTGGTCATGCCACGTTGGGGCATGGCGGCCCGCCCGGCATCGGCGCCTCCAACATCACAGTGAAGCCGGGCGAAGGCGATCTGTCCGCGTTGATGCGCAAGGCCGGAAAAGGCGTGCTCATCACCGACATCTTCTCCCCCTCCCTCAATCCCAACACAGGCGATTATTCTATCGGCGTGGCGGGCTTCTGGTTCGAGGACGGCGTAGCCGCCTATCCGGTGAACGAGATCACCGTCGCCGGCAACATGAAGGAGATGTACGCGCGTCTCGTCGCCGGGGGCGATCTGGATCGGCGCGGCGGACTCGACACGCCGAGCCTGCTGGTCGAATCCATGGCGATCGGCGGGTTATGACGCCAACCGACGATCTCGCCCTCATCACGCACGCCGCGCGCGCTTGCGGGCCGCTGCTGCGCGCACGCTTCGGCGGACCGGTGGAGGCGTGGCGCAAGGGCAACGACAGCCCGGTGACGGAGATCGATCTCGCGCTCGACGCGATGCTGACCGAAACGTTGCGCAACGCGCGCGCCGATTACGGCTGGCTATCGGAGGAAACCGCCGACAAGCCCGATCGCCTCGCCTGCGCGCGCGCTTTCATCGTCGATCCGCTCGACGGCACGCGCGCCTTCCTCGAAGGCAAGCCGGAATTTTGCGTCTCGATCGCCGTCGTCGCCGGCGGCGAGGCGATCGCCGGGGCGATCTACAATCCGATAACCGAGGAAATGTTCGAAGGCGGCCCGGGCCTCGGCGCGCGGCTCAACGGCGCCGCCGTCACGGTTACGCGCGCGGCCGCGCTGCCCGACAGCCGGCTGATCGCCACCAAGCGCCTCTTCCCCGAGCCGCCGGGTGAAGGCCCGCACCTGGAGATGCGCAACGCGCTTGCATATCGTCTCGCGCTGGTCGCCGCCGGCCTGTTCGACGGCATGTCTAGCCTCGGTATGAAACATGAATGGGATGTCGCCGCCGGCGCCGCGATCGTGGCCGCCGCGGGCGGCGCGGTGAGCGATGGATTCGGCGGCGCGCCACGCTTCAACCAGCCCGATCCGCGCATGCCCGGCGTCGTCGCTGCTGGCCCGGCGCTGCACCCTCTGATAATCAAGCGCACGCGCGAAATGCCCGATCCGCGCCAGCGCCAGCCCCAGCCGGCGGCGCAGAACAAGCCGAGCTAGAGCGAAACATGAGCGAAGACGCCCACCAGCTTCTCCATCTCGTGATCGGCGGCGAACTGAAAGCGCTGGGCAAAGCGGAATTCGCCGATCTTTCGCGCATCGAATTCGTCGGCGCTTATCCCAATTACGCCGCCGCCTACGCCGCCTGGAAGGGCGCCGCCCAGCGCACCGTCGATAACGCGCGGATGCGCTTCTTCATCCTGCACGCCCATCGCCTGCTCGATCCGGCGACCGGCGAGACGCACGAGCATTGACCCCATCGCCTGGCCCGCGCGCGGGCGTGCTGCTGGCGCGCCTCTGGCGCGATCATTTGCGGCGCTACCGGCTGAATATTCTGGCGCTGGCGCCCGTGCTCGCCGCGGTCGCCGCCATCGGCGTCGCCTACGCCTACATCATGAAGCTGACAGGCGACGCGCTCCAGCACGCCGACATGGGCGTGACCGTTTGGGCGCCCGCGGCGATCCTGGCCGCCACCGCCGCGCGCGCCGCCGCCATCTGGGCGCAGGCCGTGCTGTCGCAAGGCCTTGGCCAGAAGGTGCTGCGCGATCTGCAGGGCGCGATGTTCGCCAAGCTGACGCACGCCGATTTCGCACGCTACGGCCGCGAGAACACCGGGCAAATGGTGTCGCGGCTGACGAACGACGTGAACGTCATCGCCGAGGGCCTGGTGCGCGCCGCCCAGGCGGTGATGCGCGATGCGCTGACCTTGCTGGGCGCGCTCGTTTCCATGCTGTGGTTCGATTGGGCGCTGGGCCTGCTGGCGATCGCGCTCTTCGCCATCGCCGGCCCGCCCCTTTCACGCATCGCCCGCAAGGCGCGCGCGCGCTCCGAGCAGCAGCAGACGATGATGGGCCGGCTCACCGCGATGCTGACGGAGAGCCTTTCCTCGCCCCGCCTCGTCAAGACGTACGCCCTCGAAGCGCACGAGCAAAAGCGCGCCGAAGCGCAATTCGAAGAACGCCGGCGCGTCGCCATGCAGCTGGTGCGCAATCGCGCCAGCGTCGATCCGCTGCTCGAAGTGCTGGGCGGGCTGGCGCTGGCGGCTGTGCTGTACGTTGCCGGCGCGCGCATCGTGACGGGCGCAATGACGATCGGCGATCTGCTCGGCATGTTGAGCGCGATCGCGGTAGCCGCCCCTTCCGCGCGCAGCCTCGGCGGCTTCAACACCGTCATGAACGAAGCCCTGGCGGCACTCGCGCGCGTGTTCGCCTTACTCGATGAAAAGCCCGTCGTGGTGGATGCGCCGGCCGCGCAAACCTTGCGCGTTTCCGAGGGACGCCTCGCGTTCGAGAACGTCTCATTTGCGTACGACGATGAAACACCCGCGCTGCACGATGTCTCGTTCAGCCTGCGCCGGGGCGAAACGGTGGCGCTCGTCGGTCCTTCGGGCGCGGGCAAGAGCACCGTGTTCAACCTCATTCCCCGCCTTTACGACGCGACCGCCGGGCGCGTCACGATCGACGGGCAGGACGTACGTGACGCCACACTGACCAGCGTGCGCGCCGCGATCGCGCTGGTCGCGCAGGACGCCGCCCTGTTCGACGATACGATCGCCGCCAACATCGCGTTCGGCCGTCCCGGCGCTTCGCAGGCGGAGATCGAGGCCGCCGCGGTCGCCGCCGCCGCGCACGATTTCATCGCCAAGCTGCCGCAGGGCTACGCCCACCGCGTCGGCGAACGCGGGCATCTGCTGTCTGGCGGTGAGCGCCAGCGCGTAGCGCTCGCGCGCGCCTTCCTGCGCGACGCGCCGATCCTGCTGCTGGACGAGGCCACCTCCGCGCTCGACTCCGAATCCGAACGCCGCGTGCAGGAAGCGCTGGCGCGCCTGGCGCAGGGCCGCGCCACGTTGGTCATCGCGCATCGCCTCTCCACCGTGCGCGACGCTGACCGCATCGTCGTGCTGGAGCATGGCCGAGTGCGCGAAATCGGCGCGCATGACGAATTGATCGCACGCGACGGACTTTATGCGAAGCTCTGCCGGATGCAGTTTCAGGCGCTCGAAGCGGCCAGCGCGAAGTAGCGCGCTACTCGCGCCGCAAAATCTTGTCGACGAGGATGTTCGCCCACCATTGCGACATGAACTGCGCTTTGAGTGCGGCGACATCGTAATCCTCCTCAACCCATTGGCGGAAGGATTTGCCGTTCTCGCGCGTGGCTTCCCCGTAATGCTCGAAGAAGAAGTCGATAATCCCAGTCTTGCCCTGGCGAACGTGGAGATACTTGAACGAAAGCTGCTCCATCGCCGCGCTGATCGGAACGCCGCGGCGGAAATGCAGGTACAGCACGCCCATCAGGCCCGCGCGGTCCGCTCCGGATTTGCAATGCATCAACGCCGGATACGCAATGCGCTCGAACAGATCGGCCGCGCCCAGCACTTGCTCCTTGCGCGGCGCATCGCGCGATTTCACCGGAAACTCGACAAGCGCCACGCCCGCTTCCGCGCACGCCTCCTTCTCCAGAAGGTAGTGGCCGGAATCGTTCTCGCCGCGAAGATTGACGATCGTGCGGAAGCCCATCGCCGCGTAGCGGCGCACATGCGCCGGCGAAGGCTGGTTCGCGCGCGCCATCTCCGGGCTGATCCAGTGGAAATTCTGGAACGCCGCGCGCAGGAAGCCATGATCGGCCCAAAGCAGATCGTCCCAGGCGCGCTTGCGCCCGGCGGGCGTCTCCAATTCATGGCGCGGCCCTCGCCCGCCTTTGCGGCGAACGATGGGAGCGGCTTGGGGTTCGGGCGGCGGGGCGGCTTCCGTCACGGTGCTCGGGCAAGTGGGCTGGGGATGCGCCTCAAATATGGCGCCGCGGGCCGGGCGCCTATATGAAGAACGAACAGCTCGCCACAGGATCGCTGCACCGCGCGCATCATGTTGAAAACCATCTTCAATTCGGCGCTCGCGCAGGGCGCTGCGGGTCGTGTGCTGGGCCTTTACATGGTGCTCGTGGGCTTCAGCACCCGTTGGACCTGGATCAATCGCGCCGCCGCGGAGAAGCTTTGGGCCGCTGGCGGTCCCGTTGTGCTTTGCTTTTGGCACGGGCGGATCGTGCTTTCGCACATGGGTTGGGGGTTGGGGCGCCTGGTGAACGCCAGAAGCCAACCGGTCAAAGTGCTGATCTCCAATTCGCGCGAGGGCGGGATCGTCGCCGCCGCCGCGCGGGTGGCCGGCGCGGGCGTGATCCGGGGCTCCAGCGGCAAGCCGGCCAAGGCCGGACGCGACGTGGCGAAACGCAAGGGCGGCGTCGAAGCGATGCGCGAGATGCTCCGCCACATGGGCAAGGGCGGCGCGGTGGCGCTGGCGCCGGATGGGCCGCGCGGACCCCGGATGCGGGCGCAACTGGGGCCCATTCAGTTGGCCAAGCACCGCGGCGCGCCGATCATCTGCTTCGCCTGGAGCGCCAGCCGCCGCAAGGTCTTTGCTTCGTGGGACCGCTTCGTTCTGCCGCTGCCGTTCGGGCGCGGCTATTATCTCTGGGGCGATCCGATCCGGATCGATCCCCACGCCGATGACGCCGCGATCGAAGCCGCGCGCGCGCGGGTGGAAAACGAATTGATGCGCCTCACCGCGGAGGCCGATCGCCTCGCCGGTCACGCCCCGATCGAGGCCGCGCCGCCGTCCGCCGCAGCCTTCGCCCCCGCTCCCGCCGCTGCTTCGTGAACCCGCTCGCCAATCTGCCCCTCGGCATCAGCGCATATCGTGCGGCCGGCGCTGGGCTGAAGCCGCTGGCGCGTGTCTGGCTCGATGCGCGCGCGAAATCCGGCAAGGAAGACGCGGACCGTCTCGGCGAACGCTACGGCCGGGCCTCCGCGCCGCGACCGCCCGGCGTGCTGGTCTGGATGCACGGCGCCAGCGTCGGCGAAGCGCGCGTGCTGCTGCTGCTGCGCGAAGCGATGGCGGCGGCGCGGGGCGACCTTTCCTTCCTCATCACCACCGGCACGCGCGCCTCCGCGCGCGACGTGCGCGCCGCCGATCCGCCGCGCACGATCCACCAGTTCGCGCCGTTCGACCCTATCGATGGCGCAGTAGACGCGTTTCTCGCGCATTGGCGGCCCGATCTCGGCATTTTTGCGGAAAGCGAATTCTGGCCGAACCTGCTGCTGCGTGCGAAAGCTGCGGGCGCGCCGCTGGCGCTGGTCAATGCGCGCGTTTCGCCGGCGAGCCTCGCGCAATGGGGCCGCTTCCCGCAAAGCGCCGCACGCCTGTTGTCCTGCTACGATCTGATCTTCGCCGCCGACCGCGCGAGCGCGGACGGCTTGGCGCGACTGTCGCGGGATCACGTAGAGCTGCTGAGCAATCTGAAGCTCGCCGCGCCGACTTTGGCGGCCCCGCCCGCGCTGCTGGCGGAGATCAAGCAGGCGATTGGCATACGCCCCGTTTGGCTCGCGGCCAGCACGCACGCCGGCGAAGAAGAGATCGTTCTCGCTGCGCACGCCAAAGCGCGTGAAGCGCGCGGCGACGCGTTGCTGCTGTTGGCGCCGCGCCACCCCGAGCGTGGGCCGGCCGTCGCCGCGATGGCGGGCGGCGCGCCGCGCCGCGCGCAGCGCGACCCCATCGCCGCCGGCCCCGTCTATGTGATCGACACGCTGGGCGAGCTCGGCGCCTATTTCGCCGCAAGCCCCATCGCCTTCATGGGGGGCAGCCTGCGTGCTCACCTCAAGGGCCATAATCCGATCGAGCCCGCGCGGTTGGGCGCCGCGGTGCTCACCGGGCCGCACGTGGAGAGTTTCGCCGATC
>JBFWWB010000123.1:0-7522 GCA_050246435.1 Hyphomonadaceae bacterium
CACGGCCATGGTGGAGAGCTGGGAATCGTTGACCAGCAGCAGCTGCGAGCGCCCGGTTTCAGGATTGGTGGCGCAGCCCGAAAGGCCGCCGAGCGAGGCCGCGGCCGCCCCGAGAAGCAGCATGCGCCGCCCACCGTCAAACCCATGCTGATCGCACATGACGCACCTCCGCCTGTCCCCAATCGGCCCCTTCTAGCATCGCCGCGGCGGGCGGCCCAACCGATGGACACGAGCCGAGGGGGCCAGTATAGAAGCCGGCTTTCCGGGACACGGCTTGGCGGCCGCCGCCAGCGCCGGTTCCCGCGCCTGGGTAGCTCAGTTGGTAGAGCAGCGGATTGAAAATCCGCGTGTCGGTGGTTCAATTCCGCCCCCAGGCACCATCGCCCAGCGCATGCATGCGCAGCGCGGAGCCCGCGATCCATCGAAACGATGCTAATAGCCGGCGGTGAAACGCTTGCCGCCGCGATAGCGTGGGTTTTCTAGCTCGTCAGCCAAGGCGATGGCGTAATCCTCGTAGGAAATCGTCGCCTTGCCGTCCGGCCCGACGAGCAATTCATCGCCACCAATGCGGAACACGCCTGTGCGCCCGCCGCCGCCCAGCATCGGCGGAGGCGAGAAATAGGTCCAATCGAGATCCTTCTCCGCGCGCAGGCGATCGAAGAAGCCGGCCGCCGCACGGGCGTTGCCAAGCAGCGCTGGCGGAAAGTTCGGCCCATCCATGATCCGCGTCGTCGTTCCCGGCGCGAGCAACGTGCCCGATCCGCCGACGACGAAATACCGCGCGACGCTGGACGCGCGCACCGCCGCGATCAGCTTCGCGTAATCGATCTTCGCAAACTGGATGGAGCTGACGATCACATCGTGGCCGGCCAACAGCGGAGCGAGACCGGCCGGATCGTTGGCATCGCCCGCGCGAACGGTGACGCCGGTCAGCGCCTCCACCGCGTCGGGATGCGTGGTGATGGCGGTGATCGCATGCCCGCGCGCGGAAAGCTCCCGCAGCGCGTGGGTTCCGACTTTTCCCGTGGCGCCGAGATAGGCGATCTTCATAGATGCGATCCTTCAGTCCAACGTCAGCACGATTTTGCCGATCTGGCCGTCGCTGCGCATGTAGGCGTGCGCCTCGGCCAGCTTGTCGAACGCAAACGCCTTGTCGAGCGCGGGCTTGAGGCGCCCGTCCGCGAGCGCGGCGAGGCAATCGTCCGCGAAGCGCTGCGCGCAGGCGACCGCTTCCTGCGGCGTGCGCGTGCGGAACGTCACGCCGATGATGCTGGCGCGCTTGAACGCCACCTGGTCCAGATCGCAATCCCCGGTATTGCCGCCATTGCGCCCCACGCTGACCAGCCGCCCCTGCAGCGCCAGCGCTTTCACATTGCCCGCCAGCATCGGCCCGCCCACGCTGTCGACGATGAGATCGGCGCCCTTCTTGTCGGTGAGGGCCATCACCGCATCGGGCCAATCCGGCTTGGACACGTCGATCACGTCGTCGGCGCCCAGCGCCTTCAGGCCCGCCGCCTTGTCGGCCTTGCGGGTGGTGGCGACCACGCGCCCTGCCTTCAGGAATTTTGCGAGACGGATGGAGGCTGTGCCGACGCCCGAGGCGCCAGCCGTGACGAGCACCGTTTCCCCCGGCTTGAGCGCGCCCGCCGTGGCGATCGCATCGTGGGCGGTGACGAACACGTTGGGGATGGCGGCGAGCTCTGCCCAGGATAGCTTTTCCGGCGCGCGCATGAGCTGGCCCGCGGGCGCAGCCACATATTCCGCATAGGACGCAGGCGCACGGCCCATCACGCGATCGCCCACGCGCCAGCCGGAAACGCCCGCGCCGATCTCGGCGATCTCGCCGGCGAATTCGATTCCCGAAGGCTGCGGCTTCAGCGCTGGATTGTCGCTGCGGAAATTGCCAACGAACAGCAATTCGCCGCGATTGAGCCCGGTGGCGCGCACGCGCACGACGACGCCCCCGGCAGGTGGCGCGGGCTTTTCCGCCTCGCGCATTTCAAACACGCCGCCCGCAGGCCCGGGCGTCAGATAGATGGCCTTCATGGCGCGCCTCCCGTTGCGCTTGTCGCCGTTCAAGTGGTGATGACGATCTTGCCGATATGCTTGTTGGCTTCGAGTGCGCGGTGCGCATCGGCCACCCGTTCAAGCGGGAAGGTGCTGTCCACCGGCATCACGAAGCGCCCGTCGCGCACACGATCGAGAATATAGTCGTACGCGGCGGCGAAGCGCTGCTTGTCCATCAGCAGCGGGAAAAAGCTGTAGCCGCGCATCGTCAGATTTTTGCGGATCGACAATTGCCGCGGGAAGGTATGCGGCTGGTTGGCCATGCCGCCATAGATCATCAGTTCGCCGCCATCCGACAACAGCGCGAACAGCTTTTCCGCTTGCGGTCCCGCCACCGGATCGAAGATGAAGCCCACCCCCTTGCCGCCGGTGATGCGCATCACCTCCGCTTCGATGTCCTGTTCATCCGTCGCGATCACGTGCGCCGCGCCTGCCTTCGCGATCGCTTCCACCTTCGCGCGCCCGCGCGTTGCAGCGATCACCACCGCGCCCTGATCGCGTGCGATCTGAATGGCCGCGAGGCCGACGCTGCTGGAAGCCGCGGTGATCAGCACGAACGCGTCTTTAGCGATCTTGCCCTGATCAACGAGGCCGCCATACGCGGTGAGGAAGGCGACCCAGGTTGCGGCCGATTGGATCGGATCGAGCCCGTCGGGCAGCTTCACCAGCGCGCTGACGGGCAGCACGGTTTCCGTTGCGCAAACCCCGTATTGCCCCGTGGGAAAAGTCGGGATCGTGAACACCGCATCGCCGGGCTTGAAATCCTTCACGCCGTCGCCGACGGCGACGATGCGCCCGCTCGCTTCCGAGCCGATGACGGAAGGCAGCGTCGGCTTCACGATATAATGGCCGCCGCGGAACGCCGCTTCGCCGCGATTGAGGCCGATGGCGTCGATCTTCACCAGCGCATGGCCGGGACCGGGCTTGCCTGGATCGCCTTCTTCCAGGCGCAGCACCTCCGGCCCGCCGGTTTCGTGGAATCGAACGATCTTCGCCATGCCATCCTCCCGTAACGGAAACGTTCGGCCGCCGCTCTCGCACGCGGCGACCGAACGAGGATGCAGTTTCAGTCGGCGCGGCTGGCTTCGTCCAGTGCGGAAATCTGCGCTGGCGAAAGTTTGAGAGTCACCGCGCCGATCAGGTCTTTCACCTGCTGCTCGCTGGTGGCGCTGGCGATGGGCGCCGCAATGCTGGGCTTGGCCATCAGCCAGGCGAGCGAAACTTGCGCCGGCGTCGATTTCGTTTGGGCGGCGACTTCATCAAGCGCTGCGAGAATACGCATGCCGCGCGGGTTCAGCATCTTGCCCATGCCGCCGCCACGCTTGCTTTTGCTGAAATCCGCTTCCGAACGGTACTTGCCCGTAAGGAAACCGGAGGCGAGCGCGAAATAGGGGATCACGCTCACGTTGTCGGCCACGCACGGGCCTTGCAGATTGCCCTCGAAGTCCGCGCGTTCGTAAAGATTGTAGTGCGGCTGCAGCGTTTCGTAGCGCGGCAGATTATTCTTGGCGCTGATCGCGAGGGCTTCCTTGAGGCGCGCCGCCGTGAAGTTCGAGGCGCCGATCGCACGCACTTTGCCCTGCTTCATCAGTTCGCCGTACGCCGCGAGCGTTTCTTCCTGGGGCGTCGCCTCATCGTCGCGGTGCGATTGGTAGAGATCGATCGTTTCGACGCCGAGGCGCTTTAGAGAATCCTCCACCGCCTGCATCATGTATTTGCGCGACAGGCCTTGCTTGCCGCCGCCCATATCCGAGCCGAGCTTCGTGGCGAGCACAACCTTGTTGCGCTTGCCGGTCTTCTTCAGCCAACGGCCCATCACTTCTTCGGAATCGCCGCCCTTGTTGCCCGGAACCCAGCGCGAATAGACATCCGCGGTGTCGATGCCGTTGACGCCGGCGTCGACAAAGGCGTCCAGCACCTTGAACGAGGTCGCCTCGTCCGCCGTCCAGCCGAACACGTTGCCGCCGATCATCAACGGCGCGATCTTGAGGTCCGAGCGACCTAGTTGACGCATTTCCATCAGCCTCTCCTATCTTCCTCATCCGCCGCATCGCCGGGCCGGCGCTGCGTGAATTCTTCTTCGTCTTCGCTTTCCTCGCCGGGCATTACGTAGCTGCCGGTAAGCCAGCGGTTGAGATCGACATCCGCGCAGCGCTTCGAACAGAAAGGCCGATACGCCGGATCGGCGGGCTTGCTGCAGATGGGGCACGCCATCACGTCACCTGCACGTCCACGCGCGCGCCGGGCGGGCCTGCGACGATCTCCCAGCGCGCGCCGATGCGCGCGGAGAGCGGCGCCCGCCAGGCGATCGCATCGCTCTCGAGCCAGTCGAGCGCGCCCTGCGGCGCGCGCGCGATCAACTTTCGTCCATGCGCGTGGGCGGCTTCGCGCTCCAGCGCGCGTAAACCTTCAAGCGCCACGGTCTCTGCGCTCTTGCGGCCGGCGGAATCGAGCAAGGTCTCTCGCACCGGCAGCATATATTGCGCGCGGGTGAGCTCCACCACCCCGAAGCGGCTCATGGGTGCGAAAACAGGGCCCCACGGATCGCCCCGCGCGGCTTCGCGTAATGCGGATTCGACGGCCTTTCGGTTTTCCGGGCGACGCATGGACACAAAATCGATCGCGGCGAGCCCGCCTTGCGCGCGCAGACGCAAATGGCGCATCGCCTCGGCGGCGGCTTCGATGTTGAGCGCGCGCGCGAAACCCTCGCGATCGCCAGCATCCTTGCGGCCCGCGGCGTCGACATCGATCGCCGTCAGCGCGGCAGTGGTTTCGATGCGCAAAAACCCGCCGCCCGGCAGCGGCGCATCAACGGCCAGCGCTTCTTCGATCGCGGCGTCCAACGCGGCGCGCGTAGCGGCGTCAGCCGGGGCGGCGTCGTCGTGGGCGGCGTCTTCCTCGCGCCGGCCAGTCCGGCCGATCTCGGCGCCGGCGGGCGCCGCGCCCAGCCCTGCGAGCACCGGCCCCTTGCCGCGTGCGCCTTCGCGCGCGATGCGCACGCACACCGCTTCGCCCTCGCGCGCCTCACGCCCTTCGATCTGGCCGCCCGCATCGCGCGGCAAGAAGCCTTGCTCGCCTCGCAGCCCCAGATCAACGAAGGCGCCGCCCAGGGCGCGCTCAACCTTGCGCACGCGCCCGACATAAATCTCGCCCCAGCGCGCGCGGCGTCCATGATCGCTCCAGCGGGTGATCACCAGTGCGATAGGCCGGCCGGCGCGTGCAATGGCGTAGCGCGTTTCACCGATCGCGCCGTCGAGCCACACATCGAGCGGGACGCTCATGACAAGCCGTAATAGGGCGCGGCGATCCCGGCGGCGCGCAGCATGTGCGCCGTCTCGTAGAGCGGCAGGCCGACGATCGCGCTATACGAGCCCGCGATGGATAGCACGAAGGCGCCGGCGCAGCCCTGCACCGCGTAGCCGCCGGCCTTCCCGCGCCATTCGCCGCCGGCGACATAGGCTTCTATGTCGGCGTCCAGCAGCCGGCGGAAGCGCACGCGCGCTTCGCCCGCACGCACGCGCACGCCACCGCCTTGCGCGACCGCGACCGCGGTGATCACGCGATGACTGCGCCCCGAAAGGAGCCCCAGGCAGCGGCGCGCCTCGGCTTCCGTTTCCGCCTTCGGCAGCACGCGCCGCCCGCACGCGACGACTGTATCGGCTGCGAGCACGACGTGATCCGCGCGCAGTGCGGCGACGGCCTCCGCCTTGGCGCGCGCCAGCCGCAGCGCCAGCGCGCGTGGCGTTTCCCCGGCGTGCGGCGTTTCATCGATGTCTGCAGGAAGCGTTTCGGTCGGCGCCAGCCCGATCTGGCGCAGAAGCGCGACGCGGCGCGGACTGGCGCTCGCCAGCACGAGCCCAGGAGCGGACCTGGGCGGCGCGCTCACGCCCAGCGGGTCATTTGAAGCGATAGGTGATGCGACCCTTGGTGAGGTCGTACGGCGTCATTTCCACCAGCACCTTGTCGCCGGCGAGCACCGAGATGCGGTTCTTACGCATCTTACCGGCCGTGTAGCCGATGATCTCGTGATCGTTTTCCAGCTTCACGCGAAAAGTCGCGTTGGGCAGGCGCTCGACGATCGTGCCTGCAAACTCCAGAAGGTCTTCTTTCGCCATGCGGTCTCCGGTTGGGCGGCCTTATACGCGCCTTTGCACGCCGCCGCCATGCCCGGCGGCGGTCCTCCTGAAAACAGAAAACCGCCGGCGGGAGGCCGGCGGCTTCTGTGCAACGCCAATCGAAGCGGCCTGCGGCCTATTCGATAATTTTGGAGACGACGCCGGAGCCGACGGTGCGCCCGCCCTCGCGGATGGCGAAGCGGAGCTTCTCCTCCATGGCGATGGGGGTGATGAGCTCCACCGTGATCTTCACGTTGTCGCCCGGCATGACCATCTCGGTGCCCTCGGGGAGCTGGCAGATGCCGGTCACGTCGGTGGTGCGGAAATAGAATTGCGGACGGTAATTGGTGAAGAACGGCGTGTGGCGGCCGCCTTCTTCCTTGGTCAGGATGTAGGCCTCCGCCTCGAACTTCTTGTGCGGCTTCACCGAGCCCGGCTTGCACAACACCTGGCCGCGCTCCACGCCCTCGCGGTCCACCCCGCGCAGCAGCGCGCCGATATTGTCGCCCGCCTGGCCCTGGTCCAGCAGCTTGCGGAACATCTCGACGCCGGTGACGATCGTCTTCTGCGGCGCACGGATGCCGATGATCTCGACTTCCTCGCCCACCTTCACGATCCCGCGCTCGACCCGGCCCGTCACCACCGTGCCGCGGCCTGAGATCGAGAACACGTCTTCCACCGGCATCAGGAACGGCTGGTCGATCGGACGCTCCGGCTGCGGGATGTAGGTGTCCACCGCCGTCATCAACTCGTTGATCCGGTCTTCCCCGATCGCCGGATCGCGGCCCTCGACCGCGGCCAGCGCGGAGCCCTTCACGATCGGAATGTCGTCGCCCGGGAATTCGTAGGAGGAGAGCAGCTCGCGCACCTCCATCTCGACAAGCTCCAAGAGCTCGGCGTCGTCGACCATGTCGACCTTGTTCATGAACACCACCAAAGCCGGCACGCCAACCTGGCGGGCCAGCAGGATGTGCTCGCGCGTCTGCGGCATCGGGCCGTCGGCCGCCGAAACCACCAGGATCGCGCCGTCCATCTGCGCCGCGCCCGTGATCATGTTCTTCACGTAATCGGCGTGGCCGGGGCAGTCCACGTGCGCATAGTGGCGGTTCTGCGTCTCGTATTCGACGTGCGCCGTGTTGATCGTGATCCCGCGCGCCTTCTCCTCCGGCGCTGCGTCGATCTCCTCATACTTCTTCGCCGTCGCCCCGCCCGACTTCGCCAAAACCATCGTGATCGCCGCCGTCAACGTCGTCTTGCCGTGGTCCACGTGGCCAATCGTGCCAATGTTGCAGTGCGGCTTCGTCCGCTCGAACTTTTCCTTCGCCATGTCCGGCTCTCGT
>JBFWWB010000124.1:0-7459 GCA_050246435.1 Hyphomonadaceae bacterium
GGGCAGCTCGTTCATCCAAACGTTGCCGATCTCGAAGGTCGCGCGAAGCGTGCGCGGCACGTGATCTTCCGGCAGCTGCGCGTGATCGTAGCAATATTCGAAGTCATGGCGGCGCGCTTCGTCGACGAAATAAATGCCGACCGAGCCGGACGGCGCGTGACGCAGCAGGTCGCGCGAGAGCTTCGCGCCATTGCGCAGGCCGTGGTTGCGGATGCGCATGATGTCGTCGAGCGATTCAACCAGGAAGCAGAGGTGCCCGAACGTCGGCCGGTCGACCTTCATCTGCTGCAGCAGCAGACCGTGATGGTACATGTCGCCGCAATGCATGAACCAAGCCATTTCCTCGACGCGGTCGGAGAGCTTGAAGCCCATGCCTTCACGCCAGAAACGCAGCGATTCATAGAAATTCGGCGTCGCCCAGCCGGCGTGCAGCAGCTTCTTGATCTTGACGCCATGCATGTCCGGCGGCGCCGCGCGGCGATACATGCCGTAGAACAATTCGTTCTGCATGCCGCCCGGATCCTTGAACCGGATACGGTGCTCGACGCGCTCGTTCTTGGGATCCTTCTTTTCCTCGTAGGGCAGGTTCCACTTGTCGAGCACTTCCATCGCCTGCGCCAGGCGCTCCGGCGTGCCGACGTCCCAGCCCACGCGGGTGACGGCGTCCGTGTCGGACTTTTCGATGCGCAGCCAGTGGTGATCCACCCCCGCCGTCATGAACGCCGTATCGCCGATCCGCTCGGTTTCCGACATGCGGCCAACCCGCGAATACAGCTCAAGCGTGCCTTCGAAATCTTTGGCGCCCATGGCCACGTAGCCAAGCCGCTGGACAATCGCCATGACGGTTTCCTCCATTTGGTCAGACCAATATAGACCTGCTTCGGAAGAAAAACAAAGATCAAACTGCCGCGCAGGATGGAACGGTTCTAACCTGTAGTCGGAGCGGGCTTCAACTCTAACGTTGATGTCATCGGGCGCACCAGAAAGGTCAGCGCGCCGCACAGCAGCCAGGTGACGATCAGCGAGCCGTATGCCCAGGCGTAAGCATGGGTGGCGTCATACACCGCGCCGGCGAAAAACGGCCCCGCCGCCATCGCGAACGTGGTGATGAACTGGGTGAGGCCGGTGATCGCCCCCAGGTGTTGGCGGCCGAAATAAGCTGGCCAAATCAGCGGCTGAAGCACGACGAACCCGCCCAGCGCCAAGCCCTGGAAGGCGGCGACGACGAACAGCATCGTCTCGTTTTTGATTAGGAAATGCAGGCCGATCCCCACCGCGGTGCAGGCTGCTTGCAGCATGATCGCCTGGCGCACGGAGAGGCGGTCGGCGATCGCGCCCCACAAAAAGCGCGAGAGGAAGGAGAAGGCGCCGTAGACGGCGAGCCCCCAGGCCGCGACCTGTGCGGTGAAGCCGATGCTACGGAAGAACGGGACCATGCTCGAAGCGTTCGTCGACATCGAGAAGAGCCCCACGCTCATCGCCAGGGTGAGCACCCATAGCGTCGGCGAGCGCACCGCCTCGCGCAGCGTGTAGCTGCGCTCCGGGGCGGGCGCGGCGCGCCCAGGCTTCGGTTTAGCTGTGGCGCCGCCGTCGGGCTGAAGGCCGAGATCCTCCGGCGCGCGGCGCACGAACGGCATGAAGGGCAGCAGAAAAAGGAGGGACAGCGCGCCCATCCACACCCAGCCCTCGCGCCAGCCGACCGCTTCGTTGATGGCGTTGGCGATCGGGCTCATGACCAGCGCCGACCCGCCGCTGCCGGCGGCGGCGATGCCCATCGCCATGCCGCGCTTCGCGATGAACCATTTGGGGATGAGCACGCCTGCGACGACGCGGCTCGTGCCGATGCTGCCCACCCCGCCCAGCACGCCGAACAGCAGGATAAAGGTCAGCGCGTCCTTCGCCCAGAAGAGCGCCATCATCGACAGCCCGTCGATCAGCACGCCGGCGGTGACGATGATCTGCGCGCCGTGCTTCTTGTCGATATACGGACCCGCGACTAACCCGCCGAATGCGCCCACCAGCCAGCGCAAGGTCAGCGCACCCATGATCTCGGCGCGCGGCCAACCAGTGTCGGCCTGCATCGGATCGACGAATACCTGCAGGCCCCAAAAGGCCATGCCGTTCGACACGAACATCGTCATGAAGCCGGCGGCCACCACCGACCACCCGAAATAGAAGGGCAGACCGTATGGGCGCGGCGTCTTCGCTGCTTGGGCCATTATTCTCGCCTGAGTGAAGGGATCGAGCGAGCGCTACCGCGCGTCACAGCGCCCGTCTCGCCGCTTTCGGACGTGCTCACGGCCCCACGAACGCCACCCGCGCGGCGCCAACAGAAAACGCGCGTCCCCTGGACGGGAACGCGCGCCTTTGCTGGCGGCGGGCGCTGGCGCTATTTCGCGCGCGCGGTGACGTCCAGACTCATCATCGTGCCTTCGCCGGGCAGGAACGACACGCCGATAACGATGCGCGCGGTGCCGTTCGTCTCCATCGGGAAGTGCTTATACCAGACCTGATTCATGGCCATGATGTATTCCGGCTTCGTCACGTAGACGCGCACCTTCGTGACGGCGTCGAAGCCAAGCCCTTCCTTCTCCAGCAGAAGGCGGAGGTTTTCGAATACTTGTTCCGCCTGTTGCGCCGGATCGGCGTCCGTCGAGCGGTCGGGCTTGGCCGGACGGATCGCGGAATACTCGATCGTATCGCCCACGCGCACGCCATGGGGCACGTTGGGGCCATGCGGCATGAAGCCGGTGTGATTGATAAGCTGCTTAACGGCCATGTTTTTCTCTCCCTCAACCGTGATCCGATTGTCCAAGCTCTTCGCGCAGCGCGGAAGATCAAGACGTCAGGCGCGTGATTGCGCGTTTCCGGCCTCGCGCGCAACCCGGCGTCGCCAAATGGATGCGCGGAGATAATCATAACTACAATCCCGGCGCATCGGCATGGGCGATGTTAATCCCGCTTCGGAATCGCAAGGCCGCGCTCGACGGCGGGGCGCGCCAAGCCGCGTTCGAGCCAGGCGGGCACGCGCTTCAGCGTATCGAACTCGACCAGATCGCGCGCGCCGTAGAAGCCGACAAGATTGCGCACCCAGCCGAGCATGGAGATGTCGGCGATCGTGAGCGCATCGCCCATGATCCAATCGCGGCCATCGAGGCGGGTTTCCAGTACGCCGAGCAAACGTTTGGATTCATCGCGGTAGCGGTGCAGCGGCCGTTTGTCCTCGTATTCGCGCCCAGCAAACTTATGGAAGAAGCCGACCTGACCGAACATCGGGCCGATGAAAGCCATCTGGAAGAACACCCATTGAATGGTCTCGTAGCGCGCGATGGGGTCTTGCGGGATCAGCTTTCCCGTTTTGTCGGCGAGGTAGAGCAGGATCGCGCCGGACTCGAACAGCGCGATGGGCTTTCCGCCAGGCCCGTTGGGATCGATGATCGCGGGAATTTTCCCGTTCGGGTTCAGCGAGAGGAATTCCGGCGTCCAGCTCTCATTCTTCCCGATGTCGATGAGATGGGGTTCATACGGAAGGCCGATCTCTTCCAGCATGATCGAGACCTTCACGCCGTTCGGCGTCGGCAGCGAATAGAGTTGCAGCACCGAGGGATCGGCCGCGGGCCAGCGCTTGGTGATCGGGAACGTGGAAAGATCCGCCATGAATGCCCCTGATAGGTCAGCGTCGAGCGATTAGGTGATTTAGAGCGTTGTTTTCGGGTTCGGCCGGCGGCGCAGAACTGCGGCGAGCGCAGGCGCGCGGATCGCCGCTGCGCCGATGCCCGCCGCGATCAGCGCAGCGCCGAGGGCCAGATGTAGATCCAAATGCTCCCCCAACAAGGCCACGGCGAGGAATGCGCCCAACACCGGCGTCAGATGGATGAATTGGCTGGAGCGCTGCACGCCATAGAGCTCAATGCCGCGATTGTAGAAGAGGTATGAAAGGAAAGACGGGAACACCGCCACATAAGCGAGACCCCAGAGCGTGGTTTGGTTGAGCGCCATCACCCGCCCATGCGCCCAATCCCATGCGAGGAACGGCGCAAGCAGCACGTCGGCGCCGACGAATGTCGCCCATAGCAAGCTGATGGGATGCACCGCGGGGCGGAACCGCAGCAGGATCGAGTATCCGGAATTGAGCAGCACCGCGGCCAGGATATAGGCGTCGCCCGGATTGAACGAGAGCGAGAGCAAGCGCTCCAGATGTCCTTTGGTGAGGATCACCAGCACGCCGATGAGCGACACCGCGATGCCCAGCATCTGCGCCGCGCCGGCCTTCTCGCGCAGGATCAGCACGGCGAGCAGCAGCACGATCGGGGGAATGGCGGCCTGCAGCACCAGGCTGTTGAGCGCCGTCGTCGTTTGCAGGCCGATGTAGAGTAGGGCGCCGAAACTACCCGCGCCGGTCGCGGCGAGGCCGAGGATCATCGGCCAATGGCGCAGCAGCGCCGGCGCATCGGCGCGGATATGGCGCCATGCAAACGGCGTGATCAGCAGCAGCGCGACGGCCCAGCGCCAGAACGTGAATGTGAGCGGCGGCACGGCGTCCGCCAGTAAGCGTCCCGCGATGGAGTTTCCGGCCCAGAACAGGCTCGACGCGGAAAGCAGAAGCGCTGCGTTGCCCCAGGGATTGAGGCGTCCGGGGCTGCGTGCAGGCAACGCTTCCTCACCTAATATCGTTGGCGGAGAGGGTGGGATTCGAACCCACGATAGGCTTGCGCCTACTCCAGTTTTCAAGACTGGCGCCTTCAACCGCTCGGCCACCTCTCCGCAGCAAAATCATGGATTTAACTGCGGCTGCGATCAGCCGCTTTCTGCCCTGTCGGATGCGCGCTGTCCATGCGCCCACGCCGCGCCGGCGTGAAATCACGGTGAACCGGAATAAACCGTGTCCCCTTACCGGAACGCAACCGCCGCCGGGCCATACTCCCTGCAACAAAAGAACGGAGCATGGGTGTGCTCGGGGTTATGGAAGGCGGCCGCACGCTTGGCGCGCGGGCCCTAGTGCTTGCGCTTTTGGCGCTGATGGCGTGCCACGGCGCGGCGCGCGCGGCTGCGCCTATCGTCTATGCCGGCGATGCGCCCTCGGCGCGCCTGGCGTCGGGGCGCGTGGGGGAAACGCGCCTGGCGTCGCTCACGCCTGCCCGCGCCGCGGCGCCCCCTCTCAAGCCGCTCCTGCCCAGCTACGGCTATGGCGCCGGCGCCGAAGTCGCCAGCGGCCCTTTGATCGATCTGCGCGGCGCGCTGCCGCCGGAGCCGGGCGGCGGCGATGCGCGTCCCGCCTCGGTGCGCCAGCCGCCGGCGGAGACCCCTGCTCCGGAAGCCGCGCTCGCGCCGGCTGGGGAAGGGCAGGAGGTGGGCCTGGCCTCCTGGTACGGCGACGAATTCCAGGGACGGAAGACCGCCAGCGGCGAGCCGTTCGACGCCGAAGCGCTGACCGCGGCGCATCCCACCTTGCCGCTGCCGAGCCTCGCCCGGGTTACCAATCTGGCGAACGGCAAGGAAATCGTCGTGCGCGTCAACGATCGCGGCCCGTTTCACGGCGACCGCGTGATCGACGTGTCGCGGCGCGGCGCCGAGCTGCTGGACTTCAAAGAGGCGGGCCACGCCCGCGTGCGCGTGACCTATCTGGGCCCTGCGTCCGCGGGCCCTGACGTCGCCGCCAACCCGGATACCGCACCGCCCGCAGCCGCTCTGCCCGAGCCGCCGCAGAAACCGGCGGCGGCTCTTGGCGAAGGTTATTATGTCCAGATCGGCGCATTCGCTGCGGCCGAAAACGCCGAGACGGCCCGCCGCCGCGCAGCCGATATGGGCGACGCTTCGGTGACGCCGGTGGCGGCCGCGGGCCGGGCGCTCTACCGGGTGCGTCTGGGGCCCTGGCCGGACGCGGCGACGGCGGAAGCCGCGCGCGCCGCGGCGGTCGCCAAGGGATTCGCCGGCGCGCGCATCGCGCGCGATTGAGGCTGCGCCGGCGCGGCATGATTCCGCCCAGCTGTTTGCTATGCTGGGGAACGGATTCGCCGGGAGAACCGCCTCATGCGCAGCGCGCCGCGCTTGTTTCCCTTTCTGCTCGCAACCCTGTGGACGGTTTTCGCCGGTCCGGGCGCAGCGCCCGCGCACGCGCAAACGGCCGATCCCATGGCGAGCGCGGCGCAGCATGTCACTATTCTCGACTTCAAGACCGGTGGGCTGCTCTATTGCAAGGATTGCGAGACGCCGATCCCGCCAGCGTCCATGAGCAAGCTGATGACGGTTCTGGTCGTCGCCGAAAAGCTCAAATCGGGCGCCATTTCCTGGGACACGCAATTCCCGGTGAGCGAGAACGCCTGGCGCCACGGCGCGCAATCGGACGGCTCGCACATGTTCCTCGAGCTCAATTCGATGGTCAGCGTGCGCGATCTTCTGAGCGGCGTGGTGATCGTCTCCGCCAACGACGCCTGCATTGCGCTGGCTGAAGGGATTTCCGGCTCGGAAGCGAATTTCGTCGCGCTGATGAACGAACGCGCCAAGGCTCTCGGATTCAAGAGCGCGCATTTTACGAACGTGACCGGGCTCGACGATCCCAACCATATGATCAGTTCGGCGGATCTCGCGCGTCTTTCGCGCCACATCACGCTGCAATTCCCCGATATCTACAAACTCGATTCCGTGCGCTCGTTCACCTACAACAAGCATACCCAGGAAAACCGCAATCCGCTGCTCGGCCGGTTCGACGGTGCGGACGGCGTGAAGACGGGCCACACGGATTCATCCGGCTACGGCATGATCGGTTCGGCCACGCGCAACGGCGAACGCCGCATCATCGTGTTCAACGGCTTGCCGACGATGGCCGCGCGCCTCAGCGAGGGCATGCGCCTGATGGCTGCGGCCTTCAACGCGTTCGACGCCAAGCGCCTCTTTGAAAAAGGCGCGAAGGTCGGCGAAGCGGAAGTGTTCATGGGTGGCAAGAAGACCGTGCCGCTCGTGGCCACCGCGGCGTTCGACGTCGCGTATATGCGCCTGGCGAAAGATGGCCTCAAAGTAGAGATCGTGTATGACGGCCCCATCCCTGCGCCGATCAAGAAGGGTGCGGTCGTGGCTAAGCTTGTCTTCCACGGGCCTGGCGTTTCCACGCTCGAATTGCCGCTCGCGGCGGGCGAAAGCGTCGGCCGTGAGAACATCTTCTCGCGCGCCGTTGCCGGTGCGAAAGCGGCGTTCGGCGGATCATGAGCGCGCGTGGGCGCTTCATCACATTGGAAGGCGGCGAGGGCGCCGGAAAATCCACTTTGGCGCGCGGCCTCGCCGCAGCGCTCACCGCCCGCGGCATTGCGGTGCGCACGACACGCGAACCTGGCGGCACGCCGGGCGCGGATGAAATTCGCGCCTGGCTGCTCTAGGGGGCCGTGGCGCGCTGGAGCGTGCTGAGCGAAGCGCTGCTGTTCGCCGCTGCGCGCAACGATCATCGGGAGCGCTTCATCCGCCCGGC
>JBFWWB010000125.1:0-7402 GCA_050246435.1 Hyphomonadaceae bacterium
AGGCCGCAGCCGGCGAGCGTCAGCGCTGCGCCTGCCGCGAACGCGGAAACGCTAAGGGCACGTTTGACGCCGCAGGCATGCTGCATCAGCTTTGAACTCCGGTGAGTCGCGGGCTCGTCCTATACCAGCGCGCCGCGATGTGTCACCATGAGGCCCTGCCGCCGGCGCAGCGCGCGCGGCTGCGCAAGGAGACGCGGATGGCCGGCCGGCGCAGGTCCAAAAAGCCCGCAGCACCCGGCCCGGCGAGGGCGAAGAAGCCCCCCGCGGCGGCGGCCGGCGAAGCCGCTTCCCAGCCGCCTTCCGTGGCGCCGGCGCGCCCGGCCCCCCGGCCCAGGCGCACCCGCGCCGCCGCCGCCCGCGCCGATGGCGCAGCGGCCCTCAAGGCCGATGCGCCCGCCGCGGAAAGGCCCGCCGCCAAGCCGGCGGACGATCCAGCCCTGGTCGACGTGCTGCTTTCCCGCACAGGAGAAGATCTCGAACAGCTGAGCTTCAATCTCGCTGAGGCGATGACCAAGGCCAACCAGGTCTTCGCCAACGCCTTCCATGAGCAGACGCAGAACACATCGTCGTTCCGCGCCGATCCCTTCGCGCTGCAGTCGGCGCTGTCCAAAACCTGGGGCCAACTCGTCGCCCAGCCCGAAACCCTGCGCGCTGCGCACGCCGATCTGTGGCGGCGCTATTCGGAAATCTGGGTAGCCAACACGCAGCGCTGGATCGCCGCCATGTCCGGCGCGCCGGCGGCGGGCGGGAGCGACCGCGACAAGCGCTTCCGCGATCCGGAATGGCGCAACAACCCTTATTTCAGCCTGATGCGCGAGACCTATCTCGCCACTGCGCGCTGGATCCTCGATCTCATCGATCAGGTCGAAGGCGTCGACGAGGCGACGAAGCGCAAGGCCGCCTTCTTCGTGCGTCAGGCGGTGGAGGCGGCCTCGCCGTCCAACTTCCTGCTCACCAACCCCACCGTGCTGCGCGAAACGCTGCGCAGCAGCGGGCGCAATCTGCTGCAAGGCCTCGATAACCTCGCCCACGATCTGGCGCGCGGGCGCGGCATGCTGGCGATCACCCAGACGGACATGGAGGCCTTCGAGGTCGGCCGCAACATCGCCACCACGCCTGGCGCTGTCGTCTATCGCGACGACCTGTTCGAACTGCTGCAATACAACCCGACGACAGAGACAGTTTACGAAACGCCGCTGCTGATCTTTCCGCCCTGGATCAACAAATTCTACATCCTCGATCTGCAGCCGAAGAATTCGATGATCAAGTGGCTGGTCGATCAGGGCCACACCGTCTTCGTCGTCTCCTGGGTGAACCCTGACGCGCGCCTCGCCGGCGCCTCCTTCGAAACCTACATGGAGGAAGCGCTCTTCAAGGCGATCGACGCGGTGCGCGCCGCCGCCCGCGTCGATAAGATCAACGCCGTCGGCTATTGCATTGGCGGCACCCTGCTCGCCACCAGCCTCGCCTACATGGCCCGCAAGGGCGACGCGCGCATCCAGAGCGCCACCTTCTTCGCCGCCCAGGCCGATTTCGAGCTGGCCGGTGAACTCAAGGTGTTCACGGATGAATCGGCGATCGACTACGTGAAGGAGCGGATGACCGCTTCCGGCGGCGTGCTCGACAGCCAGGCGATGGCCGATACATTCAACGCGCTGCGCTCGGGCGATCTCGTCTGGAACTACGTCGTCGAGAATTATTATCTCGGCAAGCGCCCGCCGCCCTTCGATCTGCTGTTCTGGAATTCCGACCAGACGCGCATGCCGAGCGCGCTGCACCTTTTCTATCTGCAGCGTTTCTACAACGACAACGCACTGGCCAAAGGCGAACTCGTCATCCAGAACGAGCGGCTCAGCCTGAAGGACGTGACGATCCCGATCTATATGCAGGCCGCGCGGGAAGATCACATCGCGCCCGCCGCTTCGGTATACCGCACCGCGCGCGCCTTCGGCGGGCCGGTGGAATTCATGATGGCGGGTTCGGGCCACATCGCCGGCGTCATCAACCCGCCGGAAGCGAAGAAATACCAGCACTGGATCAATCCCTGGCTGCCCGAAACGTTCGAGCAGTGGCTGGCCGACGCGGGCGAGCGTCCCGGCTCCTGGTGGCCGCACTGGGCCTCGTGGCTGGGCGATTACGCGGGCGACCTCATCCCCGCGCGCCAGCCGGGCGACGGCGGCCTCGACGTGCTGGGTCCCGCGCCCGGCGAATATGTGAAAGTCAAAAGCGCGCCCTAGGCGCCGGCCCGCGCGCGGATCACGACAACAAAGACAAGAACGACAGGGGGAGAGCCGTGTCCGAACTCTACGATTACACCGTGCCGACGTTCTGCCAGATTTTGACGTCGCTGCTCACGGTGCTCGACAAGACCGAGAAGCATTGCGCCGAGAAGAAGATCGATTGCAGCGCGATCATCGAGGACCGCCTGATCGCGGACATGCTGCCCTTCCAGTTCCAGATCCGCAACGCGGTGGAGCAATCGGCGGGCGCGGTGGCGCGCGTGCTGGGAGGGGCGCCCCATCCCGCCCTCGAAGCGCGCGACATGGCGGGCCTCAAGGCGGGCGTTGCCGACGCCATCGAAGCGCTGGGCGCGGTGCGCCCGGAAGCGCTGAACGCGCTCGCGGAAAAGGAAATACCTTTCCAACTGCCGAACCGCTTCCTGCTGTTCCGCGCGAAGGATTATCTGAACGGCTACACCACGCCGCATTTCTTCTTCCATGCCACCACCGCCTACGGCATTGCGCGCAAGAACGGCGTGCCGGTGGGCAAGCGCGACTATATGGGCGTTCTGCGGCTGATCGGCGGCGGACCGTAACCGCGCTGGCGGCGCATCACTTGTGCGCCTAACAAGGGCGCATGGAGTCCGAACCTTCCGGCGCCGCCGCGCCGCCGCGCCTGCGCAAACGCGAATCCGTTCTGCGCTGGATCAGCAACAACTTCGCCGCCGGCGTCGCCCTCGTGCTGCCGTTCGCGGTGACCTTCTTCGTGATCTGGAGCTTCGTCAGCTTCGTCGACAGCCACGTCGCGCCGCTGCTGCCGGCGGCGTGGCAGCGTTACGCCCAGGCGATCCCCGGCGCCGGCGTGGTGATCGCGGTGGCGGGCGTCACGCTGCTGGGCGCGTTGGCCGCCAATCTGCTCGGCCGTTTCGTGGTGCGCACGGGCGAGCGCGTCGTGGCTCGCGTGCCGCTGGTGCGCACCGTCTATGGCGGGGTGAAGCAGGTGCTGGGCCAGGTCGCCTCGCCGGAACGCACCTCCTTCAAGGAGGCCGTTCTCGTCGAGCTTACGCCAGGCAATTGGGTGATCGGCTTCGTCACCACGGATGCGCCCGACGCGCCGATCGCCGCACTCGGCCCGGATATCGTCGCCGTCTATGTGCCGCACGCGCCGCTGCCGACGTCGGGCTTTCTGCTCTACGCATCGCGCTCGCGGTTGCGCCCGCTGGGCCTGCCGCCGGATGAGGGCTTGAAGCGGGTGATCTCGCTCGGCCTTATCCGCCAGGAGGCGCCGGACGCGGCGCGCATCAAGCCTCGCTGATCTCCTCCGGCGTCACGCCGAAACCCGCCACGAGCGCCATCAGCGCGGCGGCCGCCTTCGCCAACGCTGCAGGATCGGTGGAGCGCGCCACCAGGTTCACGCCAGTGCGCCCTTCCGCGCCGTAGAACGGATACGAGCCGAACGTCACGCCGGGAGAGCTTTCCTCCAGCGCCTGCAGAGGCGCGGCGATTTCGCCCTCGCGCAGCCCCACAGCGCCTACCGTGCGTGCGCGCAGCACCGCTCCGCCGGCCAGCCGCGGGCCCACGTCTTGCAGCATGCCGCGCATCACGGCGGGAATTCCCGCCATCACGAACACATTGCCGATCTGGAAGCCCGGCGCGCGCGAAACGGGGTTGGCGATCAGGCTGGCGCCGTGCGGCGTGCGGGCCATCCGCAGGCGCGCTTCGTTGAGCGCGCTGGGCGAGCCGTAATGCGCCTCGAGAATGGCGCGCGCCTCCTCGTTGACGCCGATGCCGACGCCAAACGCAAGCGCCACGGAATCTGCGGTCTTGTCGTCGTGCGTGGGCCCTATGCCGCCGGTGGTGAAGACGTAATCGTGCTTGGCGCGCAGCGTGTTGAGAGCCGCGGCGATCTCTTCTTCGACATCGGGCACGACGCGCGCTTCCGCGATGCGCACACCGAGCGGCCCCACGAATTTGGCGATCGTCTGCAGGTTCGTGTCCTGCGTGCGGCCGGAGAGAAGTTCATCGCCGATGAGCAGCACGGCGGCGGTGACGGGACGGGCTTCGGTCATGACTGCGAGTAAAACGCGCCCCGCGCCGCGACGGCAAGTCTTGCGTCGGCGCGCGATCGGCGCACTCTGTCTTCCACAAGGGAGGGAACGCCCATGCAGGACGCCAGCGCCGCCTTCACCGAGCGGCAGACGGGCACCTTGCCCGATCTTCTGGGCCTGGAATGGATCCTTGTGCAGTCTGGCCTGGTGCGCGGGCGGTTCGATCTGCGCCGCAGCCACATGGCGCCCAACGGCTACCTGCACGCCGCCGCGGTGATCGGCCTGGCCGACAGCGCCTGCGGCTATGGTTGCCTGGCCTCGCGGCCCGAAGGCGCTTCGGGCTTCACCACCATCGAGCTGAAAGCGAATTTCCTAGGCACCACACGCGAAGGCGGCGTCGCCTGCGAGGCGAAGCTTCAGCACGGCGGGCGCGCCACCCAGGTCTGGGACGCCGAGGTCACGGCTGAGGCCAGCGGCAAGACGATCGCGCTGTTCCGCTGCACGCAGATGCTGCTCTATCCCCAGGCCGCCGTGTCCAGCGGCAGTCTTCCGAAGGGCGCCGTCGCGCCTAAATGAACATCCTCGCCGCCCTTCGCGAAAAGCGGCGGATCAGGATAAGATGTCTCCATGAACTATATCGAAGCGGGCGAGGCCCCCGTCCGCAACAATGGCGCGATCAAGCTGCACGGGCCCGAGGGCTTCGAGGGCATGCGCCGCGCCGGCAAGCTGGCCGCGGCCTGCCTGGACATGCTGGTTCCGGAAACGCGGATCGGCGTCTCCACCGAGCGGCTGGACGACCTCGCCCGCCAATTCGTGTTCGATCACGGCGGCTTGCCGGCGTGCCTGTTCTACCGCGGCTACCGCCACACGGTGTGCACCTCGCTCAACCATGTCGTCTGCCACGGCATCCCCAATCCGCGCCCGCTGCGCGATGGGGACATCCTCAACATCGACGTGACGGTGATCGTCGACGGCTGGCACGGCGATACGAGCCGCATGTATTCCGTGGGCGAGCAGCGCCGCCGCGCCGAACGGCTGATGGACGTGACCTACGAAGCCATGATGCGCGGCATCGCCACGGTGAAGCCCGGCGCCACCCTCGGCGACGTAGGCGCCGCCATCCAGCGCTTCGCCGAGGGCGAGCGCTGCTCCGTGGTGCGTGATTTCTGCGGCCACGGACTCGGGCGTGTGTTCCACGACACGCCGAACATCCTGCATTTCGGCCGCCCCGGCGAAGGCGCGGTGCTGAAGCCCGGAATGTTCTTCACGGTCGAGCCGATGGTGAATCTCGGCCGCCCGGAGGTGAAAATCCTGCCCGACGGCTGGACCGCGGTGACGAAAGACAAGCAGCTCTCCGCCCAGTTCGAACATTCCGTCGGCGTCACCGAAACCGGCGTGGAGATTTTCACCGCCTCGCCCGCCGGGCTCGACCGGCCCTACGCGCAAGCCGCCGCCTGAGCGGATGAAGCCGAAGCCGCCGCCCGCGCCTGCCGTGACGGACGCCGGCGCGGTGCGCTTCAGTGGCGATCTTTTGGCGTTCACGCCGCAATCGCCGGCGGCCAAGCCCCTGGCCAAACCCAAGCCCAAAAAGGCCGCCGCCGCGCCGGATGCGAAGCCGCATTATCACGATCACCGCGCACGTCTGCGCCAGCGTTTCCAGACCGCCGGCCCCGAAGCGCTCGCCGAATACGAATTGCTGGAGCTGATGCTGTTCCGCGTCATTCCGCGGCGCGACACGAAACCCCTCGCGAAGGCGCTGATCGCGCGCTTCGGCGATCTGTCCGGCGTGCTGGGCGCAGAAGCCGCACGCATCGCCGAGATCGAGGGCGCGGGCGCGGCCGTGGCGCTCGAACTGAAGATCGTGCAGGCCGCCCTCGAACGCGCCGCGCGCGCGGAAGCTGTGAAGCGCCCGGTCGTTTCGTCCTGGTCGGCGCTGATCAATTATTGCCGCGCCGCGATGGCGCAGGAGCCGCGCGAGCAATTCCGTGTGCTGTATCTCGACCGCAAGAACCAGCTCATCGCCGATGAAATCTCCGGGCGCGGCACCGTGGACCAGGCGCCGGTATTCCCGCGCGAGGTGGTGCGCCGCGCGCTGGAGCTTTCCGCCTCCGCGCTGATCCTGGTGCACAAGGATTTCGACTCCGCTCTCGAGTCATCATCCGAGCGCAAACAACAGCTTTATCAAGCGATACGACACGCAACTGAAGCTATCGGCGTGACAATTCAATATTGTGTTTCGAGTGATTGCGATAGCGCTTTTGGTTTTGAACCTCCTCCACTTCGCTAACGGGTCTTACTAAGCATCTTGCTCGCATGATTTCGCACGTCAATACCTGACGTTGTTTCCCGTTGTTTCCGACATCAAAAAAATGCAGCTGAAGTTTCATAAAATCGTTTCCAACATTTTGTTGGACTGCGTTTTGCGCCGTGTTACGCGATCGCGAACCGACTTAATCGGTCGATTTCTGCCTCGACCGTTTTCCAGAGTGAATGTCCGTGATTTTGCGCAGAAGCAACCGCCTCCCCTGCCGGTCGAGCGACCGGTACGTTGACACAAGTTTTCTCTCCGCAGGCGTAAGCAGCGATCCCGTTTCTTCAACAATATCCCACGGATGGCAGCTTAGTGCTTTCGACAAGCGAATAAGCCATTCAACGGTGAGTTTCCGTCGGCCTAGCTCCAACAAACTGATTTCTTGGTTTGTAGCGGAGGTCTTCGCGCCAAGCTCCTCCAGAGTAAGTCCGGCGGTTTCGCGAAGAGCTCTTAGCCGATTTTGAATGCCGGGGGTTTTCTTCACGTTAGCTAGGGCTTGCCGCGGAATCACAAAACCAGATCGCCGGGACGCAAGGAGCGAGCGAGACGGGTCATCTACGACGGCATCCTCATCCACTTTAACATTATCAGCAAAAGGAACTAGCGTGTCACCGCCAACCTACCTGACGATCGACGAAGTAGTGGAGCGTTATCGTGGCCAAATTGCTGAGGGGACGCTGAACAACTGGCGAAGCAGAGGGATGGGTCCTCCCTACCTCAAGGTGGGCAAAGCCATTCTATATCCAATAAGCGAATTGGAGGCGTGGGATAAGCGGCTGCTCGTGAATCACGGCGGCGGGGGCCGAAATCGCCTTGCGCCAAAA
>JBFWWB010000126.1:0-7408 GCA_050246435.1 Hyphomonadaceae bacterium
GCGCCTCTCCCTATGATTGCGTGGGTTTCCGTCTGGCTATCTAAGCGAAGACGCTGCGGTCCGAAACACCGATTACTGAGGCTTTAGTCGGGCCGGCGGCGGCGCCGCGCCAGCGGATGCGCCGTGCTGACCAGCGCCTTCAGGCGTCCATCTGCGACGTGGGTGTATATCTGGGTCGTCGCGATATCGGCGTGTCCGAGCAGCTTTTGCACGGTGCGAAGATCGGCGCCGCCCTCCACCAGGTGCGTCGCGAACGCGTGGCGCAGCACGTGCGGGCTGATGCGCGTGGGATCGAGCCCGGCCGCCAACGCGCATTCCTCGAGGATTTGCGCTACCCGCCGGCGCGTCATCCGGCCGTTCTTCGCGGAGGCGGAGGGAAACAGCCAGCGCGCCGCCGCCCGATTCTCCGATGTGAGCCAGCGCCCGCGCACCGCGAGATAGGCGCCAAGCGCGTCCAGCGCCTGCTGGCCAAGCACGATCATGCGCTCCTTGCCGCCCTTGCCTAGAATGATCATGTGCCGCTGGCCCGGCCGCGGTGCGGCCTTGAGCGGCAGATCGACCAGTTCGGATACGCGGAAGCCGCCGCCATACAGCAGTTCCACGAGCGCGCGGTCGCGCACGCCGCCAGGGCCGGGCCGTTGCGCGGCGGCGGCGATCAGGCGCTCCACCTCGTCCGGTTCCAAAGTCTTCGGCAATGAGTGGCCGCGCTTTGGGCTGTCGAGCCGCGCGGTTGGATCGTCCTCTCGGGAGCGCTCGAGCAGCAGGAAGCGGAAGAATTGGCGCAGCGCCGAGAGCCGCCGCGCGGCCGTCGCCGCGGAGAGCCCGCGCGGGGCGAGGGAGGCGGCGTAGCGTTCGAGCAGGTCGGCGCTGGCGTGGTCGAGCGCGGCGCCTTGCGCCGCCGCATAGGCGGCGGCGTCGGCAAGATCGCGCGCATACGCCGACAGCGTGTTGTGGCGCGCGCCGCGCTCAGCCGACAGCATTTCCAGAAACGCTTCAATCCGCGCTTCGGCGTTCACGGTTCGCCCGCGCTCAGGCGACGCCGCCGGCGATCATCGCCTCAACCGCAACGATGCGCGCCGCATCCATCAGGCCGACGGCGCGCAGCGCCTGGATGGCCGTGACCACGGAGTCGAGCTCCACCTTGTCGGCGCCCGGCGCCAACGCCTGCGCGACATAGGCCGCGGTTTCGCCGCCAGCTCCGCGCTGCGACGCGGACACCGCTGCTGCGAGCGCCTTTTCGTCCGCCTTGCCGAGCGCCGGAACGGGCGGATTGGCGTTGAGGAAACCGGCGGCGGGCGGCGGCGCAGGCACGCCAAGGGCCGAGAGCACGATCACGTCGCGCGAAGCGCGCCGTAGGCCGAGGCCGCTGGCCATCGTGATGCGACGGTCCAGCACCACCTTTGCGGTTTCGGCATTGCCCTGACCCGCCGCAACGAGTGCCGCATCGAGCGCGGTGCTGATCGCTTCAGGCGGCGCCTGCTGGCTGTTGACCGCGAGATTGCGCCACTCGGCTGCGACCTTGCCGTCGCCAACGGCGAGAGCCGCGCGAGCAAGACTGACCGCCGCTGCGGCGGTGGTTTCGTCCTTCGGAAGGTTTGCGATGTCGCCCGCGAACAGGCGCGCCGCCGCGACATAATCGGAATAGGTCACCAGGCTGTTCAGCGCGCTCTGGATCGCGAAGGCGCGCGCCGCGCCGCCATCGGCCGAATCCACGGCGCGCACCGCCGCCGCAAGCGGGCTGACCGGGGTGGACTTCGTCGATTTCAGCTTCGCGCCGGAGGCCAGCGCCGCGCGAGCCGCGCTGGCGTCGATCGCGCCGGCCTTCAGCAGCGCGGCGGCGGCTTCGACGCGCAGCGCCGGCGGCTGATCCGCCGCGCGCGCGACCGCGCCCTGCGCCAGAAGCGACGCGTTCGCCAACGCCTTCGCGGCCGGCCTGAACCCGCCTGCGATCGAGGCTGCGGCATCCAGGGAGGTCGTGTATTTCGCCGGCGCGGAAGGCTTTGCGCCGTTGGCGATCATCGGGATCGCGGCGAACAACCAAGGATCGTTCACCCCGCCGTTGCGCGCGACTTCGATGGCGAGATCCGCCGCGGGGCCATCGCCGGAAGCCGCGAAGCAAAAGGCTTTGAGCCGCAGGAAGAACGGCGATGTCAGCGCCGCATCCTGGCCACGGCGGCAGGCGTCGGCCACGCGCCCGCGGGCGAGATCGGCCAGCGCCGCAAACATGCTGATTCCGGCGTCGCGCGCTGCCGCCGGCGAGGCTGAAACCATGATCGCCAGATCCTCCGCTGCACCGAGGCGGCCGAGAGCGGCGAAGCGTTTGCGCGCGGCTTCGCCGGCGGCGGCGTCGCTGCCCGCGGGCGCCCCGCCGGGCGAAAGCAGAACGGCGCGCGCGAGGCGATTGGCGGCGGGGGAGGCGTAAATAGGGCCTAGTTTGTCGAACAAGGCGCCAACGGCGACTGCGTCGCTCTTCTCCCATAGCGTCTTAGGCAGCATCGCCTTGCCGGCGCCGCCCACCTGCCAGGGATCGAGGGCTTGCAATTCACCGCTTTCGACGACGGAGGCGGCCATCACAGCCGCTTCCGGCGCGGCCGGGGCGGAGGTGGGCTGCGCGGGCGAGGGGGCAGCCGGCGCGGCGGCTGCCGTTTCGATCGTGCTGGCGCCGGCGGTCAGCGCCGCGGCAGCTGTGACGTTTTGCGCGGCCAGCGTCGTGGGTCGCGGCTCGGATTGCGCCAGGGCGAGGGCGGGCGCGGACGCGCCCAAGGCGAGGGCGGCGAGCCTAATTGGCCAACGCATGCGACAACTCCACGCGAATTTCACGCCGCTCCGGCTTCATCGAATCGGCGACATGGATGAAATAGGTCAGTCCTCCCAGGAACACGACCGCCAAAAACCCAAGCAATATCAGCTTAATATTGCCTCCGCCGCGACTGTACGCGGATCGTACGCTGGAGCGTCTACGTCTTCTGATCACGAAGGCCTCAAGGGGTTTCGTTTGCCTTGATTCGGGGTTTGTTGCGATGGCGCGAGAATGTCCGCAAAATACGGCGAGTTTCGAGCGGGTGCTGTGCATGGTGCGCATGCGGCCGCAGCGAAGCCCTTCGAGGATCGACGTGACCCGCCCGCCGGCGCCCCCGCTGGAAGAGTCGTCCGGCAAAGAGCGCGATCGCGCGGAGCGCATCCGGGTGCTTGCCCAGGGATTGCAGGTCGATCGTCCGATCGTGCTGATCGGCATGCCAGGCGCCGGGAAAACGACGATGGGGCGCCGTTTGGCCGCGGCGCTGCGGCTGCCTTTCAAGGACGCCGATCACGAAATTCAGAACGCCGCCGGGCGAACGATTCCGCAAATCTTCGAAGAGCTGGGCGAGCCCGAGTTCCGCCGCGGCGAGCAGAGGGTGATTGCACGGCTGGTGCAGGGTGGGCAGCCGCTGGTGCTGGCCACCGGCGGCGGGGCTTTCATGAACGCCGATACGCGCGCGCTTCTGGCCGGGGCCGCGCTGACGATCTGGCTGCGCGCCGATCTGGAGCTGCTGTTGCGCCGTGTCGAAAAAAAGGACAACCGACCGCTGCTCCGGAACGGCGATCAGCGCGCGACCCTGGAGCGGCTGATGCGCGACCGTCATCCGCAATATGCCGAGGCTGACATCGTGATCGACATGGGTGGCGGGCCGCAGGCCGCAGGCCTGGAGGCGGTGCTGCGCGCGGTCGCTGCGTATTTCGACCGGCAAAGGGCCGGAGCATGAGCCAGGCGCGTGTGGCGCGCGTCGATTTGGGCGCGCGCAGCTACGACATCGTCATCGGAGATGATGTGCTGGCGCAAGCCGGCGCGCGCGTCCGCCCATTCGCGCCAGGCGGGCGCGCCTTCGTGGTGACGGATGAGAATGTTGCGCGCTTGCACGGCGCGGCGCTCGATGAGAGTCTCCGCGCAGGCGATCTGCGCGCCGAAACGCTCGTGCTGGCGCCGGGCGAACACACAAAAAGCTTCGCCGGCCTGGAAAGGGTCTGCGCCTGGCTGATCGAGGCCGGCCTTGAGCGGCGCGATATCGTGATCGCCTTCGGCGGCGGCGTCATCGGCGATCTCGCGGGCCTGGCGGCGGGCGTCGTGAAACGCGGCGTGGATTTCGTGCAAGTCCCCACTACTTTGCTGGCGCAAGTCGATTCATCCGTTGGCGGGAAGACCGCGATCGATACGCCGCAAGGCAAGAATCTTGTCGGTCTCTTCCATCAGCCACGCCTGGTGCTGGCCGATATCGGCGTGCTGCGCACCTTGCCGCCGCGTGAATTGCTGGCCGGCTACGCCGAGGTCGTGAAATACGGCCTGATCGACGATCCGGCGTTCTTCGACTGGTGCGAAGCGAACGCCGGCCGCGTGCTCGCGGGCGATGTCGCGGCGCTGACCTACGCGGTCGAGGCTTCCGTGGCGGCGAAGGCGCGCATCGTCGGGCTCGATGAGCGCGAAAGCGGCCCGCGCGCACTGCTCAATCTGGGCCACACCTTCGCGCACGCGCTGGAGACCGCGGCGGGCTATGACGGCGGCCAGCTGCTACACGGTGAGGCGGTGGGCGCCGGGATGGCGCTGGCGTTCGAGCTGTCGGCGCGTCTCGGCCTGTGCCCGGGCCAGGACGCGATGCGCGTGCGCCGCCATCTGACCGCCGCCGGCTTCGCCGTTGATTTGCGCGGTGCGCCCTATGCGGCGGACCCGGATGCGCTCCTGGGCTATATGGCGCGGGACAAGAAGGCCGAAGGCGGCAAGCTCGTCTTCATTCTGGCGCGCGGCGTCGGCCAGGCCTTTGTCGAACGCAACGTCGATCCCGCCGCCGTGCGCGCCGTCCTGGCGGATGCGATCGCGCGATGAGTTGGGAGGTCATTCTCGCCACGATCGGGATCGCGGCGCTGACGGCGGCGCTGCTCGCCGTGATCTCCGGTTTCTTCTCAGCTTCGGAAACGGGCCTCACCGCCGCGTCGCGCGCGCGGATGCACCAATTGGAGAAGGACGGCCACGCCGGCGCAAAGCGGGTGAACGCGCTGCTGGCGCGCCGTGAGCGCACGATCGGCGCGCTGCTGCTCGGCAACAATCTGCTCAACACCTTGGCCGCCGCGCTCACTACCTGGCTCCTGGCGCCGGTGCTGGGCGATTACGGCGTTGCGATCGCCACCGGTGTCACGACGGTGATCGTGCTGATCTTTGCAGAGGTGCTGCCGAAGACCTACGCCATCGCCTATCCGGACAAAACCGCCCTCGCCATCGCGCCGGCCGCGCGGTTCTTTGTCGTCATCCTGTCGCCGATGGTGACGGCGGTTCAGTTCATCGTGTCCAACACGCTGCGCCTCATCGGCGTGACGCCGAAGGCCGCGCCCGACGCCTACGCCGCCGCCGAAGAGATCCGCGGCGCGGTGGAGCTGCATGCCGAGGAGGGCGCGGTCGAACGCACCCAGCGCGACCGCCTGCGTGGCGCACTGGATCTGGGCGAACTCACCGTGGCGGACGTGCTCGTGCACCGCAAGAACATCCGTATGATCGACGCCGACCTGCCCTCCCGCGAGATCGCCGAGCAGGTGATGGCGAGCACCCATACGCGCCTGCCGCTCTGGCGGGACGATCCGGAGAACATCATCGGCGTGCTTCACGCCCGGGACTTGTTGCGCGCGGTCGTCGAGGACGGGGTCGACGCGTTCGACGTTTCGGCCACGATGCGCCCACCCTGGTTCATCCCTGAAACTACTGAGGCGGAAGACCAGTTGGCCGAATTCCTCAGGCGGCGCGAGCATTTCGCGCTGGTTGTCGACGAGTACGGGGCGCTCAAGGGGCTCGTCACCCTGGAAGACATTCTGGAAGAGATCGTCGGTGATATTCGCGACGAGCATGACGTATCGATCCAGGGCGTGCGCCCGCAGCCCGATGGCAGCGCCAATGTCGACGGTTGGGCCCCGATCCGCGATCTAAACCGCGCGATGGATTGGAATCTTCCGGACGACGAGGCGGTCACGATCGCCGGCCTGGTGATGCACGAGGCGCAGGCGATCCCGGAGCCGGGCCAGCAATTCTCCTTCCACGGCTATCGGTTCCACATCTTGCGGCGCAACCGCAACCAGATCACCGCCTTGCGGATCGCCAAGGAACCCACGCCCGCGGCGGGATGAAGCTCACTCGTCAGCGGCCTTGAGCTCCAGGGCAAGGGCGTGCAGACCGCCGACCAACTCGTCCTTCAAGGCGGAAAGCACGGCGCGTTGGCGCGCCACGCGGCTCATGCCGGCGAAGGCCGCGCTCGTCATGCGCACGCGGAAATGCGTCTCGCCGCCCGGGTGGGCGGCGGCGTGGCCGGCGTGGGCGCCGCTTTCGTCCAGAATTTCGAGTGCTGAAGGCGCAAATAAAGCCTTAAGCGTTTCGGCCACACGCTCGCGGCGGCTCAGGTTTTGCGGCGGGTTCGCACCGGAAGAATTCATCGCAATCAAGCCTGTCAATTCCTTGTTCGCATCCAATCCGGCGCCCATACTCGCCTCATGGCAGCAGCCTTCAAGTACCGGCCCAAATTCGTCGACATCCGGGTTCATCCCCCGGTGGAGGAAGAGACGAGGGTTGTGGGCGAGCGGGCCTGCGATCATGTGGGGTGCGGCCGGGCCGGCGGCCACAAGGCCCCCAAATCGCGCGGCGGCGCCGGCCAATACTGGTTCTTCTGCCGCGAGCATGCCGGCGAGTACAATCGGCGCTGGGATTTCTTCAAGGACATGAGCCAGGCCGAGATCGACGCGCACCAGCGCGCCGAGGAGGTCGGCCATCGCCCGATGTGGAATTTCCGTCCCGGCAAGGGGGACCGCATCTCCGCTGCGCGCTTCTGGGCGGCGGCCAAGCCGGGCGACGCCTTCGGGCTATTCGGCGGCGGGCGGGAAGGCCGGCCGGCGGCGGCGCCCAAGAAACGCGTGGGGCGAGTGCAGGCGCTGGCGCTGGACGTATTGGCCCTGGAGGAGAATGCCGACGCGTTGGCGATCCGCACGCGCTACGCCGAGCTGGTGAAGCGCTACCACCCCGATTCCAACGGCGGGGACCGCTCGGCTGAGGCCCAGCTCAACAAGGTGATCCGGGCCTATCAGACCTTAAAGGCCGCTGGCCTCGCCTGATCGCTTCGCCGCCTAGGGCGCAGGCGCGCCGCGCGCGCGATGCCGCAAGGGCCCTAAACCGCTTTGTCGACGCCCCGGGGCGTGCTTTAAACCCCGACTGGCTTGGTCAAGAAAAATACCTTTCCGGGGAGCCCGCTCGGCGCATGAGCACTGCAGACGATTTGATCCAACTTGTTCCTGACAAGACGATTTCGGCGCGGGAATTCGGCGTCGCCAGCGATATGCAAATTCCAGCTTTCTCGAAGGGCAATGAATATGTCCCCGAGCTCGACGACGCCTATCGCTTCGATCC
>JBFWWB010000127.1:0-7325 GCA_050246435.1 Hyphomonadaceae bacterium
ACGATCACTTGCCGCCGGATCAATGGATCGATGTCGAGCGCCGTATCAGACTAGCCTTCCACGAGATCGATAGTCGTTTGGAATCCCCCACCCCAGGCGACACGGAGGCGTAGATGGGCGAGACAACCGGCATCGGCTGGACGGATCACACATGGTCGCCCTGGTGGGGCTGCACGCGTGTGAGCGTAGGCGCCAAGGGCGCGTGTGAGAACTGCTACGCGGAAGCGCACGACAAGCGCTTCGGCGGCGACCATTGGGGCGTCGGCAAGCCGCGCCGAGAGATGTCTGACGCGCACTGGCGCGCGCCCCTCAAGTGGAACGCGGCCGTGCCCGCGGGAGAGACGCGTTTCGCGTTCCCCTCGATGTGCGACCCATTCGATAAGGAAGTCGGCGCCGCGCTGCGCGGGCGTTTCTTCCGGTTGATCGAAGACACGCCGAACCTGACGTGGCTGCTCCTGACGAAGCGCCCGCAGAACATCGCCAAGATGGCGCGTGAGCTGGGCGGTCTTCCCCTCAACGCCGCGATCGGCGCGACTGTCGTTACGCAACGCGAGGCTGATCGAGACATTCCGCACCTGCGCGACGCCGCAGCCGAGTGGGATGCGATGGCTTTCCTGTCCGTCGAGCCGATGCAGGAAGCGATGGACCTCACGCCCTGGCTTCCCTTCCGCATCGATTGGGTGATCTGCGGCGGTGAAAGCGGCCCGCGGCCACGCCCCATGCAGGAAGAATGGGCGCGGGCGCTGCGTGATCAGTGCCTGCGCTACAGTGTGCCATTCTTCTTCAAGCAATGGGGCGGGCGCACGCCGAAGGCCAACGGCAAGCTGCTAGACGGGCGTGAATGGTGTGAACGCCCCTCCCCCTCCAGCGACACGGAGGCGTAGATGGGGGACGCACATCCAGACCGCACCGTGGGCGCCGACGCTCTTCGCGAGAGGCTGCCGGCGGAACTTGCGCCGCTCGTCGATAACCTGCCCCGCTGCGACGATTGCAACGACGTGTTCGTGGATTCATCCATCGGCGCGCTGATGTTGATCGGCACCCAGAACCCGGCGTGGCAATCCGGCGCGGTGGCCTCCTGCAAGCGCATCCTTGATCGGGAGCAACTGTCTTGAGCAATCCTAACCCGGAGGCGGCGGCGTGATTGTTGTCGCGGTCGTGCTGATCCTAATAGCGCTCTGCGGGTGGTGTTTGGGCGGGGTTACGCGACATGGCGATCCCTGGTTTCTTCTTGCTGCTGTTGCGTGCTTTTTCGCGGCTTGGGTTGTTGGCGTTCGCGTTCCGCCGTGAAATCGCGAACGCCTGCGATAGCCTGTCACCGCGCCCGTCAGCGTCAGGTTCGATACGCCGGTGCCGGTCGCAGTTTCTTTGATGCGATTGGCCGCAAGAACGGTCATTCACATATCCCCATGTGTGCTTGTGGTGGATGAACGCGCGCCCGCCGCTACGGCGCGCGCCAATCAGATCGTCTCGATCAGCCGGAACGTCTTCTTGTCCCGCCGATAATTCGCGGCCTCAAGGCCGGCGCTCTGCTGCTGCATCGCGAGCATCGCGCCGCGCGCGATGGGAAGGTCCGTCCGGCAGACAAGGAATTGTCCCGCCGTGTGCATACGGCGCTCGAAATCGTCGAAGTCGACGGACTCGGTCTGCTCGTCGATCCAATCCAGCGTGAACGACCACGACCGGATCGGCTCTATCGGATCGACGAACGGCGAAGCGGATCGCGACGCCCGGATAAAGATCGAGTCGGACGTCCAGCTGCGCACCGCGCCATAGGAAATGCCGACTTGCGGCTGCAGCACAGGCCCAGCCCAGGCGCGCGCCACGTCGAGATATCCCTCACCCGCGCATCGGCGAAGGCGTTGCGGCGCAGCGAGTCGCCCGGCTTTCCAATCCAAGGCCCGTCCGCGAAGAAGAAGGTCTTCTGCAGCGCCTCGAATTCGTTCGGCACGAGATCCGCAAAGGGCTGATCCGCGAATGTGAAAGGCTTCGCGTCGCCCAGATATTCCAGCGGCACCTGCACCGCATCGATCTCTATCAGAAAGCGCGGCCGAGATTTTGCGGACTCGAGGAAGCGCTGAAACGCCGTGACCCCGATGGGCTGCGCTTCGATATCGCCCGCCCATGGCGAATCCGCCCAAGGCGTCGCCGCGAAGGTCATGCGGCTTGGACCTGTACCGTCAGCAGCGATCGGATGCGGCGCAATTCATCATTGGCCGTTTCCAGCTGGCCCTCCAGCGCGTGCATGCCGGATTGAAGCACGTCGATCTGGACCGCCATCATGTCGATCAGCGCGTCGTTTCCGCCCGCCGCGGCTGCCGCGGCTTGGGCCGCCGCTGCGCCCGTCGTCAGCGGCGTACCGCCCGCGGGCGTCTGCGTGGTCGATCCGGTGGGCGTCGGCGTCAGCGACGCCGCCAAGCCCGCCAGCGCCGCCTGCGCCAGCGTTACGCCGCTCGATTGGCCGTTCGCGAGATCGACGTAGGATTGGAGCAGCGCGCCCAGCAGCGCGTTATTCTGACTCAGCAGCGAGACCTGATCGGCAAGGTAGCTCAGCGACGGGTCGGTCTTGCTCAACTCGTCGAGGATTTGCTGCATCAGGTCGAATTGCGACAGGCCAGCCGTGGCCTGATCGGCCGTCGCCTTCGCGCTGGCGGCTACCGTGTCCAGCAGGCCCGTCACGAAAGACAGGTCATGCTGGAAAGTCGTCGTCGAGCCATAGATGTCGCGGCTCATTTCGATCAGCTGCGAGGCCAGCTGCGGCAGCGCCGTCAGCGCGGACTCGTTTCCGGACATCGCCGCGTCGGCCAGTCCGGAGAAGCGCGTGCGCAGCGCGGCGACATTGTCGGCGGGCGCCAGCGGCGAGAACTTGTCCAGAATGCCCTGGCGCGTCTCGGTGATGCTTTCGGCGAAGCCGTTGAATTTATCGGCGCGCTCGCGCAGCGCCTGCGCCTGCGCGTCCATGGCGGCAAGGCGCGTGGTCAATTCATCGGAAAGCCGGCCCAGCACCACCGACAGCTTGCCTTGGTACGTCTCGATCAGACCCAGATATTCGGCCAGCGCGCCGCGTTGATCGTTCGACAGGCTTTCGAGGTAGCGCTGCGTTTCCAGCGCGTTCAGCCGTTCGACCGCCGCCAGATTGGCGCCGAGGTCCTTCGCCTGCTGCAGCCGCCCCTTCTGCTGCTCCATGAGCGTGTTCAAGGCGACAACGGCCCCGCGTGCGCCCGCCCGGCTAGCGAGCGAGGCCAGCGCGGCGCTGGCGCCCGGCGAGGTCCGCATCCTCGAAGCGATGGCCATGTGGGAAAGCGCCGGGATCGACGAGCCGACCCGCGATCAGGTCCGCGGCGCGGTAGCGCTGACGCCGGGCACGTTCCGCGCCTATGTCGGCCGCCTGATTTCGGTCGCGCTGATCGAAGCGCGCGGCGTCGGGATCATCGCGTTGACGCCCGCCGGGCGTGAGGCCGCGCCAGCGCCGGACACCAGCATCAGCGTGCGGGACCGCATCGGCAGGATGTTGGGCCCCGGCGAGGCGCGCATTCTGGATGCGCTGCCGCGCGACGCCAGCGCGATCAGCCGCGGCGAATTACAGGAGGGCACCGGACTCACCCCCGGCACCTTCCGCGCCTATCTGGGCCGCCTCATCGGCCTGCGCCTCGTGCGCAGCGAAGGCGTGGGCATGGTCAGCGTCGCGCCATGGGTGTGGTCATGAAAGCCACCCTCGCCGCCAAGCGCTTGATGTCAGCCGCGCGCGCCGAAGCGCGGCAGATCGCGCGCACGCACGGCTTCGATGTTGAGCCAGCGGCAAACAGGATCACGGAGATCTCGGCGATCGCGATCGCCGTCAACGCCATGCGGCTCTCGTTTGAAGGCGAACAACTCGCGGAACAGGCGCTGATGAAGGCCATCATCGTCTCTATTGCGATGGAGGCGCATCAGGCTGGCAGGTCAAAGGACGATACCGCGCGCGAGCTTCTGACGCTGCTGCACGCAGCTTGGGGCCTGAACATCGAGGACGCAATCAAGCCATCACCGGGGACGCCGATACAATGAGCGCCGCCATCAGCAAACGCGAAATTGAGCGCCGGATCGCCGCGGTGAAGGCCGCGAACGTCGAGGTGGCTGGCGTGCGCTTCGAGCCCGATGGTACTATGACGATCCTGACGTCGGCGGGGGGCGCCGTAGCAGACGGCGATGGGGGGCCAGACGATACCTATGAGCGCTGGGAAAGGCAGAAAGCCGCCGCCAAACGTGCGCGTGGTGCACAAGCAACGGCGAGGCCAAGCCGTGCGTGATTATCATTATTTCGGCTTCTATGGCGGCGCGCCGCGGATCAATGTCGATCCCGAGACCGGCGCATATATCGAGCCGTACAGCCCGGAATATTGGGCGCGTTATGCGGAGGTGCAAAAGCGCCCCGGTCCTGATCCGCGATTTGTGTCCGGCATGATCGCCGAATTCCGGCGCACCGTGGTCGCGCGCATGTCCGGCGGGCACAAAGCGAATACCGAATCCAACCTCGATATGATCGAGGCGCGATGGGCTACGCTGCCGATCGAAGGATTGAACGCGCGACGATTCCGCCGCGATGTGATCGCATGGCGCGACAGCATGGCGGCGACGCCGCGCGCGGCGGATTATGCAGTCACGACGCTTAACACATTTCTCAATTGGCTGCTCGATCGCGCGGAGATCGACATCAATCGCGCCGCGGGCGTCGCGAAAATCCACCACGCGGATCGCGCCAACATCACCGTATCGGAAGCGGAGCTTGCGCAGCAGCGCGCCGCGGTGACGCCAGAAGCCGCGGACGTGTTCCTGACGCTGGCGCGCACCGCGCTGCGCCGAAGCGATGTCGCGAAGACGCTCACGCTGCAGACTTACTATCGCGATCAGAAGTGCCTGCGCCTGATCCCATCGAAATCAATCCGGCCGACGCGTCCGAAGGGGCGGCTGGTGGTTATTCCGTTGGCGGATGAAATGTGCGTGCTGTTCGATCGCCTGATCGAAGCGCGGAAAGACCGCAAGGTGGTGGCGCCGCAGCTGCTGCTGACGCGATCCGGCCGGCCGTGGAGTCCAGGCGCCGTCACCAAGGCATGGAATCGCGCGCGGCACGGCGTCGTCGCGGACGAAGCGAAGCGGATCAAGGCGAAGCCAGGCACCGGCGTGAAGGCGCGGCTGCACGATCTGCGCGGCAAGGGTGTCTCGTATCTCTACGAGCTGGGCGTCACCGTCGAAGATCTCGTGGCGATCACCGGATGGTCGCTCGACGACGTTTGGCAGATGATCAAGACCTATGTGGGCGATGAAGCGATGGTCGGCCGCGTGCTGGCGGCGGTACGCAGGAAGAACGCCGCGCTGAAACCGTCACTGAAACTGGTCACTGATGCGGGGGCGGACGATGACCAAAACCCCTAGCGATTTCAATGGCGCGCCCGAAGAGATTCGAACTCCTGACCCCCAGATTCGTAGTCTGGTGCTCTATCCAGCTGAGCTACGGGCGCGCGCTCCCGGCGGGTTGCCGCGGAAGAGGCGCGGAACCTAGAGAAGCGTCGCGCCCAGCGCAACCGCCCCTGAAGGCCTTCCCCACCCTGTCAGGCCGAATCCCGCCTCCCTCCAGCTTGCGGCCGTCCAAGCCGGCCAGGCGTCCTCGCCCCGTCACGCCAAATCCCGCCCAGAGGCGCGGCTTTGCGCCAACAGCCGCCCCGCCCCTTCAGACCAAATCCCGCCACACGCGCGTCTGTGCGCTGGGCCAGCGGCCGGCCGCGTAAACGCCCCGGGCGACGGCGCGCGCCACGCAATCGGCGGCGAGCGCGCCGAGGCGGGCCAGATGCAGCGCCGCCGGATCGGGCAGCGCCTTGGCGCCCGTCGCCAGTGCAAACACCACATCGCCGTCGAACGGCGCAAATACGGGACGGATCGCGCGCGCCAGGCCGGCGGCGGCCATCTGCGCGAAGCGCTTGGCTTGCGCCTTGCTCAGCACGGCGTCGGTCGCGGCGACGCAGAGCGTGGTGCTGTTGCGCCCGGCGGGATCGGCTTTGGCGCCGCCCCAATCCTCGAGATCGCCGAGCGGCCCTTTCGGCGCGCCGACGGAGCCGAACTCGCCGCCCTGCTCCAACGCCCACGCCCAGAAGGCCCGCCCACCCGGCGCCGTGGCCGAGCCGAAGCAATTCACCGCCGCCAACGCCGCGACGGTGAAGCCGTCTTCCGTAACCGCGCTGGCCGAACCCTGCCCGCCCTGCAGCTGCCCGGCCATTGCGCCGTAACCCGCTCCGCGCGAACCGAGCGGAACCTCCGCCGAGACGGCGTCCAGCGCGGCGCGGCCCAGGCGCGCATAAGGCGGCGTCTCACCCCAGCTTTTGTCGCCGCCATTGCCTAGATCGAAAAGGATCGCCGCCGGCACCACCGGGGCTGCGGGCGCGCCCTGGCGCAGCACATAGCCCCGCCCGCGCGCGCCGAGCGCCGCAACCACCGCGTCCGCCGCGCCAAGCCCGTAGACCGAGCCGCCGGAGAGCACGATCGCGTCCACCGCATCGACCAGGTTCTGCGGGGCGAGCGCATCCGTCTCGCGTGTGCCGGGGCCGCCGCCGAGCACCTCGACCGCCGCCGTCGCGCGCGCCTCCGGCAGCAGCACGGTGACGCCGGTGCGCACGGCCGCATCTTCCGCGCAGCCGACGAGAAGCCCGCCGACATCGGCGATCGTGTTGCGTGGACCGGGTTTCGCCATGACGCCTCAGCCGTCTATGCTGAAGCGATCTCCCGCATGCAAGGCGAACCGATGCTGTTCCATTCCCGTCCCGCGGCGCTGGCAGCGCTAATCTTCTGCGCCGCAACCTTCGCCGGCTGCGCGCACCGGCAGGCGGCGGCCCCGGCGGAGAAGCCCGCCGCGATGGTGGCGGCGGCCGATCCGCGCGCGGTGGACGCAGGGCTGGCGATGCTGGCGCAGGGCGGGACCGCGACGGACGCCGCGATTGCGACCATCGCCGTGCTAGGCTTGGTGGAGCCGCAAAGCGCCGGCGTCGGCGGCGGCGGTTTTCTGGTGAGTTACGATAAGGCCACTAGCGCAGTGGACGCATATGACGGGCGCGAGCAGGCCCCAGCCGCGGCGACGGCGGAATTATTCTTCGGGGCGGACGGCAAGCCGCTGCCCTTCCCGCAAGCGGTGGCCAGCGGGCGCTCCACCGGCGCGCCGACGCTCTACGCCATGCTGAAGATGGCGCACGGCGAGCACGGCAAACTGGCCTGGGCGGACTTGTTCGCGCCGGCGATCAAGCTGGCCGACGAGGGCTTCGCCATTTCGCCGCGGCTGCACGATTCCGTCGATGGCATGC
>JBFWWB010000128.1:0-7264 GCA_050246435.1 Hyphomonadaceae bacterium
CCGCCGGCGTTTCGCTGAGCGTGCCGTTCGGTCCGCGCGGCGCCGCAGCGGCGTTCGCCGCGCGCGATCGTGGTGAAAGCAGCATCGGGCTGCGCGCGGCCGCGCCGCCGCCGGAGGCGGGCGGCGTGGGTTGGCGCGTGGAGGGGGAGGGTGGCGGCGCCCGCCGGCTCGATGCGGCGCTGGCGGTTCGCGCCCCCGCGCTCGAAGCGGAGGCCGGCTTTAGCCGCGCCAATGGACGGTCGGGTGCGCGCGTGAACCTGCGCGGCGGCCTCTTCTGGCTCGACGATCACCTCTACGCCGCGCGCGCCAGCCGGGGCGCGGCCGCGCTGGCTGAAGCGCCGCCCGGCATGGCGGTTCTGCTCGACAACCGCCCGGTGGCGCGGGCCGGCGCCTCCGGACGCGTGCTGGTGCCGGATCTCCGCGCCAACGCCGAAAACCGCCTGTCCATCGATCCTGACGAAGCGCCACCCGGCGCCCGCATCGCCGCGGACGCTCTGATCGCGGCGCCCGGTGTGCGCGGCGCGGTGCTCGCGCGTTTTCCGATCATGGCGGAGGCGGGCCGCTGGATCACGCTTTATGGCCCGGATGGCGCTCCCGCGCCGCAGGGCTTGCTGTTGACGCGCGCGGGCGACGCGGCGGCTTTTTTTGTCGGCGCTGGCGGACGCGCCTATGTGGCGTCGGCGCCGGGCGCCTCAACCCTCGAGGCGATCATCTCTGGCGCGTCGTGCCGCGTGGACCTCTCCCAACTTACGGAGCGCCTCGAATGCCGCCGCTGACGTGGGCTGCGGCGCTTGCGCTGGCGTTGACGGCGTGGGCCTGGGCTCCGCCTGCCCGCGCCTGCCTGGGCCTGGGCTGCGCCTGCTCGGTTTCCGCCACGCCCGTCGCGTTCGGCGTATACGATCCCTTCGCCGCAGCGCCGCGCGAAACCGCCGGTGATGTGGCCGTCACCTGCTCGGCGCTGGTGGCGGTGAATTTCAGTTACGAAATCAAGCTTTCGCCAGGGGGCGGGGGCGCCTTCGCGGCCCGCCGTATGGCGAGCGGCGCCAACACGCTCAGCTACCAGCTCTACACCGAGGGTTACGTAGCGGTATGGGGCGATGGCGGCGCGGGCACGGTCACCCAGTCCAACTCCTATCTGCTGACGGTGCTTTCGGGGCGCACCGATCACTTTTCAGTCGCCGCCCGGGCCCCGGCCGGTCAAAACGTGAAGCCGGGCGCGTATTCGGACACGATCACCGTCACCATCGTCTTTTAGCTGCGGCATGTTTGGTGCAAACAAAGCCGCATCGAGTGCCCTCAAGAGGGCGTTCTAGAAACGGAACCTATGGCCGATCCCACGCGCAAACGGGTCCGCAAGGCGGTGCTGCCGGTAGCCGGCTTGGGCACGCGCGTCCTGCCCGCCACGAAGTCGATCCCCAAGGAAATGCTGCCCGTGTTCGATCGCCCGGCGCTGCAATACGTGATCGATGAAGCGCTCGCCGCCGGCATCGAGCATTTCGTGCTGGTCACCGGGCGCAACAAAGGGGCGATCGAGGACTATTTCGACCGCGCCTACGAGTTGGAGGATTCGCTCCGGATCAAAGGCAAGATTTCCGTCCTCGCGGAGGTGCAGGCCACCACGCCGAAGGCCGGCGCCATGAGCTTCGTGCGCCAGCAGGCGCCGCTCGGGCTCGGCCACGCCGTCTGGTGCGCGCGCGACATCGTGGGCGACGAGCCGTTTGCGGTGATGCTGCCGGACATGCTGATGATGGCGCAGCCCAGCTGCCTTTGGCAGATGGCGCAGGCGTACGACAAAGTCGGCGGCGCGATCATCGCCGTGGAGCAGACGGACGCGCCCGAGCAATATGGCGTGATCGATCCCGACACGCGCCCCGAAGGTTTTGGCGGACGGCTCATCAAGATGAAAGGCATGGTGGAAAAGCCGGCGCGCGCGCACGCGCCGTCCAACCTGTTCATCAGCGGCCGGTACATCCTGCCGCCGGAGATCTTCAATATCCTCGACACGCAGCAGCCTGGCGCGGGCGGCGAAATCCAGCTGACGGACGCGATGGCGCGCTTGATGCAGACGCACCCGTTCCACGCGTTCGAATTCGCCGGCCGCTCCTACGATTGCGGCGACAAGATCGGATATTTGCGCGCGACGATGGCCTTCGCCCTGGCCAATCCGCAATTGGGTGAAGCGGTGCGTACCGCGGCGCTGGAGGAGCTCGATCGCTTCACCGGCCCGCGCAAGCGCGCCGCGAACGACTAGTCCGGCTGCGCGGCCGAAGCGGTCGCGACATAGCCCGCTTTCTTCAGGAAGGCGCCGCCGGCTTGCGCGGCCACGATGATGAGCGCCCACGCCGCTGTGCAGTAAAGCGCCACGCCCGCGGCCACGAGTGCGCGCGGCGGCCGGCGCATTGGCGGGCGCGCCGCCGGGGCGAGGCGCTCCGTTTCCCTCTCGGCGATGCTCGAAATGTGATTCATGGCGGCCCTATCGCACCGAGCGTAAGGGGAGCCTCGCCGAGTTGGATTAAGACTTTGCTGATGTTTGTGGGCCGCCGCCCAACGCCTCAGAGGTTGTCGGCGGGTTCCAGATCGGGCTCGGGGGCGGCGGGCGCAGGCGCCGCGCGGCGGCGCTGTGGGTCGCGGCGCAGCCGGTCAGCGTAGGAGGAAGCGAGGCCGCACAGCAGCGCAAGGGTGGCGGCCACCGCGTCATTGGTTCCCGTCGGGCCCGCGAACGCGACCAATGTGAGACAACCCAGGCCCAGGCCCAGTCCCCGGCTCGGCGCGCGCCGCCGATCGCTCGCCAACCCTAGCCGCACCGCCCACGCCAAGGCCGCGAGCGCCAGCGCGCCGGCGCCCAGCGCGCCGACCTCGACCGGCCAGGTTTGCAGCGGGCCGCCGGCGGCGCCGCTGCCAAGACCGGCGGCGCCCTTCAGCGCGGTGGCGATGCCCATCTGGAACTCCGCCCAGCCGAACCGGTCGCTGGTCGTTGCGAAGGCGAGCACCAGCACCACCGCCGCGGCGAGCGCCAGCGCGGCCGCGCCGCTGAGGAACATCACGATCGGGCCGCGGTCGCGGAGGGCCAGGCACGCGAACAGCACGGCTATGCCGGTGGCGGTGGCCGCCGCCGTCACCGGCGCGCCGGAAAGAGCAGCGCCGGTAATGCACGCCGCGAGCGCTGCGCCGGGCAGCATCGCGCGCTGCAGCGGCGGTCCCCGGCGCAGCATGCCGGCCGAATCCGCGCGAGAGCGCAATTCGTCGAATGCGGTGAACGCCGCCAATACTGTGAACAGGCCATAGACGGCGGCCGCTTGCCCAGGCGCCGCCAGCAGGGGGTGGTCAGGGCCGGCCTGGAAGCGATGCGCGATATCGAGCACCGCGAACACAAGGCTAGAAATCAGCAGGGTTTCCTGCACGGCGCGCCGACCAGCCGCGCCCGCCGCCGCCGCCGCCGCCAAGCCGCCCAGCAGCAGCCCGATCAGCGACAGAGTTTCCCGGCGCGCCTCGAACGGTTTGAAGGCGTCGCCCGAAGCGCCCAGCAGGCCCGCATGCCAGGCCGCGATTGCGATGACGGCGACGAACAGCACGATGCCCGGCCAAAAGGTGATCACGGTGTCGAGCAGCGCCCGGCGCGCATCGGGCAAGGCCAGCGCCGCCAGCGCAAAGGCCCCTTGCGAGAGGGCGAACGCCGCCGGCGCCGCGCCCGGATCGAAACCGGCGAGCGCCAGAACGGCCAAATGCAGCCCGGCCAGCGCAATCGCGAAGCTCATGGCGATTCCTTCAGAAAGAGGGTCGTGGCCGTCCAAGCAAGGCAGGGGCCGGAACGCACGCCAGCTTGCGCGGCGGATTATTGCGAAAACCTTGCCCCCGCCGCGCACGGCGACCCATTTTGGCGCAGGGGGCTTGCTTAAGGTTGCGGCGGCGCGGCGCCGCAGCCTACAAAGCCGCGGGATTCCCGGGATTCCTTGAGGAGCAAGGCATGGCAGGCGCTGCGCACGCAGACGTTGAACGCGGGCAGATGGATATCCACGCCCAGAAGGAAACCTTCCATCATTTCCTCATGGTGTGCCTCTGGGGCACGCTTTTGGTGATCATGTCCGTGGCGCTGCTGACAGTGGCGTTCGCGATGAACATCGGTTGGCTGGCCGGCGTCGGCGCTTACGCCGTGATCGGCGCCGCGGCGGGCTTTCTCATGCGCATGAGCGCCGGCTGGTGGGCGCTTGTCATCGGCTCGACGGTGCTGCTGGGATTGGGCGGGCTGATCGCCCTCCTGTTCTGAGGCGAAGCCCATGCGGATCGCCGTATTGAAGGAACGCGCGCCCGGTGAAACGCGGGTCGCGGCGACGCCGGAGACGGTGAAGAAGCTCATCGCGCTTGGCCACGCGGTGGCTGTCGAAAGCGGTGCGGGCGTCACGGCCAGCATCGTCGACGACGCATTCCGCGCCGCCGGCGCGGAAGTCGCGGCGGATGCAATCGGCGCCCTTCGCGGCGCCGATGTGGTGTTCAAGGTCCGCGCGCCGCTGGCGGAAGAAGCGGGAAGTCTCGCGCGCGGGCAAGGCGTCGTCGCGCTGCTTGATCCGTACACGAATAAAATCGGCGCCGAGGCGCTGGCGCGCGCCGGGGTCACCGCGCTGGCGATGGAATTCGTGCCGCGCATCACGCGCGCGCAATCTATGGACGCGCTCTCCTCGCAATCCAATCTCGCCGGCTATCGCGCGGTGATCGAGGCGGCGGAGCTTTACGGCCGCGCGTTCCCGATGATGATGACGGCGGCGGGCACAGTGGCTGCGGCGAAGGTGTTCGTGATGGGCGCGGGCGTGGCGGGCCTGCAGGCGATCGCCACCGCACGCCGGCTCGGCGCCATCGTCAGCGCCACGGACGTGCGCCCCGCCGCGAAGGAGCAGGTCGCCTCGCTGGGCGCCAAATTCATCGCTGTCGAGGATGAAGAGTTCAAGCAGGCCGAAACCGCCGCGGGCTACGCCAAGGCGATGAGCGCGGAATATCAGGCCAAGCAGGCGGCCCTCGTCGCCGAACACATCGCCAAGCAGGATATCGTCATCACCACGGCGCTGATCCCTGGCCGGCCCGCTCCGGTTCTGGTCACAGAGGCGATGGTGGCCGCGATGCGGCCCGGCTCGGTGATCGTCGACCTCGCCGCCGCGCAGGGCGGCAATTGCCCGCTCGCCAAGGCAGACCAGGTGGTCGACGCCGCGGGCGTGAAGATCGCGGGCTTCTCCAATCTGCCGGCGCGGCTGGCGGCGGATTCCTCGGCGCTCTACGCCAAGAATCTGCTCGCGCTCGCGCCGCTGCTGGCCGACAAGGATACGAAAGCCTTCGCGCCGCACTGGGACGATGAAATCGTGAAGGGGGCCGCGCTGTTGCGCGATGGCGCGTTCGTGCATCCGGCGTTCGCGAAGGAAGCGGCCTGAAGGGGCTGACATGGAAGTCGATCCGATCATTTTCCGCATGGCGATTTTCGTGCTGGCGATTTTCGTCGGTTATTACGTCGTCTGGTCCGTCACCCCGGCGCTGCACACGCCGCTGATGAGCGTCACCAACGCGATCTCCTCGGTGATCATCGTCGGCGCGCTGATCGCGGCGGCGGCGCATTTCCCGGAAGGGGCCGCCGCGGGTTCGGAAGCTGAAACCAATACCTGGATCGCCAAGGGCGCGGGCGCGCTGGCCGCGGGGCTCGCCGCGGTGAACATCTTCGGCGGTTTCCTCGTCACCCAGCGGATGCTGGCGATGTACAAAAAGAAGGAAAAGGCGAGGTGAGGCGCGCGCTCCTCGCGCTTGCGTTCTCGGCGCTTGCCGGCCCTGCATTCGCGCAGGAAGCCGCCGCCCCGCCGCCTGCGCCGCCGCCGGCGAATCCAATCCAAGCGCTGGAGGACTGCGTGCTCGGCCAGGCGCAACGTCTGGAGGTGAGCCGGGAAGCGGCCGATATCGTCGCCGACGCCGCCGTCGCCAAATGCGGCCGCGCGCTGACGACCGCCAGCCTCGGCCCCAACGGCCGCCCCAATCTTGAGGCGCGCCAGCAACTGAAGGAAGCGATGCGCGAAAGCGCCGCCACCGCCATCGTCGAGCTGCGCGCCGATCGCAACACGCCGAAACCGCCGCCGCCTCCGCCGCCAAAACCCAGAACGAAGAAGCGCTGATGAACGCCAATATCGCGGCGATCGCCTATCTCGCCTCCGGCGTGCTGTTCATTCTCGCGCTGCGCGGGCTTTCGAGCCCCGAGACGAGCCGGCAGGGTAATTTCTACGGGATGCTCGGCATGGGCATCGCGATCGCTACTACTTTGCTTTCTTTCACGCTCGATCCGCTCACCATCGCCCTCATCGTCGGCGGCGTGGCGGTGGGCGGCGGCGTCGGCGCCGTGCTCGCCAACAAGATCAAGATGACGGCAATGCCGCAATTGGTGGCGGCGTTCCACTCGCTGATCGGGCTCGCCGCTGTGGCCGTGGCGACGGCGGCGTTCTACGCGCCGGAATCGTTCCACATCGCCGCGCCCACTGGCGGCATCAAGGTGGGCTCGCTGATCGAAATGGCGATCGGCACCGCGATCGGCGCAGTCACGTTTACAGGCTCTGTCATCGCCTTCGCGAAGCTCAACGGCAATATGAGCGGCGCCCCGATCATCCTGCCGCTGCGCCATCTCATCAATATCGCCATCGGCGCAGCGATCGTCGCGCTCGTTGTCATGCTGGTGAACAGCGCGGGCGAGATCCCGCATTATTTTTGGGCGCTAGTCGGCCTCTCGCTACTGATCGGCGTGCTGCTGATCATTCCGATTGGCGGGGCGGACATGCCTGTCGTCGTCTCGATGCTGAATTCCTACTCGGGGTGGGCGGCCGCGGCGCTCGGCTTCACCTTGGAGAACGTGGCGCTCATCATCACCGGCGCGCTCGTCGGCTCCTCGGGCGCGATCCTGTCCTACATCATGTGCAAGGGGATGAACCGCAGCTTCTTCTCGGTGATCCTTGGCGGCTTCGGGACGGCGGATGGCGCCATCGTTGGCGGCGCGAAGGAAACCCGCCCCGTGAAGCAGGGCAGCGCCGACGACGCCGCCTTCATCATGAAGAATTCGAGCAAGGTGATCATCGTGCCGGGCTATGGCATGGCCGTGGCGCAGGCGCAGCACGCGCTGAAAGAGATGGCCGATAAATTGAAGGCCGAGGGGGAGGAGGTGAAATACGCTATCCACCCCGTCGCGGGGCGCATGCCGGGCCACATGAACGAGCTGCTGGCCGAGGCGCAGGTGCCGTATGACGAGGTTTTC
>JBFWWB010000129.1:0-7189 GCA_050246435.1 Hyphomonadaceae bacterium
CGTTCTCTCGTGCTCCGCGGAGCCGCCAAGGCGGCGGTTCCCATGGCGTTGCTGTTCGCGGCGTACCTCGCGGCGAGCGGCGCCGCCGGCCCCGGCGGCGGCTTCGCGGGCGGCGGTTTCGCCGCCGCCTCGTTGATCTTCTACGGGCTTGTGTTCGGCGCGGAGGCGGCGCGCCGCGCGGTTGCGCCAGCCGCGTTGCGCATCGCCGCCGTGACAGGCGTGCTGGCGTTCGTCGGCCTCGGCGCGGCCAGCCTTACGCGCGGTTACGCATTCCTCGATTATCATGCGCTGGCGGCGGCGAGCCCGGGCACGCAACGCCTTGGCGGTTTTCTCACGCAGGGCGCCGCCTTCCTCGTTACCGCGGCGTCGCTCACGCTCGCGTATCACGCGCTGGCGGCGCGCGCGGCGGCCATCGCCGACGAGGACGGTTGACCGATGGACGCGATCGAGATCGCTGGCCGCGCGCATTACGCGCTGATCGCCGTGCTGGCTGGCGTCGGGTTCGCCGCAGCAGCGGCGGCGCGCGATCTGGGCCGGCGCATTCTCGGCTTGGCGATCGTTTGGACGGCGGTTGCGCTTTTCTTCGTGAGCCTTGGCTATGTCGCAGGAGCCGCGGCGCCGACCGCTCCAGCGCAGGGGATCGCGCGGGGCGTGCTGTTCGCCAATCCGCTGCCCCAGGCGGCGGCGTTGCTCGCTGCGCCGGTTTGCGCCGCCAGCCTTCTGTTGGGCTATGCGTTGCTGGTGCGCGTGCGCGAGGCCTATGGCGCGATCGACGCGCGCACGATCGCGGAAGCCGACCGCGCACAAGAAGCGGAGCGCGCGCAGTGAGCGCGGCGCTTATGGAATTCATGCTCCGCCATGCCGTGCTGTTCGCGTTCCTGGCGCCGCTCGCGGCGGCGCTGTTGGCGTTCGTTTCGCCCTCGGGACGGGCGGCGTGGGCGGCGACGTGCTTTGGCGCGTTTGCGGCCGCCGCGTGCATGGCGTTCGCCGCCGCATACGCCGGCGGCGCACCGGCGATCGACGTTGGCGGATGGGCGGCGCCCCTTGGTGTGGAATGGCGCGTCGATGGGCTCGGCGCGCTGGGCGCGGCGTTGTTCGCCGGCGTCGCGTTCTTCGGCGCTGCGGCGGGCTTTGCGTCGTTGCGCTCGATCGACCGTCCGCGCCAGGGCCTGCTGGCCGGTCTCGTGCTGACGGCGCTCGCGGCAGGCGCCGGCGTCGCCGCCGCTGGCGATCTGCTCACCATCTTTTTGTTGAGTGCGTGGCTGTGGCTGGCGCTCGCCGCGTCGACAGCGTTCGCCGCCGAACGCGAACGGCGCGCCGCGCCCGCCGCCTTCGGCGTGTTCACGCAGGGCATGATCGCCGTGCTGCTGTTTGCGCTGGGCGCCGGCTTCATCTTCCAAAGCGCCGGCGTGTTCGACGCGCGGATCGCCGCCGGCGTGCTCAACGCCGCGCCCGCGGCGATGATCCCCGCTGCCGGGCTGGGCCTGATGCTTGTGGGCGCGGCGGCGCTCGCCAATCTTGCGCCGCTCAATGCGTGGGCGTTGGCGGGCTTCGCGCGCGCGCCGGCTTTCGTCGTGCTGACCTTGGGCGCCGCGGCGCCCATCGCGGGCATGATCGTGCTGATGCGGCTGGTCGCAATGACGGCAAGCGCCAATGCGCCCGCGCTGTCAGCGGGCGTTTCGGCGGGCTTGAGCGCGCTGGGCGCCGTCAGCGTGCTGGCGGCTTCGGCGTCGGCGTTGCGCCGCGATGATCTGCGCAAGCTCGCGCTTGACGTGACGGCTGTGCAGGCCGGTTGCGTCGCGATCGGGGCGGCCTCGGCTTCGGCGCTGGGCGTCTCGGGCGGGCTGTTCCATCTGGCGAACCAGGCGATCACGGGGTTCGTGCTGCTTGCCGCGGCTGTCGCGCTTGAGCCGGCGAACGGGAACGCCCGGCTCGCGGCGCTCGATGGGCTGGGCCGGCGCGCGCCGCTGCTGTCGGCGGTGATCGCGCTGGCGTTGCTGAGCGTCGTCGGCGCGCCGATGACGGCGGGTTTTCTCAGCCGCTGGGCGCTGCTGCAGGCAGCGCTTGGCGCGCATTTGTGGTGGGGCGCCGCAGCCATCATCCTGGGTTCACTCGCCGCCGCCGCCTACGCCGCGCGCCTGATTGCGCGCATGTACCTGGCGCCGGCGCCGGCCGACGCGCCGCCGCCGCGCGCCGCCGCCATGGCGCCCGGATTGGCTGCCGCCGCGGCAGTGACGGTGGTGTTCGGCGTCGCCGGCGGATGGGCGCTCGGCGCCGCGGAATCCGCCGCGTCCAGCCTGTCCTGGATCGCGCCATGAACGCCGACGCGCTGCTGCTTGCGTTTCTGCTGGCCCCGCTTGCGCAAGCGGGGATCTTTGCGATCACGGCGCGCCTGCCTGCCGTGCGCGATGTCGCGAGCATCCTGTCGGCGCTGGCTTATGCCGCGCTCGCCGCAGCGCTGACGGCGACCCACATGCAGGGCGGCTCAGGGTACGTCGTGCTGGCGCAGCCCTTGCCGGATGCGGAGATCGGCTTTGCGCCGGAGCCGTTCGGCCTCACCGTCGCGCTGACGCTTTCGGTGCTGGGCGTGCTCAATGCGTCGTTCGTCGCAGGCTATCTGCGCGCCATCGGCGATGCAGCGCCCGCGCGCGCGCAGATCCTCAACGTGGCGACCCTGGCGGCGGCGAACGCAGCGGCGCTGGCCAGTAACCTGCTCACCTTTTTGCTCTGCTACGAGGCGCTGGCGGTGGCGGCGTTCGGTCTCGCCGTGCGCGGTGATGCGTCGGCGCGCCGTGCGGCCGGCCTCGTGCTGGTCATCCTGCTGGGAGCCGCCATCGGATTGCTGATGCCGGCGATGGCGTGGACGCACGCCTTGGCGGGAAGGCTCGATTTCGTTGCCGGCGGATTGCTCGCCGGGCGCGTCGAACCCGGCGAAGCCGATGCGTTGCTGTTGCTGTTTGCGTTCGGCTTAGCCGGCGCGGCGATTGCGCCGGCGCCTATATGGCTGCCGTTGGCGATGCGCGCGCGCACACCCGCCGCCGGCGCGGCGTTCGCCGTGCAGATCGTATCGGTCGGCGCGCTGGGGCTGCTCAAAATTTCGCACTTCATTTTCGGCGCCGCGCTCGATCAAGCCTATTACGGGCGTATGGCGCTGCTGGCGCTCGCGGCCGGCGGCGGGCTGCTCGCCGCGCTGTATGCGCTGTCAAAGGACGAAGCGAAGACGCGCCTCGGCTATCTCACCATCGCCCACGCTGCGCTGGCGACGGCGGGCGCCGTTCTCGGTTCGCCGCTCGCCGTGTTCGCGGCGGCTTTCCAGATCGTGGCGCACGCGGTGGCCAAGGCGAGTCTGTTCTTCACCATCGGCGCGATGCAGACGGTGACGGGGCGCACGCGCTTCAGTGAAATGGCGGGCCTTGGCCGGCGCATGCCTTGGGCGTTCGCGGGCTTCGCCCTTGCAGCGCTTTCGGTCAGCGGTCTGCCGCCGCTGGCGGGCGCGTGGTCGCTCTTGTGGCTCGTCGCCGGCGCCGCCGAGGCGGGGCAGGGGTGGGCGGCGGCGCTGATCCTCATCACGGCGCTGGTGAGCTTCGCCGCGCTCTGCATGCCGGCGGCGCGCGCGCTGTTCGCGCCGGCGCCGCCCTATCCGTTCGAGCGGCCGGATGCGGCCTCCGCGTTGCTGATCGCGCCGGTGGCGGTGGCGGTGGCGCTTTCGGTCGCGCTGGTCTTGCTGATCGATCCGCTGTCGCGGTTCCTCGGCGTGCGGCTTGCGCCATGAGCGATGCGCCGCCCCCGGCGCCGCTGGCGCGCACCTTGTTCGGATGGGCGTTCGCCCCGAAGACTGCGATCGCGGTGAATGCGGCGCTGGCGCTCGCCGGCGCGGCGTGCGTCGGCCTTGAGTTCGCGATGGCGCGGGACAATTACGCCGCCCTCGACGTGCTGCCCGGCGCATTCGCGGGCGTTGCATTCGTGACGGTGCTGGCCGCGGCGCTAATTTCGCGTGGCTTGGCGCGGCGTAGCGGGCGTAAGGAGGGCGGCGATGGCGATCGCAGCTAGCCCCGGCGCGGCGCTGCTGTTCGGCGCGCTGCTCGCGCTGTTCTTGCCTGCGGCCTGGCGCGCGCTGGCGATGGCGCTCGCGGCGCTGGCCGCGCTGTTCTTGATGTTCGCGCCCGACTTCGGCGAGCAAGTCGCCATCGCGCGCACCGGCATTGTCGTGACGCCGGTGCAGTTGGATGCGCTCTCGCAGGTGTTCGGCCTCGCGGTGACGGTCGTGGCGTTGGGGTTGGCGTTGTTCAGCGCCTACCGCCGCGATCGCGCCGAAGACGTCGCCTTCATGACGCAGGCGGGTGCTGCGCTGATCGCGATCTTCGCCGGCGACCTGATCTTCTTCGCCGCGGCGGCGCAGGTCTGCCTGCTGGCGGGCGCGGTGATGACGATGCGCGCTCCGCGCGGCTTGGCGGCGGGCCTCTCGTTGTTGGGATGGAGCGGCGTGGCCGGCGTGTTGATCGTCGCTGGCGCGGCGCTGGAATGGGCGCAAAGCGGCGCACTGGCGCTGCAGCCGCTGGATGCGCGCACGCCGGGCGGCGCGCTGCTCCTGTTGGGGTTTCTCATTATGGCGGCGGGGCCCGTCGCGCATGTCTGGCTGAAGGCGGCGGCGCCCCGCGCCAGCGCCGTGGGCGCCGCGGCGCTGGTCGCGTTTCCGGCGGCGATGGCGTTGTACGCTCTGGCGCGTGCCTTCCAAGGCGAACCGCTGCTGGTATGGATCGGCGTCGTCATGGCGCTCTGGCCGCTGCCGTTCGCCGCGGCCGCGCGCGATCCGCGCACGGCGATGGCGTACGGCGCGGTATCCCAAGGCGGCGCCGTGGTGGCGGCGCTCGGCGTGGCAACGCCGCTGGCGAGCGCAGGCGCTGTCGCTTACGGCTTCGTCTGCGTGCTGCATACCGCGCTCGCGTGCATGGCCGTGGGCTTTGCGTGTGAACGCGCCGCCGCCGGGATACCCGTGCGCGGGCTGGCGCGGGCGATGCCAATCACCGCGGCAATGGCGATCGTCGCGGCGCTTTCGGCGCTGGCGGCGCCGGGCTTCGCCGGCTTCGCCGCGCGCACGCTGATCGCGGATGCTGTGGCCCATGAACAGCGCGCTATCGTCTATTGGGCGCTGGCGGCGGCCAACGCCGGCGCTGTCCTGCACATCGGGCTGCGCACGCCCTATGACGTGTTTTTCGCCGAAGAGCCGGGCGGACGGCCGCAGGAAAAGCCGTTCCTGACGGTGTTGGCCTTGTCGCTGCTGGCGTTCTTTTGCGTTGCGGTAGGGTCGGATCCTGGCTGGCTCTACGGCCTGCTGCCGGCCAGCGTGTTCTTCCACCCCTACGAAGCCGAGCGGCTGGTCGCCCAAGGGCAGATCATCTTTTTCGCCGCGCTCGCCTGGAGCTTGGCGCGCAGGCTGAAACTTTCCCCTTCGCAGGACCTTCCCGACGCCGATCGCGCGCTGGCCGCCGCGGCGCGTTGGGGGACCTGGGCTGCGGCGGCGGGTGGCGCGGCTCTGGGGCTGCGGGCCAAGCGCGCGGTGACGGCGGCGTGGGCATTGGCCCTGCAGGCCGAGCGGTTTCTCGCTGCGCGGCTGGGCGGCGGGCGGGAAAGCGCGGTCGCAGGTCTTTGGCTGCTGATCGCGGCGGCGGCAATGCTCATCATATTGTTCTTGGCCGCCAGGCAAGCAGGCGCCTGAGCTTTCGCAAGCACTCGCGACGACGAATTTCGCCATTGACTTGGCGCAGGCGCTTGATTTCTCCGGGCCTGCGCCCCTAGTCTTTGTGCTTGAGTGCTTATGAATACGAAATCAGACCTCGTGGAGATGACGGCGGCGATCGTCGCCGCTTATCTGCGCGCCAATCCGGTGGCGGCAGCGGAGATTCCGCGGTTGATCGAGGTAGTGCACGCCGCGCTGAAAACCACGGGCGCCCAGGCTGAAGCTGCTCCGCCGCAGGAGCTTGCTCCCGCCGTGCCGGTGAAGAAATCGGTGACCGACGATTTCATCATCTGCCTAGAGGACGGCAAAAAGTTCAAATCCCTGAAGCGCCACCTGCGCGCGCAATACGGCATGACGCCGGAGGAATACCGCCAGCGCTGGAATCTCCCGGCGGACTATCCGATGGTAGCGCCAGCATACGCCAAGGCGCGTTCGCAGCTGGCGAAGCGTATGGGGCTCGGGCAGGGGCGCCGCGTCTAATCCGACGGGTGGTGGGTAAAAATTCCCACGCGCTAACATGCTATATAAAAAGCGCTTTGCCCACTTAGCGGGCGTTTGCCTTACCGCACATAAGAATATTATCCTACAACCTCGGCGTTGGTTCACTCTGTGATCCGGTCGAGGAGGTCACGGGTGATGTACGCAGGAGCGAATGGGAAGGTTCAACGTAAGGACAGGCTGCGCCGCGATGTCGGCGCGGCGCAATTGGCGGGTGGGGTGGCGGCCTACGCCATCGGGGCGGAAATCGAGGACGTCTTTCTGCCGACGCGCGGCGACGCGAACGCTGCGCTGGCGCGGCGGCTCGCCATGTATCTCACGCATGTCGGCTTCGAGATGAGCCTCAGCCGCGTCGCGGCGGCATTCGGCCGGGACCGCTCGACGGTGTCGCATGCCTGCCATCGCATCGAGGAATTGCGCGACGATGCGGCGTTCGACGCCTGGCTTGACGCCATGGAAGCCGCCCTACGAGGCGCGCCGCCGCCGCTCGAAACGCCGGCGCTGCTGCGCCGCGCCTTGGAAGAGGGCAAGCCGTGAGCGCCCTGGCGGGCGAGCGGCTGCTGGTCAAGCTAGCGCAGGCGGGCGCCGTGCTGGCGGCCGACCGCGAGGGCGGTTTCGGCGTCTACGCCGGCGGGGATCGTCGCCGCCGGCCCGCCGGGCGAGCGAGTGCGCAGGCGGTGGAGGCGCTGGCGGGCGCCGGCGCGCTGCAGCGTTTGGCGGACGGCGGTTATGCGCTGAGCGACGCCGGTCGGGCGCGTGTGCGCCGGGCGCAGGCGGCGGGGGATGAAAGCTGGCGCGCCCAGCATGACGAAATCGGCCCGCGCGCCGTGATGGATTCTCAAGGCGCGCTGCGCGCCGCCCGCGGGCTCGCGCCTGGCGGGGCGATGGCGCGGCTCGCGAGGCTGGCGGACGCGCGGGGGTGCGCCTTCTTCGCCGCTGAAGAGATCGCCGCCG
>JBFWWB010000130.1:0-7155 GCA_050246435.1 Hyphomonadaceae bacterium
CCGGCGGCGACACCGGCCTCAAATGGCTGGCCGATAAGACCGATTGTCTGGACCTCGCAAGCGGCCGCGGTTTCTGCCGGTAAGCGAACCGCGGGGCATTACACGTCTATGAACCGGCGCTGCGCAGGCTGGCGCGAGGTCAACCGGCGCGATAGCCTTTGCTGAAATATCGTCAGGGAGGCGGCGCACATGGCCGAACATCTGAAACTCAAACATCCCGTGCATGAGCGCCCACGCAGCGCGTGGGGTTCGATCGCCACCGAATTGCTGGGCTCGCAGACGCGCTTCGTGCAAGGCAAGCGTTGGCGCCACCGCATCATCGAAAAGGGCGACGGTCCCCCGCTGTTCATGTATCACGGCATCGGCGGCTATGCCGAAGCCTATGCGCGCGTGTTGCCGGCTTTGGCGCGCGATTTCCGCGTGATCGCGGTGGACGCGCTCTATCACGGCTATTCCGACAAGGAGCCGTGGGACAACGCCAAGCGTGGCGTCTACCAGGCCGAGGCTTATGTCGATCTGCTGCACGCCCTGGGCTATGAGCGCGCGCACTATGAAGGCGAGTCGATGGGCGCCATGATCGGCTTCGAGATCGGCATGCGCTTCCCCGAAACGGTGGAGAAGGTCGTTCTCAACGGCTTCGGTCTGGTCGACACCAAGAAGAAGGACTTCAAGAAGATGCCCGACAAGGGCGATCTCTTCGAGCTTTCGCGCGCCGCCGTCGCCAACCCGACCTACGAAAACATCGCGAAGCGCCTGCACTGGCTCGTGCACGACAATGACTCGATCAACGAGGAAATGATCGGCATCCGCCAGCGCATCTATAGCGATCCCCTGGTCGTGCCCTCGATGCGCCGCGTGTTCGGCATGGACGGCGAGGAGCCGCAATTCCTGCGCGAGCTCTGGTCGGAAGAGGAAACGAAGAAGCGCTGGAAGAGCGATTGCATCGTGATCTACGGCGAGTTCAATCCGGGCCGCGGGCCGGACTATGGCGAATATTGCGCCGATCTGATCGGGGCGAAATTCTACGAGTTCAAGGGCGCCGGCCACTGGCCCATGTGGGAAACGCCGGACGAATATATCGAGTGCCTGCGCTCCTATCTGCTCGACTGACGCGGGGCTAAGGTTCTAGATTGCGGGGCGGCGGCGGATTCTCGCCGCCGCCCTTCTTTCATCTCGATCGCCGATCGCGCAGCGTCCTGCGCGGCCGGGCGCGAAACGGCGGCCATGAACGCATCGGTGCAGATCACGCCGCCTCAGAGCCAGGTCGGCCTGGGGATTGCTTATCGTCTCGCCGCGGTGCTTGCCTTCGGGTTCATGGCCACACTGGTCAAGCTGTGCGCGGACAAGGGCGTGCACACCTTCGAGATCGTGTTTTTCCGCAATGCCTTCGCGTTCATCCCCATCGGGATCATGGTGTTCCTGAATGGCGGGATGCGGGTTTTGCGCACCACGAATTTGCGCGGCCACGCCACGCGCTCCGTCGTCGGCGTTTTCGGCATGCTCTGCGGCTTCACCGCGCTGGGCCATCTGCCGCTGACGGAATTCACGGCGATCAACTTTTCCGTGCCGCTGCTCATCGCCGCGCTTTCGGGCCTTGTTCTGAAGGAGCACGTGGACCGCCATCGCTGGGGCGCGGTGGTCGTAGGCTTTATCGGCATGCTGATCCTGGTGCGCCCCGATCCGACGCACATGACGGGCGTGGGCATGCTGTTCGCGCTCGGCGCGGTGATCGGCGCTACGGGCGCCACTTTGGCGATCCGCCAGCTGAGCGGCAGCGAATCCGGCATCGCGATCGCCTTCTACTTCACCCTTGCAGCGACGCTTGCGGGCGCGGCGGGCCTGCCCTTCGTCTGGAAAACGCCGGATGCGACGACCCTGCTGATGCTGATCGGCACCGGCCTTTGCGGCGGCGTGGGGCAACTCTTGCTGACGCAAGCATTTCGTTTGGCGCCTGCCGCCGTTGTCGCCCCGCTGGATTACGCCTCGCTGCTGCTGAACGGCGTGCTGGGCTATATTTTCTGGCACTACGTGCCGCCGGTGACCACGGCGATCGGCGGGCTCATCGTCGCTGCGAGCGGGCTCTATCTCGTGTGGCGCGAAACCGGCTTCAAACTAAAGCAGGCCGCGGCGCCTGTGCCGCCGCCTGTTGTGCTCGGCGCGGAGGATGCTGCGTCAGCCCCACCCGGCCGCGTTGCGGAGCCGCAGGCCGCTCGCGTGGAGCGAAGTAGACCAGACGTCCCGTAGCGGCGCCAGGCCACACCGCTACGCCGTCTTGCGCGCGGTTTTTTTGGCGGGCGCGTCTTCGGCGGCGGCTTTCGCGCGCGGGCGGCGCTCGGCGTGCTTCTTCAAGGTTTCGGCGAGATAGCGCCCCGTCCAGCTTTCCTTGACGGCCGCGACCTGCTCGGGCGTGCCTTCGGCGACGATGCGGCCGCCGCCGTCTCCGCCCTCGGGGCCGAGATCGAGCAGCCAGTCGGCGGTTTTGATCACATCGAGATTGTGCTCGATCACGATCACCGTGTTGCCGTTCTCGACCAACTCATGCAGCACTTCGAGAAGCTTGCGCGTGTCTTCGAAGTGCAGGCCGGTGGTCGGCTCGTCGAGAATGTAGAGCGTGCGCCCAGTGGCGCGGCGCGATAGCTCCTTCGACAATTTTACGCGTTGGGCCTCGCCGCCGGAGAGCGTCGTCGCCTGCTGGCCGACCTTGATGTAGCCGAGGCCCACGCGCGTCAGGGTTTCCATCTTGTCCCGGATCGAAGGCACGGCTTGGAAGAGGTTGGCCGCTTCCTCAACCGTCATGTCGAGCACGTCGGCGATCGACTTGCCCTTGAACATGACTTCAAGCGTTTCGCGATTGTAGCGATGGCCTTTGCACACATCGCACGTCACATAGACGTCCGGCAGGAAGTGCATCTCGATCTTGATGACGCCGTCGCCCTGGCAGGCTTCACAGCGCCCGCCCTTCACATTGAAGGAGAAGCGCCCTGGCCCGTAGCCGCGCGCTTTCGCTTCGGGAAGATTGGCGTACCAATCGCGGATCGGCGTGAAGGCGCCGGTATAGGTGGCGGGATTGGATCGCGGCGTGCGCCCGATCGGGGATTGATCGATGTCGATCACCTTGTCGAGATGTTCGAGGCCTTCGATCTTTTCGTGCGCGGCTGGCGCTTCGCTTGCGCCGTTGAGCCGCCGCGCGGCGGCCTTGTAGAGCGTTTCGACGACGAGCGTGGATTTGCCGCCGCCAGAAACGCCGGTGACGCATGTCATTAGGCCCAGCGGGATTTCCGCATCGATGCGCTGTAGGTTATTGCCGCTCGCGCCGGAGACGCGGATGCTGCGCCCTTTGGTCCGCCGGCGGCGACGCTCCGGCACGGCGATTTCCTTCGCGCCGCTCAGATACGCGCCGGTCAGCGATTTCTTGTCGGCGAGGATGTCGTCCGGTGCGCCCTCGGCGATGATCTCGCCGCCGTGCACGCCGGCGGCGGGCCCCATGTCGATCACATGGTCGGCGGTGAGAATCGCCTCCTCGTCGTGCTCCACCACCAAGACGGAATTGCCGAGATCGCGCAGCCGACGCAGCGTTTCGAGCAGGCGGGTGTTGTCGCGCTGGTGTAGTCCGATGGAGGGCTCATCCAGCACGTACAGCACGCCGGTGAGGCCGGAACCGATCTGGCTCGCCAAGCGGATGCGCTGACTTTCGCCGCCGGAAAGCGTGCCGGAGGAGCGATCCAGCGTCAGATATTCAAGGCCGACGTCGACGAGAAAACGCAGGCGATCCTTGATCTCCTTCAGGATGCGCACGGCGATCTCGCGCTCTTTCGGCGTGAGCGTTTCTTCCAGCGCGTCGAACCATTCGCGCGCCGCGAGGATCGAGAAGTGCGAGGCCTGTGCGATATCCGTCATCGAGACTTTGACGGCCAGCGCCTCAGGTTTGAGGCGACGGCCTTCGCAGGTGGGGCAGGGTGCGGCGGATTGATAGCGCGCGAGTTCTTCGCGCATCCAGGTGCTGTCGGTTTCCTTCCAGCGGCGTTCGAGATTCGGCACCACGCCCTCGAATGTCTTCTTCGTTTCGTAGCGGCGCACGCCGTCGTCATAGACGAAGCGGATTTCTTCCGCCCCGCTGCCCTGCAGGATCACTTTGCGCGCCGCCGGCGGCAGATCGCGCCAGGGCGTGTCCATCCGCGCCTTATAATGCTTGGCGATCGCCTGCAGCGTTTGCCCGTAGAGTGGCGAGGGGCCCTTCGCCCAGGGCGCCACGGCGCCGCCTGCAAGGGATTTGTCCTTGTCCGGCACGACGAGATCGCCGTCGAATTTCAGTTGCTCGCCGAGGCCGTCGCAAGTGGGGCAGGCGCCGGCGGGATTGTTGAACGAGAAGAGGCGCGGCTCGATCTCCGGAATCGTGAAACCCGAAACGGGGCAGGCGAATTTCGACGAGAACAGGATGCGCTGCTCGTAGCGCTGCGCAGGCGCGCTATCGCCGGCGGCCCTTTTCTTTCCGGCGCCCGTTTGCGGCTTCATCGGGGGCTCGTCCGCGAACTCCACCACGGCGATGCCGTCCGCCAGGCGCAGCGCCTGTTCAAGCGAATCCGCCAGACGCGTTTCGAGGCCGGCCTTCACCGCCAGGCGATCGACCACGACATCGATGTCGTGCTTGAATTTCTTGTCGAGCGCGGGCGCGTCTTCCAGGGCGTAGAACGCGCCGTCGACCTTCACGCGCTGATAGCCCTTCTTCAAAAGGTCGGCGAACTCCTTCTTGTATTCGCCCTTCCGGTCACGCGCGATCGGCGCCAGCAGATAGATGCGTGCGCCATCGGGGATCGCCATGATCTGATCGACCATCTGGCTCACCTGCATCGCCTCGATCGGCAGCCCGGTGACCGGCGAATAGGGCACGCCGATGCGCGCCCAGAGCAGGCGCATGTAATCGTAGATTTCGGTGACGGTGGCGACAGTGGAGCGCGGATTGCGGCTCGTCGTCTTCTGCTCGATGGAGATGGCGGGGGAAAGCCCGTCGATGGAATCGACGTCGGGTTTTTGCATCAGTTCGAGGAATTGGCGCGCATAGGCCGAGAGGCTTTCGACGTAGCGCCGCTGGCCTTCCGCATAGATCGTATCGAACGCCAGCGAAGATTTGCCCGACCCGGAGAGACCGGTGAGCACCACCAACTTCCCACGCGGGATGTCGATATTCAGGTTCTTGAGATTGTGCTCCCGCGCGCCGCGGACGCGGATCTGGTCGAGATCGGGCGCGACGAGGCGCGGCGGCTGCGGGGGCGGCTTTTTGGGCATACGAACTTTCACGGGCGAAGGCGCTTTAAGCTAAGGCGGAGACGCCGATTTGCGAGAAGAACATTACACGAACATCTGAGTCTTCGCCAGTTACAAGGCAAGCCTAAGCTCGGAATCCGCGTAAGCCCCCATTCCCAGGCGCCGCTTCGGCGCCGCATGAAGGCGGCGTAAGGGGAGGGCGGCATGAGCGTGGCGACCGCGGAGCCAGGACGAACGAAGAAGCCATGGTGGAGCATCCTGTACGTTCAGGTGCTGATCGCCATCCTGATCGGGGGCATGTTCGGCTGGCTGCAGCCTGAGATCGCCACCGCCCCCTGGGTGAAGGCGCTGGGCGACGGCTTCATCAAGCTCATCAAGATGGCGATCGCGCCGATCATCTTCCTCACTATCGTTTCGGGCGTGTCGCATGTGGGCGACGCCAAGAAGGTCGGCCGCGTCGGCCTCAAAGCGCTGATCTATTTCGAGGCCGTTTCCACGGTGGCCTTGGTGATCGGCCTTGCGGTGGGCAATCTTTTTCCCGTCGGGCGCGGCATGCACGGCGGCGCGGACGCGGCGCGCACAGCGGAATATGTCGAGAAGGCGCACGAACGCACGACGGTGGATTTCCTGCTCCATATCGTGCCCGACACGATGCTGGGGCCCTTCGCCACCGGTGAGATTTTGCAGGTGCTGGTGGTGTCGCTGCTGGTGGGCTTCGCGCTCATGGCTCTGGGCGAACGCGGCGTGCGCGTGCGCGCGCTCGTCGACGATCTGGCGCATGTGGTTTTCGGCGTCATCGCCATCATCATGAAGGCAGCCCCCATCGGCGCCTTCGGCGCGATGGCCTATACGATCGGCAAATTCGGCCCCTCCGCTCTGGGCAATCTCGCCGGCCTCATCGGCCTCTTCTATGTGACCGCCTTGCTGTTCGTGCTCGTGGTGTTGGGCGCCATCGCCTGGATGGCGCGGTTCAGCATCTTCCGTTTCCTGGCGTATCTGCGCGAAGAATTGCTGCTGGTGCTCGGCACCTCTTCTTCCGAAAGCGCGCTGGCGCCGATGATGGAAAAGCTTGAGCGCCTCGGCGTCTCCAAGCCGGTGACGGGCCTTGTGGTGCCGCTCGGCTATTCGTTCAATCTCGACGGCACGAACATCTACATGACGCTCGCCACCTTGTTCATTGCGCAGGCTATGGGCGTGCATCTCGATTTCGGCCATCAGATGATGATCCTGATCGTCGCCATGCTCACCTCGAAGGGCGCCAGCGGCGTGACGGGGGCGGGCTTCATCACCTTGGCGGCGACCCTTGCGGTGGTGGATCCGCGGCTGGTGCCGGGCATGGCGATCGTGTTCTCGATCGACAAATTCATGAGCGAGTGCCGCGCGCTCACCAACCTGATCGGCAACGGCGTGGCCGCCATTGTCGTTTCGGCTTGGGAGGTGGAGCTGGATCGCGACAAGCTGCGCGCTGGGCTCGCGCGCCGCGTCGATCCCGCCGACGTGAAGACGGCGGTGACGACGGGCTGAGGGCCATGCGTGCTTGGCGCGCGCGCATTTGCGCCGCCGCGCCGTCAGGTGCGGAAGTTATGCATGGTTGGTCCCGTTCAGGATATCGTTTGCGTGCTTAGGAGGTATCCGCCGGGGCCGGCGCGGCGATACGATCAACCTCCTGCTGGGCTTCGTCCAGCGTTTCGCGGAATGGCGCGCGGAAGCGGTAGCGCGCGAAGCGCGCGGCGACGTTTTCGCGCCGTGCGTCCTGGAGCCGGCGGGCCAGGCGGCGGACTGCGCGGGCGCGATCCTGCGCCAGGCGCAAGAGGGCTTCCAGCCGGCGCGCAAGCGGCAGGGCGTTGGGACGAAGCCCGTGCGCCATCCCGGGAAGCGGCAGGGTGGCGGCGC
>JBFWWB010000131.1:0-7063 GCA_050246435.1 Hyphomonadaceae bacterium
TGGCCGCGATCGGCTTCACGGTCGCGTAGTCGATGCCGTGCCCGGCATGCACCTCGAGGCCCAACGCCGCGGCGCGCGCGGCCACCGCGCGCAGCGCGCCGAGCAAGCCCGCCGCCTCCTGCGCGCGCCCTTCTCGCACCGCGTCGCAATAGGCCCCGGTGTGCAGCTCCACCACCGCGACGCCGGCGCGGGCGGAGGCTTCGATCTGGCGCGCGTCGGCGCCGATGAACAGCGAAACGCGGCTGCCCGCCGCAGCCAATTTGCCCACGAACGGCGCGATTTGGTTGTGGCCCTGGGCGACGTCGAGCCCGCCTTCCGTCGTGCGCTCCTCGCGCCGCTCCGGCACCAGGCATATCGCATGCGGGCGATGACGCAGCGCGATCTCCAGCATCTCCGGCGTCACCGCCATTTCAAGATTGAGCGGTTTGCCGCGGCGCCGGCATAGCAAAGCGAGATTGTCGATATCCCCATCGGAAATGTGGCGGCGGTCCTCGCGCAGATGCGCGGTGATCCCGTCGGCTCCGGCAGTCATCGCCAACTCGGCCGCGCGCACAGGATCGGGATAATCGGCGCCCCGCGCGTTCCGGATCGTGGCGACGTGGTCGATATTCACGCCGAGGCGTATCGGGCGCGCGCTCACAGCCCCCGGCTGCCCGGCTTCACCGCAGGGATCGCCGCCAGTTCCGGCGGCAATTGATCGGCGGGATAAGACGGTGCGTTCACCGCCGCCAGCGAAACCAGCTTCACGCCGATGTCCGCCTTGCCGGCCGAACGGTCGATCAGGCAGGCGGCGCCGACCAATTCGCCCGGTTCGTTGCGGATCGCCGCCAGGCATTCCCGCGAGGAAAGGCCGGTGGTGACGACATCCTCCACCATCAGCACACGCGCGCCCGGCGCGATCGTGAAGCCGCGGCGAAGGCGGAATTCGCCCTCTTCGCGCTCGACGAACAAGGCCTTGGCGCCCAGCCAGCGCGCCACCTCATAACCCGGAATGATCGCGCCGACGGCCGGGGAAACCACCACGTCGATCGCGCCGAAGGCGGCTTTCGCCTTCTCCGCCAGCGCCTTGCAGAGCCGCTCCGTGCGAGCGGGATCCATGAAGACGAAGGCTTTCTGGAAGAAGATCGGGCTGCGCAAGCCGGAGGAGAGGATGAAATGCCCCTCCAGCAAAGCGCCGGCGGCGCGAAACTCGTTGAGAACTTCCGACTCGGTCATGCGCCCCATGTAGCGCGGCGCGCCCGCGCCGTCATGGGGAGAGCGTCCGGTCTCCCGCGCGAAACGAGACATCGGTCACAGGCGAATGCGCGCGCGCGGCGCTAGGAACCAGGCGCTGCGCCGCCGGTTGTCCCGGCGCGAGGAGGCGAAGATGAAAGTCGGCGTTTTCGGTTTGGCCGCCCTGGCGATCGCGTTGAGCGCATGCGCCCGCGAAAAGGAGCCCGCCCGCATCTACGATCTCACCAGCGGCGACTATACCCCGCAGCTGGCCCTCAACGACGCCGCCCGCCGCGGCGACGCGACGGTGACGCAGGCAGCCCTGCGGCCATAGCGGCTCAGGTGCGCAAGCGCTCCACATCGCGCACGGCGCGGCTGGTGCGCATCGCGGCGAGGATATTTTCCAGGTGACGCACGTCGGCCACCTCCACATCGAAGCGCATCTCGAAGAACGCCAAGCTCCGCCGCGTGGTGTGCACGTCGAGGATGTTGCCCTGATGCTCGGCGATGATGCTGCACAATTGCGCCAGCGCGCCGCGCGTATTCTCCACCGTCGCCACAATCCGCCCGACTGCGAGCGCATGCGCGCGGGCTTCATCCGTCCAGGCGAGATCGATCCATTCGGCGTCGTCGATATCGGCGGCGGCGAGCTTTTCGCAATCGATCGTGTGGATCACGACGCCTTCGCCCGGCTGTTGCACGCCCACGATGCGGTCGCCCGGAATAGGTGAGCAGCAGACGCCGAAATGCAGCGCAACGCCCGGCGTCAGATGGCCGCCCTGCACATAAAGACGCGCCGTGCGCTCCCCGATCGGGGCGCGCTCTTCCTCGATGCGCACGCGCGCAGCCAGTCCGGGGAACGCTGCGGCCGCGACGGCGCTCGCACGGACCGCGCCCTCGCCGACGGCGGCGAACAGCCCCTGCTCATCTTCCTGGCCAAGCTTACGCGCGGCCTCACCCAGCGCGGTGTCGCCCAGCGAGTGCCCGAGCCGGCTCAACGCCTGATCGACTAGATCGCGGCCCAGCCGCAGGAATTCCTCACGCCGCTCCACCCGTTCCAGGCGGCGCTGCGCGGAGCGCGCGCGTCCGGTTTTCGCCAACGACGCCCAACCCGGCACGGGGGCCGGCCGCTCGCCGGTCATGATCTCCACCACGTCGCCGTTGCGCAGCACGGTGCGCAACGGGCGTTCTTCCCCGCCGACGCGCGCGCCGATCGTGGCGTCGCCGATATCGGAGTGCACGGCGTAGGCGAAATCGAGCGGCGTCGCGCCTTGCGGCAGCGCGATCAGCTTGCCCTTCGGCGTGAAGGCGAAGACGTGATCCTGGTACATGTCGAGCTTGGCATGCTCGAGGAATTCGTTCGCGTCGCCGCCGTGATCGAGGATGTCGAGCAGGGATTGAACGGCTTCGCGCGCGTCCAGGCCCTTTGAGGCCGAGGCTTCTGCGTCAAACCCGTAGGCGGCGTTCTTGTAGCGCCAGTGGGCCGCCACGCCGAGTTCGGCCATGCGGTCCATTTCCTCGGTGCGGATCTGGATTTCCACGCGCACATTGCCGGGCCCGATGACGATCGTGTGGATCGAGCGGTAGCCGTTCGGCTTCGGGTTGGAGACGTAATCCTCGAAGGATTCCGGCAGCGCCCGCCATGTCTGGTGAATGACGCCGACCGCGCGATAACAATCATCGGCGCTCTGCACGATGACGCGGAAGGCGTAGATGTCGGCGAGGTCGGAGAATTGGACGCTCTTGCGCTGCAGCTTCCGCCAGATTGAGTAGGGCTGCTTTTCGCGGCCATACAGCTGCGCCGTGAGCCCCTTCTCCGCCAGCTTCGAGGCGATCGTCGATTTGATGTGCGTGACATTGGCGCCGCGTTCGGCGCGCAGGCGCGCCAGGCGCGCGCTGATCGCGTGGAACGCTTCCGGATAGGCTTCCTCGAACGCCCGCTCCTCGAGTTCGGTGGACATTTTGTCCATGCCGATGCGCCGCGCGAGCGGGGCGTAGATGTCGAGCGTTTCGTGGGCGATGCGCCGACGCTTCTCCGCATCCGGGATGAAATGCAGCGTGCGCATGTTGTGCAGCCGGTCAGCCAGCTTCACCAGCAACACGCGCACGTCCTTCGCGGTGGCGAGCAGGAATTTCTGCAGGTTCGCGGCCTGCTTGTTTTCCTCCGGCGCGAGTTCAAGCAGGGAAAGCTTCGTCACCCCATCGACCAGTTCGGCGATGCCGGGGCCGAATTGCTGGGCGATCTGCTCGCGCGTGGCGACTGTATCTTCGATCGTGTCGTGCAAGAGGCCCGCCACGATGGTGGCGGTGTCCATCTTGTATTCGGTGAGGATGCCCGCGACCTCGATCGGGTGCGCGAAATAGGGATCGCCGGAGAACCGCGTTTGCGCCCCGTGCATGACGGTGGCGAACACGTAGGCGCGGTTGATCAGGCTCTCGTCGGCGTCGGGGTCATAGGCTTTGACCCGCTCAACCAGCTCGAATTGGCGAAGGAAACGCGCGCGCGGCTGGGCCGGCTTCCTGGCGGCTGTCGCCGCGTCGGGGCCGGCCGCTCCCGGCAGGGGGACGATGGCCGCGCCTTCGCCCATCAATAGCGCTCGTCGCGCTGGGCCTCCTGCTCAGCCTGGAGGGCGCGCAGGACTTCGTCCTCGCTCGTCGTGGTCGGCGCGGCGAGCGCGAGGCGATCCTGCTCATCCTCCGCCTGGGCGGCGGGCTGCACGTCCTGGAAGGTGAGGATGAGGCTTTCGCGGACATCCTCCGGGCGCAGCGCATTTTCCGCAATCTCGCGCAGGGCGACGACCGGGTCTTTGTCGCGGTCCCGCTCCACCATCGGCGAAGAGCCGGACGAGATCGCCCGCGCCCGGTGGGCGGCGAGCAGAACGAGCGAGAACCGGTTCGGAACCTTATCGACGCAATCTTCAACGGTGACGCGGGCCAATGCGTGCTTCCTTCAGAGGCAAACGCTGAAGATAGGCCGCGCCGCGACCCCGATCAACCGTCGCATTGCCGCCCTCAGGCCGGCGCCGCCGGCCGGATTTCCGCGCCAGGACCCAAATCCGCCAGCATCTCGGCCGCCGTGCGCCCCAGGATCGGGTGGCGCCAGGCCGGCGCGATCTCCGCCAGCGGCGCCAGGACGAATGCGCGCTCCTGCAGCCGCGGATGGGGCAGGATCAGGTCCGGACCGGGCCGGATTTGGCCCCGGAAGTCCAGCAGGTCGAGATCGAGCGTCCGCGCCGCCCACCGCACGCCACGCTCGCGGCCGAACCGCGCCTCCACCTGCAGCAGCAGCCCCAGCAGCGCCTCCGCGTCCAGGTCCCCAGGGTCGAGCGCGGCGCAGGCATTCACATAATCCGGCTGAGGCGGCTCCATCGGGGGCCAGGCCGGGCTTGCCCAATACCCCGACGTTACAAGCACCTTTACGCCGGCTGCCTCGATGGCCGATAAGGACGCCGCAAGCAGGTTCTGCCGCGCCAACGCGCCGAAGGGCAAATTCGTGCCCAAGCCGATCAGCGCCGGCGGCGCCGTCTGACTTTCATGCCGAGCGCCCGGGCGCGTATTCATTGCATCTGCTTTCTCATGCCGGACGAGCCATTATCCATGACCAACCCTTTCGACCGCGCCATCCATGACGCCGAACGCGTCGTCGTTTTCATCGACGGCGCCAATCTCTATTCCGCCGCGCGCGCCCTCTCGTTCGAAGTGGATTACCGCAAGCTGCTGGAAGAATTGAAGAAGCGCGGCCGCTTCGTTCGCGCCTTCTACTACACCGCCTTGGTAGAGGATCAGGAATTCTCCCCGATCCGTCCGCTGATCGATTGGCTTGATTATAACGGCTACAGCCTGGTGACGAAGCTGGCGCGGGAGTTCACCGACGCTTCGGGCCGGCGGCGTTTCAAAGGCAACATGGATATCGAGATCGCCGTCGACATGTTCGACGCCGCCACTTACGCCGATCACCTTATCCTGTTCTCCGGCGACGGCGATTTCGCGCCGCTCCTGGAGGCGCTGCAGCGCAAAGGCGCGCGGGTCAGCGTCGTTTCCTCCATCCGCGCCAACCCGCCGATGGCGGCCGACGATCTGCGCCGCCAGGCGGACAATTTCATCGAACTGGCCGATCTGATCCCAGTGATCGGCCGCCCGCCGCGTCAACAGGAGCCGGAAGCCGACAGCGGCGGCTACAGCGACGACGAGCCCGCCTCGCCGCGCACCGCCCGGCGCGGTTGAAGCAAAGCCGCGCACGGATGGCGACGCCGAGCGAAGCGCCGCGCGCGTGCGCGCTGTGCCCGCGGCTAGTGGCGTATCGCGCCGAGAACGCCGCCAAGCAGCCTGCCTGGTTCAATGGGGCGGTGCCTTCATTCGGCGACCCGAATGCTCGGCTGCTCATCGTGGGGCTGGCGCCGGGCCGGCAAGGCGCCAACCGCACCGGGCGCCCCTTCACCGGCGACTTCGCGGGCGACCTGCTCTACGCCACGTTGCTGAAATGCGGTTTCGCCCACGGCGCCTACCGCGCTGATCCATCAGACGGGCTAACCCTCCAGGATGTCATGATCACCAATGCGGTGCGCTGTGCGCCGCCCGGCAACAAACCGCTGCCGGCGGAAGAACAGACGTGCCGGCCATTCCTCGCTGCGCGCATCGCGGCGCTTCCGCGCCTGAAAGCCATCGTCACCCTGGGCGACGTGTCGCGCCGCAACGTGCTGCGCGCATTGGGGACGCCAGCCTCCGCAATGCCAGCCGGCCATGGCGGCGAAGCCGATATCGGCGCGCTGCGCATCATCAATTCGTACCATTGCTCGCGCCTCAACACGAATACGGGCCGGCTCACGCCCGCGATGTTCGAAGCGGTGTTCGCCGCCGCGCGTGCAGCGTTCGAGCGCTGAAGGCGAATTTTCACTTGCCGCCGCCGCCGCCCGCCGCTATCGCCGCGCCGAACTAAATACTGGGAGGATGCGCAATGGCGCTCACACTCTACGATGCGACGGTCGGCCATTATAAGCAGCAGGTCGGCGCGCTCGCCAACGTGCTGGCGAAGGGCGCGGAGCACTTCAAGGGCGACAAGGCCGCCCTCGCCGACATTTTGGAAACCCGCCTGTTCCCGGACATGCTGCCGTTCAGCTTCCAGGTCGTCTCCATCGCGCACCACTCGGTCGGCGCGATCGCGGGCGCGAAGGCAGGCGTGTTCACGCCCCCGCCGCGCACCTATGACGGCGACTATAAAGGCCTGCAGGATCTGCTCGCCAACACCCTCGCCACGCTGGACGCCGTCAAGCCCGAAGACGTGAACGCGCTCAGCGGCAAAGACGTCGTCTTCAAGGTGGGCGACATGCAGATGCCCTATCTGGCCGAGGGCTTCTTCATCTCGATGTCGCTGCCGAACTTCTTCTTCCACTGCACGACCGCCTACGACATCCTGCGTTCGAAGGGCGTGCCGCTCGGCAAGCGTGATTTCATGGGCCGGCCGCAGCTCAAGCAGCAATAGACGCGCCGCAGCATCCAGCGTTTTTCGGGCCCTGCGCATGCCGCGCGGGGCCCGCTTCGTTTTGGCCCTCAGCCCTTCTCGCGCATCAGGCGCGCCTGATCGCGCCGCCAGTCGCGCTCCTTGATGGTGGCGCGCTTGTCCTGGGATTTTTTGCCCTTGGCCAAGGCGATCTCGATTTTCACCATGCCGCGGTCGTTGAAGTAGAGCTTCGTCGCCGCGATCGTGCGCCCTTCGCGCTCCACCGCGCCGCGTAGCTTGTTGAACTCGCGCTTCTTGATCAGCAGTTTGCGCCGCCGCGTGGGCTCATGGTTGAACTGGCCGGCGGGCGGATAGATCGGGATCGTCGCGTTGATCAGATAGAGGCCGCCGTCC
>JBFWWB010000132.1:0-6971 GCA_050246435.1 Hyphomonadaceae bacterium
CGCCGAGATCGACGTCCTTCATGAAGTGCCTGAAGAAGCGCTCGTGGGTGAAGGCGGCGTGGTAGCCGTCCATGCTGTTTTCGACGAGCAGCTTCCAATTCGCCCGCATCGAATACTTGAACTGACCCTCGACGAATTCGACGTCGCCGATATCCATCGTGTTGTCGATTACCTGGAGCGCATCGCCCATATAATCGTGGAAGCTCTCGATCTCCGGGTCATACGAGATGAAGATCAGCCCGCGGTGGTTATGCATCCGCGGCGCCGGCTCCAGGCCCAGCGCTTCACGGTCGAAGGCGTCGCTGTAGGCTTCCTCGCCCGGGATGCCCTTGAGCTCGCCCCGCGTGTTGAAAATCCAGCCGTGGTAGAAGCAACGGAACACTTCCGCGCCCGAACCTTTGGCTTCGCGGCACACCAGGTTGCCGCGGTGGCGGCAGGTGTTCAGCATGGCGCGGACCTGGCCATCGTCGCCCGTGGCGAGGATCAGCGGGCGGCCGCCAACATTGCGGGTGATGAAATCGCCGGGGTTCGGGAATTCCGAAACGTGGCCCGCGAACAGCCAGGATTTGTCGAAGATGAGCCGGCGCTCCATCTCCAGGATATCCCGATCGACGAAGGCGCTGCGATGGATACGGAAAATCCCCGCTTCGCGATCATCCAGCACGAGCCCTTGCGCGTTGGCGCCTTGCCGCATGGTTTCCTCCCTCGCCGGATTCCCAGCTTGGTCAGACCAATCCCGCGAAGCGGTCTTGGTGTCAAGCGCGCGTCCGGCGCACTCGCACCTGGCCGCACGTCTTATTCACTAAAAAATCCAATCATTAAAAACGATCACGCGAAGTTGGCGCGCACCACTTCGCGCACCCCGGCGAGATGTGCCGCAAGCCGGGTACGCGGAGCGCTCGGCGTCACCGCGCCGAAATGGCGGTGTTCCAGCGCGGTCATCCCGCAAACGCCGGCGACGTGGCGATCGAAGAGCGTGCGCAGCGCCTCCCACGCGCCTTCCGCGCGCAGCCATTCCTCGGGGGCGCCGGAGGAGGAAAAGCTGATCAGCCGCCTGCCCGGCAGCAGGCGCTGGTTTTCACCGCCGCGCTGCGGCCCGTAGCCGAAGCCCATGCCGAACACGCGCTGCACATAGCCGACGAGGATCGCCGGCGGCGCATTGAACCAGAGCGGATAGATGAAAGCGAACACGTCGGCGTCCGCCAGCAGCGCGCGTTCGGCGGCGATCTCCGGCGGCGCGGAGGCTAGTTCGCCACCGGGGATCTCCCCCGCGCTGAGGCGCGGATCGAAGCCCACAGCGTAGAGATCGCGTGTCATCACCGAATGGCCGAGCGCTTCGGCGGCCTTGCGATAGGCTGCCGCCACGGCGGCGTTGAAGCTCTGCGGGTTTGGATGCGCCAGGATCACCACATGGCGGAGCGGCTCGGCCGTCATCGTCACTCGCCGTGGCGCAGATGCGCTAGCCGCGCAGCGACGGCTTCCGGCGTTTCGCGCGTCACATCGAGGGCGGCCTCACCGGCGATGCGCCCGCGCGCCGGGCCCGAAAGCGCGTTGCGCAGCACGCCCAGCGCCCGTGGCGGCGCGAACAGCACCAATTCCTCGTACGCTCCTTTCGCCGCACCATCGTCGAGAAAGGCCGCCAGGCGCTGCAGGAACGCGCGCTCACCCGCCTCGTGGGGCGCGATCCGCGGCTCCACGGCGTGGCGCGCCGGCCCGGCGCTTTCCTGCACGCGCGCCGGGCGGTCGCGCGGAGCGGCGTCGGCGTCACGATCATGCGCGAACGCGGCGCGTTCGGCCAGGGCGACCCCGCGTCGGCGCTCCTCCAGCACGCGGGCGCGCCCGCCGTCCGCCGTTACGATCCAGGTGCAGCCTTCGCCATGCATGTCGCGAGCCTCCGTGGCGGCGCATCCTGGCTCGGAATAGGCGCTGCCGGCTTGACCAAGATCAAACCGCCAGCGCGCTTGCGCGAAGGCACGCGCTCTGAATGATGCGCGAAACAGAGGCTTGCGGAGGATGGGATGAGTGCATGGCCCGATGCGCCGCGCGGCGGCGGCTTCGTGCTGCGCGATGCGAGTGCGCCCGCGGCCCTCTGGCCCGGCGCGCTCGCCGGCGCCGACATCGTACGCGTGGATATCGCCGTCGCCGATGGCGCGATCCGCTTCGTCGCGCCTGCGGGCGCCGGCATCGCTGCGGATTGGGCGAGCTTTCCGATGGCGGGCGGCATGGTTTGGCCCTGCTTCGTCGACGCGCACGCGCATCTGGAATGCACGCAGACCTGGGCGCGCACGCCCAACCCGGACGGCAGCTTTCCCGGCGCGCTCGGCGCCTATCTGCAGGACCGCGAACGGTGGACCCCGCAGGAGGTGCGCGCGCGCATGGAGTTCGCCTTGGCCTGCGCCTACGCCCACGGCACGCGCGCGATCCGCACGCATCTGGCGCCGAGGCACGATACGCTGGAGCTCTATTGGGAAGTCTTCCGCGATGCGCGCGCCGCGTGGGCCGGGCGTGTCGACCTGCAAGGCGCAGCGCTTGTCTCGCCCGACGATGTCGCGAGCGACGCAGCTCTCGCGCGCATCTGCGCCGTGCTGCGGGAAAGCGGCGGCGTGCTCGGCGCGTTCGCGACGGCGGCGCCGGATGTCGAGGCCTCGCTTGCGCGCGTGTTCGACGCCGCCGAGCGCTACGGCCTGGCGCTCGATTTCCACGCCGACGAAACGTCCAACGCCGCCTCGCGGGGGCTTTCCCACATCGCCAGGCTGGCCATCGCGCGCCGCTTCGCGCGCCCGATCCTCGTGGGCCATTGCTGCAGCATCGCGCTGCAGCCGGCGGACGAGATCGACCGCACGCTCGATCTCGTCGCCGAAGCAGGGCTTTCCATCGTGAGTCTGCCGAGCTGCAATCTCTATCTGCAGGATCGCCAGCCCGCGCGCACGCCGCGCTGGCGCGGGGTGACCTTGCTGCATGAAATGCGCGCGCGCGGCGTCGCTGTGGCGATCGGCGGCGACAATTGCCGCGACCCCTATTACGCCTATGGCGATTACGACATGCTGGAGGTGTTCCGCGACGCCGCGCGCATTGCGCACCTCGATCACCCGTTCGGCGATTGGCCGCGCGCCGTGACACAAACGCCATCAACGATTGTCGGCGCGCCGCGCGCGGGATTCGCCGTGGGCGATCCGGCGGATTTCGTGCTCTTCCGCGCGCGCACGTTCAACGAATTGCTCGCCCGCCCGCAGGCCGATCGGCGCTTGATTCGAAGCGGCGCCTTCGTTGAACCCGCCCTGCCGGACTACGCCGCGCTGGACGCGCTGACCGGCTGATCACGCAGGATGATCGTGGCGGTGATGCAGATCCGGAAAGTGCGGATGGCTGTGCGCCATGCGTTCATGGCGGTGGCGGTGCGCGTGCGGCTCACCGGGCGGCGCATCGTGCGCGTGCGCGTGCTGGTGATGGGCGTCATGCGTATGGGCGTGCTCATGCTCCAGCGGCTCATGCACGTGCGCATGCTCGTGACGCTCCGCCAGGTGCAGATAGAGGCCGAACGCCATCAGGCCCGCTGCCGCCAAAAGCCGCCAGCTTGCCGGCTCAGCGAGCAGCACAACGCCAAGGGTCGCGCCGATGAAGGGCGCCGCGGAGAAATACGCGCCCGTGCGCGCCGCGCCGACGCGGCGCAGCGCCAGCACGAAGAACACCAGGCTGACGCCATAGCCGAGAAAGCCCACGCACCCGGCCGCAACCACGCTCGCCGACGCCGGGAGCGGCGCGCCCTGGCCAAGCGCGAGCGCGAAATTCACGCCGCCCGCAGCCAGTCCCTTCACCATCGCGATCTGCATCGGATCGGCGGCGGATACCTTCCGCGTCAAGTTATTGTCGATTCCCCACGCGACGCAGGCGCCGGCGATGGCCAGCGCGCCGAAGCTGAAGCCGGCGGCTTCCCCGCGCCAGGAAAGCAGCGCCGCGCCCGCCAGAATGGCGAACGCGCCGATCAGAATGCGCCGGTCGGCGTGCTCGCGGAACACAAGCCAGGCGATCGCCATCGTCGCCAAGCCTTCAAGATTGAGCAGCAGCGCCGCGCTGGACGCCGGCGTGCGCGTCAGGCCGATCATCAGCAGCACCGGGCCGGCCACGCCGCCGGCGAGCACTGCGCCCGCAAGCCAGGGCAGATCGGGCCGGCGTAGCGGCGCTTCGCGCGGTGCGGCGGAGAACTGGCGCGCAAACGCCCGGCAAAGCAAAAGCCCGAAGCCGGAGCCCAGATATAACAACCCCGCCAGCAGCCATGGATCGATCACGCCAAGAAGCGCCTTGGCGAACGGCGTGCTCATGCCGAACAGCGCGGCGGCCGCAAGGCCGTAGGCTGCGCCGGCGAAGCGCTCCCGATTCATCTCACCAGGCGATCGGCAGGCTGGCGTAGTTCGTGAACTGACCGTTGGCGGCCGGGGTCAGCGCGGCGATCTGCTTGCGCATGCCGGCGATGCTGTCTTCCGGGGCGACGGGCGCCGCGGCGCTGCCCATGTCGGTACGCACCCAGCCGGGGCACATGCTCACCACCGTGAAGCCCTTCTCGCCGAGATCGCGGCTCATCGTGCGCATCGCGCGATTGAGCGCAGCTTTCGACGAGGCGTAGGCGTAGCCGCCGGCGAGGTTTACGTCGTTCGAGCTGACGCGGCTGGAGATCATGATCACCTGCTTGCGCCCGCCGCGCTCGAGGTGCGGCAGCAGCGCCTCGGTGACGTGGATCGGGCCGATCAGATTGGTGACGAGCGTTTCGATCCAGGCCTTCTTGTCCGTCTCGCCCAGCTTTGCGCCGCCGCGCCCGCCGACTCCGGCATTGTTGATCAACACGTCGATCGGCTCATCCACGCGCTTGCCGAGGGCGGCGATCGAGGCGTCGTCCGTCACGTCGAGTTTCTGAAGCGCGATGTTCGCGTTGGCGCGCGCGAGGCCGGCCAGCGCCTCGCTGCCCTCAGGATCGCGCGCCGCGGCGATCACACGCCAGCCATCGGCCGCGTATTGGCGCACGAATTCCAGACCGATGCCGCGGCTGGCGCCGGTGACGAGCACTGTAGGCATGAGCGACCTCCCTTAATCTATTCGCCGATGGCGGGCGCGTAAGGCGCGGCGCCAGAAGTCTTCAGCCGCGCATTGGCGTAGCAATACGCCAGAAGACCCGCCGTCACGACCGTGAACAATATGAACGGGGCATGGTGATGCGTCACATAGAGCAACACGAACAGCGGCGAGATGGCGAAGGAAGCCCCCACCATCATCATCAGCACGCTGGCCAGCATGGCTTGCGCGGCAGGCGTCGCCGCCAGCGAAGCGCCGGCGGTGAAGCCCGGCCGTAGGAACGCCATGCCTAGCGAAAAAAGGCCGAACCCCGCCACCAGCGGCCAGAACGAAGACGACGCGACGATCACCGCCGAGCCCAGCGCCGAAAGCCCCGAGCCCCATCGCAGCAGATCCCGCGGGCGCATCGAGAAGGCGTGCACGAAGCCCCACTGGCCGATCACCGTGAGGATCGCTCCGATCATCAGCGCGCCGGAGATGTGCGGCAGCGCGGCGCGCGCCGGCAAGCCCACCTTGTCGATCACCACGAAGGCGATCATCTGCGCCATGCCAGCTTGCAGCAGCGAGACAAGCGCCCCGAAGATCAGAAACGGGCGTAAGTCCTGGTCACGGATCACCGAGAGTAGAGACGTCTTCTCCTGCACGTGCGACGCATCGGCGGCCGGCGCTGGACGGACGCTTTCCGGCAGCCAGCGCGCCACCACGGCCAGCAGGCAGAAACCGGCGAGCGCAAAGACGAACATCGGTGAAGCCAGACCCAGCGGCGGCCCCACCAGCAACGGCGCCGCGAGCGGACCTAGGATGCTGCCGAGGCCGAACGCCCCGGCCAAAGTTGAGATCGCGGAGGTGCGGTGCGCCGGGGAGGTGTTGTCGGCGATGTAGGCCTGCATCGCCGGCTGCGAAGCGCTGGACAGCGCGCCGTTGAGCCCGCGCGCGAGCAGGAACAACACGAACACCGTCATCGGCGCGAGCACGTGGCGCACGCCGACCGCGACGACCACGGCGCAGGCCAGCATCGAAATGGCGAAGCCGAACGTGCCGATCATGATCACGCGCTTGCGCCCGGTCGTGTCGGTCTGGTCCGCCCAAAATGGCGCACACACCACCGTGAGCGCAGCGGCGAGCGAGAACACCGCCGCAATCAACGGATCGGGCACGCCGATCTCGCGTCCGATCACCGGCAGCACCGAGAACAGACCCGCATTGCCCACCGCCACGGCGACGGAGGCTGCGCACAGGATCGCCAGCGGGCCGAACGCCATGCGGCCGTCGGCGCGAGGCTCCGCCGCCAGCAGCGCGGACAAGGGTTGGAAACGGTTCACGGGAAATTCGCGCCGCATGGATAGGAGCGCGCGCCCGGCTTGGCTAGTGCGCCCGGCGCCCCGCGGGGCCGCTGGCGACGGCGTTTTGTTGACATTGACGCGCTCTCCAGGCTCTTTCTCGCGCGCGCGGCGGCGCTCAAATCGGGGGAAGTAATTTGGATTTCACAAGTGCAGTGGGCGCGTTCGGCTCCCTTCTCGCAGTCGCCATGTTCGTCTCGCTGATCGAGGTGGCGCGGCAAAACAAAAAGCACGGCACTAAAATCTGGATTCAGCCGGTCATCACCATCATCAACTGCCTCACCTGGGGCGTTTACGCAGTCCTGCGGCAGGACCTGTTCCTCGGCCTGGCGAATGGTCCGGGAATCGTGGTCGCGAGCTACACGGTCTATTGCGCGTTCCGGTACGCCAAGAAGCCGGAGACGGCGGCCGTCCCGGCCTAATAGCTGATCGCGCCGCGCAGGCCGCCGCCGCAGAGAATAGATTCGCCGTTGATCGCCGCGCACAGCGGCGACGCCAGCATCACCACGAATGCCGCCAGCTCGCGCGCATGAACGACGCGGCCGATATTGTTCGTTTCGATCGCGC
>JBFWWB010000133.1:0-6964 GCA_050246435.1 Hyphomonadaceae bacterium
TCTTGGTGTCAGCAATGAGCGGCATGGAGGCCCGATAGCTGGGCCGCGCCGGGGCGATTGACAAGGCCGTTCCGGCATCAGAGCGCGCTTTGCTGCGATACGCCGCAAAGCCCGCCCGCCCGCCGCGCGCTTGACAAGGCCCGCGGGCGGATGCGGTTGTCCGCCCCTCCGCGGGCCTAGAGGCCGGCGGCCTGCCGGGAGCGCCAACAAACATGCACGCCTATCGCACCCATGATTGCGGCGCCTTGCGCGCCGGCGATGTCGGACAGAGCGTCCGCCTGTCGGGATGGGTGCACCGCAAGCGCGACCACGGCGGGCTGCTGTTCGTCGATCTGCGCGACCATTATGGGATCACCCAGCTGGTGGCGCTGCCGGGGGAGGCGGCGTTCGCGCTGTTCGAGAGGCTGCGCGCGGAAAGCGTCGTGCGGGTGGATGGCGTGGTGGTGGCGCGCACGCCGGAGACGGTGAACGCGGGCCTCGCCACCGGGGCGATCGAGGTGCGCGTGAGCGCCGCCGAAACGCTTTCGGAAGCGCAGGAATTGCCGCTGCCGGTGTTCGGCGAGCCGGACTATCCCGAGGAGCTTCGACTCAAATACCGCTATCTCGATCTGCGCCGCGAGAGCCTGCACAAAAATATCATGCTGCGTTCGGCGGTGATCGCCTCGATCCGCCGGCGGATGATCGCGCAGGGCTTCACGGAATTCTCCACCCCGATCCTCACCGCTTCGAGCCCCGAGGGCGCGCGCGATTATCTGGTGCCCAGCCGCCTGCATCCGGGAAAATTCTACGCGCTGCCCCAGGCGCCGCAGATGTTCAAGCAGCTGCTGATGGTGGCCGGCTTCGACCGCTATTTCCAGATCGCGCCCTGCTTCCGTGACGAGGATGCCCGCGCCGACCGCGCGCCCGGCGAATTCTATCAGCTCGACGTCGAGATGAGCTTCGCCACCCAGGAGGATGTGTTCCAGGCGATGGAGCCGGTGATCCGCGGCGTGTTCGACGAATTCAGCGAAGGCCGCTTCGTCTCGCCAGCGCCGTTCGTGCGCATCCCGTACCGTGAAGCGCTGCTGAAATACGGCTCCGACAAGCCGGACCTGCGCAACCCGATCGTGTTGGCGGACGTGACGGAGCTTTTCAAGGAAACCGAATTCAACGCGTTCAAGAATGTGATCGCCAAGGGCGGCGTGGTGCGCGCGATCCCCGCGCCGGGCGCGGCCGCCCAGCCGCGGTCCTTCTTCGACAAGCTGAACGATTGGGCGCGCAAGGACTTCAAGGCGCCGGGCCTCGGCTACATCGTGTTCGAAGAAGAAACTGGTGAAACCGAGGGATCTGTTCTGCGCGACGCAATTCTAGCGTGGGCCGAAGTAACTGGTGACTCGTCAATCATAGCGCGAGCGAAAGATTTCAAGACTCTCATCAGCAAAGGCCCCATTGCCAAGTTCATTCCCGATGAAATCATGCAAAAGCTTGCGCTGATCTCGGGCTGCAAACCAGGCGACGCGCTTTTCTTCGCTGCCGATCAGGAAGGCCCTGCGGCGAAGCTGGCGGGCGCCGCGCGGCTGCGCATCGGCGAAGAACTGGGTGTCTCGAAAACCGAGGGCTTTCATTTCTGCTGGATCGTCGATTTCCCGATGTTCGAATGGAGCGAAGAGGAAAAGCGCGTCGACTTCAGCCACAACCCGTTCTCGATGCCGCAAGGCGGCCTCGAAGCGCTGGAGACGAAAGAGCCGCTCGATGTGCTGGCCTACCAGTATGACATCGTCTGCAACGGCGTGGAGCTGTGCTCCGGCGCCATCCGCAACCACCGCCCCGACATCATGCTCAAGGCGTTCGCCATCGCGGGCTATGGGCCCGAGGAAGTGGAGGCGCGCTTCGGCGGCATGTTGAACGCGTTCCGTTACGGCGCGCCGCCGCATGGCGGCATGGCGCCGGGGGTGGATCGCATCGTCATGCTGCTGGCGGGCTTGTCGAACCTGCGCGACGTGATCGCGTTCCCAATGAACCAGCAGGCGCAGGATTTGATGATGGATGCGCCGAGCGAAGTCAGCGCCAAGCAATTGCAGGAATTGCATCTGCGCGTCGCGCTGCCGGCGGTGAAGAAGCCCTAAGGCTTAATGGCAGGCCGCGATCGAGAGGCCTGCAGGCAGGCGCGTATCGGCGTCGCCACAGGCGGATTTAAGCTGGCGCTGCGTGAGGCCGCGGGCGGAGGCGAGATTGGCGCCGCGCAGATTGGCCTGGACGAGTTTCGCTTCTGTAAGATTGGCGCCGGTGAAATCGGCCTGCTGCAGCGCGGCCATCGTGAAATCCGCGCGCTTCAATTCCGCGCCCAGGAAATTCGCCTGCGGCGCGCGCGCCGCGAGGAACACCGTACCCTTAAGCGAGGCTTGCGAGAAATTCGCGAACTGAAGCTCGGCGTTGGTGAAATCCGCCCCATCCAGCTCGGCGCCCGTAGCGTCGCTATGGGCGAGGATGGCGCTAGAGAACTTGGCCTTACGCAGCTTCGCATTGCTGAGGCGCGCGCGGCTCAAATCGGCGCGGGTGAAATTCGCTTCTTCGAACACGCCGCCAGCGCCGTTCGCCCCGTCCATCGCGGAGCGGGAAAAGTCGGAACGGGAGAACACGCCGCCCGAAAGCCGCGCGCCGGAAAGGATGCGTGCGGAGAGATCGCACGAATCGCAAACGCCACCATAGCCAGGGTTAAGCCGCACGACCATCGGGCCCGCAGGGCCGGCGAACGCCGCGCCGGACCAGCAAGTCCCCGCAATCAGCGCCGCCAGAACCGCGCGGAGAGTCCAAGTCATGCCGTCGGTCCTTAACGAGAGTTTGTTATATCCGCCAGTGAAAAGGCAGTAATTTCAGGCGTACCGCAGCGGCGGCGAAATGGACGGCGCGGCAATGTTTACAAGGCTGACGCCCCGCACGCCGCACAGACGACGCCGCCGGCGGCTTGGCGCTGCAACGTGAAGTGGCCGCACGCCGCGCACGCGCTGGCCTCGTAGGAAACCGCCGGCGCGGCAGGTCTTGAGGCGGGGGCGGCGGTCTCGCTCAAGCCCTTGCGCTCGCGCGCGCCGGCGGGGCTGCGGCCCGGCAGGGCGATGATGTTGTCGGCCTGGCCGCGGGCGAAGCCTTTCGAGATGAACGCCGAAGCGTCAACGGGCGTCCGTCCGATGCCGTCGTGGCGCGCGTCCATCGGATCGAGATGCGCCAGGTCGCGGCGATCGAGATACGACACGGCGAGCTCGCGGAAGATGTAATCGAGGATCGACGTCGCGTGGCGGACGGAATCGTTGCCGCGCACTTCGCCTGCCGGCTCGAACCGCGTGAACACGAAAGCGTCGACATATTCCTCCAACGGCACGCCGTATTGCAGGCCGATAGAGGTGGCGATCGCGAAATTGTTCATCAGCGAGCGGAAGGCGGCGCCTTCCTTGTGCATGTCGATGAAGATTTCGCCGACTTGCCCGTCTTCGTACTCGCCGGTGTGCAGATAGACTTTGTGTCCGCCGATCGAGGCCTTCTGGATGTAGCCCTTGCGGCGATCGGGCAGGCGGCGGCGCTCCGGCGCGGCCGCTTCCGGCGCGGGCGTGGGCGGCGGCGGCGCGCGCTGGATGGCCGCCTCCGCGAGGCGCTGGAGCATCTCGATCGGCGCGTTGCGCGGCTGCGGCCGGTGCCAATGCACGATGGAAACGCCGGCGGCGTGCGCAGCGGCGGCGATGCGCTCGGCCTCGTTCTCGTTCGCCAGCGTCAGCCTTGCGGCGGCCGCGCCGAGCAGGAACACGCACACCGCTTTCGCCATCGCGAGCACGGGCTCGTACCCCTGCGGCGTAGCGAAAACCGCCAGGTCGCTCGCCTTGAGGCCCGGCGCGCGCGCGAGGTCTCCTGCGCCGCAGCAATAGCGATCCGCCGCCTCGATCTCCGCCGCGCTGAAGCCGAGCTGCGCCAGCAGATCGCCTTCGCCGGTGATGCCCAGCGTATCGCGGCAGAAATCTGCGCCGACGACGGCGGGATGCGCCACGGCGCGGATGTCGAACGCATCGCGTGCGGCTTCCTCGATCGCGGCGAGGGCGGGATCGTTGAACCCTTTGCGCGCCAGCGCTTCGAGGCTGACGCCGGGCGCGCCTTCCAGGCTGCCGCGCCCTTCGACATAGAGCGCGACGGCTTCGATGGCGGCGGGCCGATAGCCGAGGCTCGCCAGCGCTTCGACGGTTTCCGGCGCCAAGGTGCGCCCGAAGCCGCCGTGGCGGCGTCGGCCGTAGCGCACCGGCGCCGGCGCAGGGCTCAGGCTCTCCTCGTCGCGCAGGGCCAGCAGCGCGGCGTGGCGCAGCGGCCCGGTCACGCCCTCCCACAGCGCGCGGGCGCGGCCGGCGGCGGCGGTCAGGGCCGCAGGCGGCCTCAGCCGCGCGGCGGCGGCGCGCGCCTCTTGCAGGCGTTGATCCGGTGCGCCCGGTTGCGCGCCGAGCCGCCGCGCCAGCAGGGCGCTTTCGGCGGCCGCGGCGCCGCCGGCGAGGGCGGCGAGGCAGGCGGCGGCTTCGCGGCCGGCGGGCGCGTCATAGGCGAGGCCGAGCCGGCGCACCGCGCCGCCCAAGCCAGCGAGTTCGATCGCCAGCGGCCGGCCCCCGGCGGCGCCGGCGGCGGCTTGCGCGCCCTCGAGCAGCGAGACCAGCAGGCGCGCGGCGCGCTCGATGCCGGCGGCATCCACGCCGTCGGCGCGTACGAATGCAGCGAGATCGAGCGTTGCGCCGATGACGACGTCGCTCACGTCGCCGGTGGCCCCACCCGGCTCGCGCAGGAGCGCGCCCGGCGCAGGGGCGCAGCCTGCGCCGGCGGCGCCAGGGGCCACCGCCACGCCCGGCCGCGCCGGCTCCCGCGAACCTTCCACCAGAACCAGCGGCGCGCCTTCGCCTGCCAACCGCGCGGCGGCGGAAAGCAGATCGAGCGCGGCGGCGCTGGGCGCCCCGCGCACGCCCACGCGCGCGCCGGCGAACAGCGCGGTCTGCGCCGCCAGCAGCGCCTGCGGTTCGTGTGCCGGCTCGGTGGGCCAGGCGATGAAGCGCGCGGCGGCGGCAAGGCTTGCATCCCCGGCCACGGCGGCGCGCGCCAGCAGCGGCGGGAGACGGATTTCGCCACGCTCCAGCGCCGCGAACGCGGCGCCTGCGAGGTCGGTTTCGGCGCCGCCACAGGCGATGGCCCACTGCGCCAATTGGTGCGCCGCGACGCGCAGGGCGGGCGCGAGGGAAGCGACGCCGTCGGCTTCGGACCAAGCCAGCCCGGCGCGGGCGGCCGTTTCGATCTCCTCGTCCGCCCACGCCGCGGGAGCACGCACCAGGATACGGCCTTCGCCGTCCGCCCAGTCTTCAATTTCGCGGGGAAGCCAACCGGTCGGCGCGGGCATGCGGGGCAACTCCTTGCAACCTCCCGCGAGGCTAAGGACGGGCGCGCCGTATTTCAACATATGGTAGGTATATGCCTGTGAGGGCTACAATTTATGGAATCTTGCGTTGTCTGGACCACCGCCTTCGCAGGCGCCATAGTGCCGCCGCCGCAACCTCGCGGCGGCCATCAGACGGACGTAAATCCGCCCATGCTCGCGCGCATCTTCACTTGGTGGAACGGGGCCACGCTTGGCGCCTTTTACGACATCGGCAGGAGAGGCGTGTTGGTCGGAGAGGATGAGCAGGGCAACCGCTACTATCAGGAGCGTAAGCCCAGCCGGGACGGCAAGCCGCGCCGCTGGGTGATTTATAAGGGCGTGGCGGAAGCCTCGCGCGTGCCGCCCGATTGGCACGGCTGGCTGCACTACTCGATTGAAGAATCGCCGGTGGCCGCGCCCTTACCGCGCCAGATTTGGGAAAAACCGCACCGGCCGAACCTCACCGGCACGATCATGGCGTATCGCCCGCCGGGCAGTCTCGCACGCCGCGGCGAAGCGGACCGGATGGACGAGTACGAGGCGTGGCGGCCGGACGGCGCGCCATGAAGGAGCAGACGGCCGAAACCATCGTCGGCGCGCTGGTGGCGATCGTCGCCGGGGCGTTCCTCGCATTCGCGGTGGCGCGGGCGGGCGGAGCCGAAACGCAAGGCGGCTATCCGATCATCGCGCGCTTCAACCGGGTGGACGGGATTTCCGTGGGCTCGGACGTTCGCATGTCGGGCGTGAAGGTGGGCGCGGTAAGCGCGGTCAGCCTCGATCCCAACAGTTACATGGCGCAAATCACCTTCTCGGTGGATCAGAAATACAAGGTGCCCGAGGATTCCACCGCCAAGATTTCCAGCGACGGGCTGCTGGGCGGCGCGTACGTCTCGATCGAGGCGGGCGGCGCGGAGGCCATGCTGAAGCCGAACGGCGAAATCGCGCAAACGCAGGGCTCCGTCGATCTGCTGACGACGCTTGTATCGGCGATGTCGAACATGGGATCGGGGAACGGCGACGGCGCGCACGAAAGCAGCGCGCCGAATGGAGCGCAATTGCCATGACCTTTGTGCGCGCGGCCCTGTGCGCGGCCTTTTTGAGCCTCGCGCCGGCGACGGCCTTCGCCGACACGGTGGTGCTGCGCGTGCTGGACAAGACGAGCGGCGCCGCGCGCGACATCGGCGCGCCGGTGGGCCGCGCGGTGAGCTTCGAGACGCTGCGGATCACTGCGCGCGCCTGTCAGAAGAAGCCGCCCGAAGACGTGCCGGAGGTGAAGGCCTATCTCGAGATCGACGACCGCCCCTTGATCGACGCCGGCCAGCCGAAGGCGGCGGAGACGATGATCTTCTCGGGATGGATGTTCGCCTCAAGTCCCGCGCTCAACGCGCTGGAGCACCCCACCTACGACGTGTGGGTGATCGATTGCAGAAGCTGACCGGCTGAGGCGTCTTCCGGCAGCGCGAAGAAATCGCCGTCAACGGCGAGCGCGTCGGCCAGCATTTTCTTGAACGCCGCGCGCTCCATCTCGATGGCGCCGAACTGCGCTAGATGGTCGGT